>DAINRO010000001.1:0-63352 GCA_036741795.1 Chloroflexota bacterium
TTGCCTCCCGCGGCCTCCTCGGCGGGAGTGCCGATGACCTGTACCGTGCCGCCGCCGGCGTCGGCGAGAAGGTCTTTCACGGCGATGCCGGCGGCGCAGGCGGCGGTGCCAATTATGTTGTGGCCGCAACCGTGACCGACACCGGGCAGGGCGTCGTATTCGGCGACGAAAGCGACACGTGGGGAGCCGCTGCCGATGGTAGCGTTGAAGGCGGTCGGCAGTTCGCAAACACCGCGGTCGACGCGAAAGCCGTTGGTCTCAAGGAAGTCCTCAAGCATCGCGGCGGACTTGTGCTCTTCGTAAGCGGGCTCGGGGGTTTCGTGGATGCGGAGGGAGAGGGCGATAAGTTCATCGCGTCGGGCGTCGATGGTTGAGATAGCGCGGGTCTTGAGTTCGCTCGCGTCGGTCATGCAGCGAGTTTAGAGGAAATGGGAAATGGGAAACAGGGGCGCGTATACTGCGATTCCAGATGACATCCATCACTTCGAACGAAGAACTGAAAGGGTTCATCCGGGACATCCCGGACTTTCCGCAGCCGGGGATCATCTTCAAGGACATCACGCCGCTGCTGCAGGATTCCGGGGCGACGCGGCACGTGATCGACACGTTCACGGACGCGTTCCGGGACGCGGAACTAAGGGCGATCGTGTCCGTGGAGTCGCGGGGGTTCCTGTTCGGAGCACCGCTGGCTTACAACCTGGGGCTGCCGCTAATTCCGGTGAGGAAGCCGGGGAAGCTGCCGGCGGAGGTGATGAGCGTCGAGTATTCGCTCGAGTACGGTACCGGGCAGCTGGATATCCACAAAGACGCGCTCGCGAAGGGAGACCGGGTGGTGGTGATCGATGACCTGCTGGCGACGGGGGGAACGGCGCTGGCTGCAGCGAAGCTAGTTGAGTTGATCGGGGGGCGCGTTCATAGCTTCGCGTTCCTCGTGGAGTTGGGGTTCCTGAACGGGCGGGAGAAGCTGGACGGCTACGGCGTCCTGGCGCTTATCCGCTACGACTGATTCGCCTTGACTTTTGTGTCTGACGACGGGTAGCATTCGGGCAGAATTAAATACGGATCCTTATCTAGAGCGGTGGAGGGAACGGCCCGCTGAAGCCCGGCAACCGGTTCAAATTGAGCACGGTGCCAACTCCGACCCCGAACGGGGAGAGATGAGGGAGTCAATCCAGACTTCTCCACCGCGCGAGAAGTCTTTTCTTTTGTTTATGACAACTGGAGTACAGCCGGGTGTTTGAACCTATCGAATGGACCGCAAAGAACCGCGTGCGGTTTCTCGACCAGACGCGCCTTCCGAAGGAGGAGGTGTGGGTGGAGACCGCCGAGGTCGAGGTGCTGGCGGAAGCGATCCGGAGCCTGCGGGTACGCGGCGCTCCATTGATCGGCATTGCGGCAGCCTACGGGATTGCGGCCGTGGCCGCTCATTCGCGCGCGCCCATCAAGGATGCGCTCCTGGCCGAGATCTGGGACGCGGCGGGAAAGCTGCGTGAGACGCGGCCGACGGCGGTGAACCTTTCGTGGGCGATTGACCGGATGCTGGACAAGGTCGGCACGGTGACGGATGTGCTTACGATTAAGGCAGCGCTGGAGGAGGAAGCAATCGCGATCCATCGGGAGGACGTCGCGGCGTGTGAGCGAATCGGTGCATACGGGGCTGAATTGATCCGCGCCGGCACGACGATCCAGACTCACTGCAACGCCGGTGCTCTGGCGACCGGGGGATACGGGACGGCGCTGGGAGTGGTGCGCAGCGCCTGGAACGCGGGGAATCTCGAGGGAGTGATCGCGACGGAGACTCGTCCGCTGCTCCAGGGAGCGCGCTTGACGGCGTGGGAGCTGGCTCGGGACGGAATACCCGTGTCCCTGATCCCCGACAGTGCGGCAGGACATCTGATGAGCCGTGGTGAAGTCGGAGCGGTGGTTGTGGGGGCGGACCGGATCGCGGCGAACGGAGATACTGCGAACAAGATTGGCACCTACCAGCAAGCGGTATTGGCGAGGGAGAACGGCATCCCGTTCTACGTCGCAGCTCCTTTGAGCACCATCGATCTTGAGACGACATCCGGCGAAGGGATTCCAATCGAGCAGCGCGATTCGGATGAGGTTAAGGCGTTCGGCGGGGTTACGGTGGCGGCGGACGGTGCGGCGGTACTCAATCCAGCGTTCGACGTGACACCGGCGAGGTTCATCAGTGCAATCGTCACGGACGCGGGAGTCGCCAGGGCCCCATACCAGACGAGCCTGGCAACTCTGTTCCGGGAGAAGGCGGTCGCACGTGGCTAACGGCGAAATACGGGCTGCGGTCATAGGCGGCAGCGGCTTCTATCAAATGGAGGGGTTGAGCGACACGGAGTCGCTCACGATTGGCACGCCCTTCGGGCCGACAAGCGATACGATCACGGTGGGGACACTGGATGGCCAACGCGTAGCGTTTTTGCCGCGCCACGGCGTCGGCCACAGGCTGCTGCCGTCGGAGATACCAGCGCGCGCCAACTTTTGGGCGCTGAAGTCGCTGGGTGTGGAGTCGGTGATCAGCGTGAGCGCCGTGGGGAGTCTGCGCGAGGACATCGAGCCGCTTCACATGGTGGTGCCGGACCAACTGATCGACCGGACGCGAGGGCGTACGTCGACGTTCTTTGGCGATGGAATCGTCGCCCACGTGGCTTTCGGCGATCCGTTCTGCCCCCAACTTCGCGGTCTTCTCACGGGTGCGGTGCGGGAGACCGAGGCAACCGTGCACAACGGTGGCACTTACGTCGTAATGGAAGGCCCGGCCTTCTCGACGCGGTCTGAATCGAGCCTGTATCGGACGTGGGGCGCCGATGTCATCGGGATGACGGCGCTGCCTGAAGCCAAACTGGCGCGAGAAGCAGAGATATGCTTCGCAGTGCTGGCATGTAGTACCGACTACGACTGCTGGCGCGAAGGCCACGAGGACGTCACGGCGGACATGATCGTAGCGAACTTGTTCCAGAACGTGGACGTGTCCCGGCGCGCCGTGAGGACGGCCCTGCAACGACTGCCCGGGGAGCGAACGTGCGGCTGCGGCAGCGCGTTGGAGACGGCGATCGTGACGTCGTGGGACCTGGTCCCACGCGAGACACAAGAGCGGCTGGCACCGATAATTGGCAAGTACGTGGAACAGAAGGTAACCGGATGACGGCCGTTTCCCGCGAAGGTGACTCCGCGAAGGCGATCTACACGGTCGAACAGCTAAGCGACCGCGATGAAATCCGCGCGATGCTCTCGCAGGAGAGAGCTTATTCCGCGTACGCCCTGGCGCAGCTCGATCAGCGGACGTTCTACGACGCTGAGTGGGTGCTGTCGCGGGGATCCGACGGCGAGCAAGCCCTGCTCGTGCACTCCTACGGCGGGCTAGGCCCGGCCCTCTTCGCGATAGGAGACCCCGCAGCGCTGGATGTGGCGATGGGATTGCACCCCGGAGCGCGCTTTTCCTTCGGAAGTTTGCGCATGGAGCACAGGCCTGTCGTCGAGAAGCACTACGCAATTAGCAGGCCACGAACGATGCAGCGGATGCAGGTGACGGCGGAAAGCTTCCACCCCGTCCACGGCCCGGCTGTGCGACTGGAATCGGGCGATCTGTCGTTAATCAACAAGCTGTATTCGCAAGAAGGTACGGCGACAGCCTATCGGGCGGAACACCTGGAGCACGCCGTCTATTGCGGCGCTTTCGTGGGTGGGCAGTTGGTGGCGATTGCAGGCACGCACACGTTCTCCCGGTCGCAGCGGGTGGCAGTGGTGGGGAACGTCTATACGCACCCGGAGTACCGCGGGCGAGGAATGGCCACGGCGGCGACCTCCGCGGTGACGGCGGAACTGGTGCGTTCGTGTGATCTCGTGGTCCTGACGGTGGAGGCCGACAATAGTCCGGCGCTCGCGGTGTACGAGAAGCTGGGATACGAGTACGTATGCAACATGCACGAGACGCCCCTGGTGCGCAAGGAGCCCGTAGGCGTGCTGAGCTTCGCCCGGAGGACGATGGCGACGTGGCGAGGCCGGAAAGTGGGTAAGGAGGTTGTGATTCGATGACGAAGCATATAGGAATTGTCCTGTTCAAGGACTTCGAGGATTTGGACGCGATTGGGCCTCGGGAAGCGCTGACGATGATGGCGAAGGGGACAGGCGGTGAGTGGGAAGTGGTGCTGATAAGCGAGGATGGCAAGGCAGTCCAGTCCTTCCTTGGGACTCGGTACCTGGTGGACTACAGCTACGAGAATTGTCCAGCGCTGGACGTGATCCTGGTGCCGGGGGGATTGGGTACTCGGGCCGAGATGAACAACCCCAAGCACATCGAGTTCGTGCAACGGCAGGGGAACAACGCCGACTGGGTCACCTCGGTCTGTACCGGCGCGCTGGTACTGCACAAGGCCGGGTTCCTGGAAGGGAAGCGAGCGACCACCCACTGGGGCTCGATCGCGGAGTTGCAAAACCTCGGCGGCGACACAACGGTAGTAAATGACGAGAGGTGGGTGCACGACGGCAATGTGATCACCGCGGCGGGTGTGTCGGCGGGGATCGATATGTCGCTGTACCTGATAAGCCTGATCAAGGACCCTGCGACCGCGCAGCGCGTTCAACAGATGATGGAGTACTACCCGAAGCCCCCGGTGTTCGAAGGGGCGGCGACCACATGACATTCTCGATCGCGGCTCGATGCCCGCGAACCGGGAATCTCGGCGTCGCAACGTCGAGCAAAGCGTTGTCGGCGGGCGGCCAGGTGCCGTACGTAAAGAGCGGCGTGGGCGCGATTGCCAGCCAGTCGTTCGTGAACCCGTATCTCGGGATCGATGGGCTTGTACTGCTTGGGCAGGGATTGCCTGCGGAGCGCGTGCTGGACCGGTTGATCGAGGGCGACGCCGGCCGCGAACTGCGGCAGGTTGGAATCGTGGACAAGGAGGGGCGGACTGCGGCTTACACGGGCGAGCGGTGCATCAGGTGGGCCGGGGCGGTCACAGGTGCCGGGTATGTTTGCATCGGCAACATACTCGCCGGTGAGGAAGTGGTGAAGGAGATGGCATCATCGTTCGCGTTGAACGGGGACGAGGAATTGCCGCTGCGCCTTCTGCTCGCGCTGGAGTCGGGACAAGAGGCGGGTGGCGACAGGAGGGGTCGGCAGTCGGCCGGTATTCACGTCGTGGCCGACGAGGAATACCCATTGTGTGACCTGCGCGTTGATGATCATGACGATCCTGTACAGCAGTTGCGCAGGGTGTACGAGGTATGGGAGCGGGAAGAGCTTCCCTTCCTGGGACTAGCGCCCATGCGGAATGACTTTACGCCCGAATGGCAGACAGCGATCAGGCTGGGAGAAGAGATTGAAAACGAACTGGAAGAAGCAGAGAAGGTAAAGGAGAGCGCATGGTAAACGTTGAGTCGATCGTCGAGCACGACGTCAAGGACCTGGCACTAACCGAAGGCGGTGTGAATCGCATCGAATGGGCAGCCCGCGAGATGCCGGTGTTGCGGCTGATCCGCGAGCAGTTCGAGCGGGATAAGCCGCTGAATGGCGTGCGGGTCGCTGCCTGCCTTCACGTTACGACCGAAACGGCGAACTTGATGATCACGCTCAAGGCGGGTGGCGCTGAGGTGAGGTTGTGCGCGAGCAATCCGCTTTCCACGCAGGACGATGTAGCGGCGGCGCTCGTTTCGCGATACGGCATCTCAGTTTTCGCGATAAGGGGCGAGAACGACCCGACGTACTACAAGCACATCCATGCGGTCCTGGAGAACAATCCACAGATGACGATGGACGATGGGGCGGACCTGGTGGCGGTGCTTCACAAGGAGCGCAGAGAGGTCCTGGAGAGCGTCATTGGGGGAACGGAGGAAACGACGACGGGTGTGATCCGACTGCGGGCAATGGCGAAGGATGGAGCGCTGGGATACCCGATCGTTGCAATTAACGAAGCGAACACGAAGCACCTGTTCGACAACCGGTACGGGACCGGCCAAAGCACAATCGACGGAATCACACGGGCAACGAACGTGCTCTGGGCTGCAAAGCACGTTGTGGTGGCGGGCTACGGATGGTGCGGCAAGGGCGTGGCAATGAGGGCGCGCGGGTTGGGCTCGCGGGTGATCGTTACCGAGATCGACCCGATCAAGGCGCTCGAAGCGACGATGGACGGCCACGAGGTGATGACGATGGACGAGGCGGCCCGGCTGGGCGACGTCTTCATCACGCTGACGGGCGACACGAACGTCCTGGACCACCAGCATTTCGAGGCGATGAAGGACGGTGCGATCGTCGCTAACAGCGGTCACTTCAACGTAGAGATCAACATCGCGGCGCTGGCGGACATGAGTGAATCGCGGCGCACCGTGCGGGACCATGTCGAGGAGTTCCGGACAATGGATGGGAGGAGCCTGTACCTACTGGGAGAAGGCCGCCTGATCAACCTGGCGGCTGCCGAGGGTCATCCGGCGAGCGTAATGGACATGAGTTTCGCCAACCAGGCGCTGGCCGCGCAATTCCTGGCGAGCAGAGACGAGCGGCTGCCGGTGGATGTTCACACCGTGCCGCAAGAGATCGATAACGAGGTGGCACGCTTAAAGCTGACCTCGATGGGGATAGAGATCGACGTGCTAACCGAGCAGCAGATGAAGTACCTGGCAAGCTGGGAAGAGGGGACCTGAGAAGTTAGACGTTGGAAGATAGAAGCTAAGAGTTTTATCCAGGAGGACTGAGCCAATGACGATGACGTTCATGAGCAGCCCATCGCTGCTTGTCACATCCGAGAGCGTGACGGAGGGGCACCCGGACAAGGTGTGCGACCAGATCGCGGACGCGATCCTGGATGAGATCATCCGGGCTGACCCAAACGCGCACGTAGCGTGCGAGGTTGTATCGACAACCGGACTCGTGCTGATCACGGGTGAGATTACGACGAGCCACTACGTGGACTTCACGGGCGTGGCGCGCCAGGTCATCGCCGATATCGGCTACACACGGCCAGAGTTCCAGTTCGACGCCGAGAGTTGCGGCGTACTGGTGTCGGTAAAGGAGCAGTCGTCTGAAATCAATGACGCTGTTGGTGACGATGAGGGCGCAGGCGACCAGGGATTGATGCTTGGTTTCGCCTGCAATGAGACGGCAGAACTCATGCCCCTGCCAATTCACCTCTCGCATGCCCTTTGCAAGCAACTGACGGTGGTGCGGAAGAGCGGCGCCCTCTCGTACCTGCGGCCGGACGGGAAATCCCAGGTGACGATCGAGTACCAGTTCGGGAAGCCGAAGCGCGCGAAGGCGATCGTGGTTGCCGCACAGCATGATCCGGGTACGGCGACCGAGAAACTGCAGGAGGATATCCGCCGCGAGGTCATCCAACCGGTGATGTCCGAGTGGATCGACGATGAGACCGAGATCCACATCAACCGGAGTGGTTCGTTTGTCCTGGGCGGTCCGGCGGCTGACTCCGGTCTTTCCGGCCGCAAGAACATCGTCGACACATACGGCGGTGTGGGTCGTCATGGCGGTGGTTCGTACTCCGGCAAGGACCCGTCCAAGGTGGACCGCTCGGGGTCGTACGCCGCGCGTTGGGTGGCCAAGAACCTGGTGGCGGCGGGGATCGCAGATAGGTGCGAGGTGGAGCTTTCCTACGCAATCGGACACCCGCAACCGCTGGGAGTCTCGGTGGAGACCTTCGGGACCCACAAGATCGCTATTGGGGAGATCGACCGGTTGGTACGGGAGACGTTCGACCTCAGCCCAACCGGGATCATCCGCGACCTGGACCTGCGTCGCCCGATCTACCTCCAGACGGCATCTTACGGTCACTTTGGGCGATCGGACCTTGACCTGCCGTGGGAGAAGACGAACCGCGCTGATCAATTGAAGGCTGCCGCGGCCAGCCTGACCGCAGAGGCGACGGCTTAGGGAATAGAACGCGGCACGACTTGTTCGCACTCATCATCGCCGGCGGTGAAGGTGAGCGGCTTCGGCCGCTGACGAAGGACAGGCCGAAGAACATGGTGCTGGTCGCCGGGCGGCCAATCGTTGAGCACCAGCTGGATTGGCTGGCTTGCAACGGAGTGACCGACGTTGTGTTCCTGTGCGGCTACAAAGCGGAAGTCCTGGAAGCACACGTTGGCGACGGCTCGCGGTTTGGCGTCCGAGCCAGGTACTCACGGGAGGACGAACCTCTGGGCCGCGGGGGAGCGCTGCGATTGGGCGCATCGCTTGTTCCACCGGATGAGGTGGAGGTGATGGCCTGCAACGGCGACATCCTCACCGACCAGTCGCTGGAACCGATCCTGGCGTACCACCGGGAGCGAGATGCGGCCGCTACCGTCATGCTGGCGCCGCTGAGAAGCCCGTACGGGGTGGTTGACGTGGATGACGAGGGTCGGATCAGTGCTTTCCGCGAGAAGCCGGTGCTGCCGCACTGGATCAACGCCGGGATTTACGTTCTGGGCCGCGAATTCCTGGATCTTTTGCCAGAGAAGGGCGACCACGAGACGACAGTGTTCCCGAAGCTGGCCGATGAGGGAAGGCTATTCGGCTTCAAAAGCGAGGCGTACTGGCGGCCTGTGGACAGCATGAAGGACATCTCGGAAGCAGCCAAAGAGCTGGTGGGGTAGTGCAGTGAGGACAGGCGAGTGCCCGATCAAGTTCGGGACGGATGGTTGGCGTGCGATTATCGCCGACGACTTCACGTTCGACAACGTCGCCGTCTGCGCACAGGGGACTGCTGAGTACGTCCGAAAGTCAGCCCTCGCGTCGCGAGGCGTCGTGGTTGGCTACGATACTCGGTTCCAGGCTGACGCCTTCGCTCGCGTCGTCGCCGAGGTCTTGACAGCCAACGACATCCCTGTGCTCCTCTGCGATAGCGCCGCGCCCACGCCGGTGATCGGCCACGCGATCGTGGCGAGAGAAGCAGCGGGATCGATAGTACTGACGGCGAGCCACAATCCCGCGGCGTACTGCGGATTCAAGGTGCGCACGTCGTACGGCGGCGCCGCGCCGCCTGAGACCCTCGTGGAGATCGAGGCGAACGCGCAGGCGGCGTGGACGAAGGAGGTGCCCCGGCGCGGCCTGGAAGATGCGCGTTCAAGCGGCCTCATCGAAATGATCGATCCACGACCGGCTTACCTGGCGCACCTGGGAACGTTGGTTGACCTGGATGGCTTGCGGAACGCCGGGCTGAAAGTGGTCATCGATCCTATGCACGGCGCGGGAGCTGGCTATTTGAGCGAGCTTCTGTCAGGCGGCACGAACGAGGTGATGGAGATACGGGGTGAGGTGAACCCGGCGTTTCCGGGGATGCACAACCCGGAGCCGATTCAGCGCAACCTGGAGGTCACCGTCGATGCAGTGAGGGGGTTGGGTGCTGACGTTGCACTCTGCTCAGACGGTGATGCAGACCGCGTCGGAGTGATCGATCATGAAGGTCGATTCGTGACGCAACTCGAGACTTACGCCCTCCTGGCCTATTACCGGTTGGAGGTCTGCGGCGCTCGTGGGGCATTGGTGAAATCGGTAACGACGACGACCATGATCAACAAGCTGGGCGACCTGTACGGCGTGCCGGTGCACGAGACGGGGGTGGGGTTCAAGTTCCTGGGCCCGAAGATGATGGAGACAGACGCGTTGATCGCGGGGGAGGAGTCTGGTGGGTTCGCGTTCAGGGAGCACCTGCCGGAGCGTGACGGAGTCCTGTCAGGGCTCTACGTGTTCGACCTGATGGCAAGGAAACGGGTGAGCCTTCCGGAGTTGATCAAGGAGATTCACAGCAAAGTCGGCCCTCATTACTACGACCGGATCGACATCACCATGACGGAGGCGGAACGCGACCGAATTGCCGGGCTGCTGCCGTCGTTAGCGCCCGCCGAGATTGCCGGGCTGGCAGTTGAGCGGTGCGATAGGGACGACGGGATGCGATTCGTGCTTGAGGATGGGCAGTGGGCCCTAATTCGGTTGTCCGGAACAGAGCCGTTGATGCGTATCTACACAGAGGTACACGAGGAGGAAGGGGTTCCTTTGGTGCTGGACGCGGTAAGGGAGATGACCGGAGCTTAACGGCAGGACTTCAGAACGACGAAGTTGAAGAAGAGGCACCCGTTGGGCGCCTCTTCTTTGGTTGCTGCATTAATTCCTAGCGCTTGGTGTACTGAGGCGCCTTGCGGGCGCGCTTCAGGCCGACCTTCTTGCGTTCCTTGACGCGCGGGTCGCGTGTCAGGAAGCCGGCAGCGCGGAGTTCCTTGCGGAGAGACTCGTCGTGCTTTAGAAGGGCTCGGGCGGTGCCGTGGGCGAGAGCGTCTGCCCAGGCGCTGATGCCGCCGCCCTTGATGAGGGCGACGATGTCGTACTTGGACTGCATGCCGGCGATCTCCAGCGGCTTGCGGATCTTGATCTGGTGGAGGTTACGGCTGAAGACGTCAAGGTAAGGTTTTCCGTTGATCTCGATGGTGCCGCCGCCCTCGTAGAGGCGTACTCGGGCGACCGCTTCTTTTCGTCGGCCGGTCCCGAATATGTACTTGCCGGGTCGTTGGGCGGGTTTAGTTGTCTCTTCGTCTGCCATTACTTCTGCTCCGAATCGGTGTTGTTCCTGGTCTTGCGCGCCGAGGCGTTCACCTGGGCTTCGTGCGGATGCTCTGGGCCGGCGTAGACCTTGAGGTGACGCAGGACGTGCCTTGAGAGCTTGTTCCTCGGCAGCATCCCCTTGACGGCCGCTTCGATGACACGCTCCGGCTGTTTCTCCATCCGCTCGCGCAGGGTGGCCTCCTTGAGGCCTCCCATATAGCCCGTGTGCCGGTAGTAGATCTTGTCGTCCAACTTGTTGCCCGTAACGTGGATGCGGGAGGCATTGACAACGATGACGAAGTCGCCCATGTCGAGGTGGGGTGAGTAGGTGGGCTTGTGCTTGCCCATGAGAAGGATAGCGACATTCGACGCGAGGCGGCCCAGGGTCTGATCCGCGGCGTCAACCACGTGCCATTCCTTCTGGATGTCTCCAGCCTTGAGGCTATATGTCTTCGTTTGTGTCGTCATCGAATAACCCGCTTTCGTAGCGAACCTTTGTTAAGCATAACCCTCGCGCTGGTGCTGTGCGGCTTGCTTCTCCGGGTGGAGCCTCTCTGACCAGCTTTTCGAAGTCGTCGGAGGATATCCTACCTCTTCCCACTTCGACCAATGTTCCGACAATCCTCCGCACCATGTGCATGAGGAAAGCGTTGGCTTCGATATCAAATATCGCCAGCCCGTTCCGGTCGTCCCAGGATGCCCTGTTTACGCAACGAGTGGTCACGTTGTCGCGGGCGATGCTTGGCCGGGTGAAGGCGGCGAAGTCGTGAAGGCCGATGAGGGAAGAGGTCACGGATTTCATCGATTCGAGATCGACGCCGTCGCGCAGGTGCCAGACATGGTTCCGGAGAAGAGCCGGACGCGCCTTCCGCAGGTCGATCGTGTACCGGTACCGCCGGGAGGTGGCCTGGCGGCGCGGATCGAAGTCGATCGGCGTTTCGGTTGCGGCCCGGATGGTTATGTCGCCCGGGAGGAGCGCATTTCCACCGCCGGCGATCTTTGCCGGTGTGAATCTACTGCATGTCCGGAACGACGCCACCTGGCCGCTGGCGTGCACACCAGCGTCGGTGCGGCCCGCCATGGACACCCGTATAGGTTCGCTTGTTAATCTGCCTAAGGCGCGCTCCAGCGTGCCCTGCACCGTCGGTGCGTTCTTCTGGTACTGGGAGCCTCCGTATGCCGTCCCGTCGTACTCGAGGAGCAGGGCGAGGCGGCGAGCGGAAGCGTCCGCATTCCCATTCAATGTGAGGTCAGGAGATCACCGTGGAGGTGGTCCCCGTCAGGATGCCTCCTCCACGAGTTCCAGCTGCGCCATGCGGGCGCCGTCGCCGCTGCGAGGCTCCAGCTTGACCAGCCGTGTGTAGCCGCCGGGACGTGAGGAGTAGCGCTGGCCAAGGTCGTCAAAAACCTTCTCTACTATCTTCTTGTCGTAGATGAAGCCGAGCGCCCTGCGCCGGGCGTGGAGGTCCCCGCGCTTGCCCAGTGTGATCATCCTTTCGGCGAAGATCCGGGCTTCCCGGGCCTTCGCTTCGGTCGTGATGATCCGCTCGTAGCGAAGTAGGTCCGTAACGAGGTTGCGATAGAGGGCCATACGGTGGTCAGTCGGTCGACTGAGCTTGCGGCCCGAGATTCTGTGAGCCAAGGTTATTCGTCCTCCTCGCGGGTCAGTTCAAGGAGCTGTCGCTTCCACTCGGGGATCTCTTCGCCGTCTTCGTCTTCGGTCGCCGCGCTGGCCTTCTTCGATCGGCGGCCGACGGGCACGGGCTCGATGGTAACGTCATCACCGCCGAGGTCATCGAGGTCTGCAGTTGCACGCTTGGTGGTTCGGCGGATGGGGGTCTCGTTTTCGTCGAGCGGTAGTGCGGGGGGAAGGTCTTCGAGGTCGTCACCACGACCGACATCCGCCGAGAGGAGGCCCATCTCGTCCAGGCGTTCGCGGAGTTCGTCGTAGGACTTGCGCCCGAAGTTGCGGAGGGCGAGGAGCTCTTCTTCGCTCTTCTCTAGCACCTGGCCAACGGTCATGAGGCCGCTGCGGCGGAGGCAGTTGTAAGCGCGCATCGAGAGGTTGAGATCCTCGATGGGCATCGTGTACTTGTCCGGCGAGAGTTGAATCCCGGCGCCGAGACCTCGTTCCACGGTGGGCATCGTTGGTCGGCCCATGTGGGAGAAGAGGTTGAATTGGTCGATCAGGACTTCGGCGCTCTTGCTGACAGCCTCAACGGCGCTCATCGTGCCGTCTGTCCAGACTTCCATGGTTAGCTTGTCGTAGTTGGTGGCCTGGCCGACGCGCGTGTGCTCGATGCGGTAGTTGACCTTGCGAACGGGCGAATAGATGGCGTCAACGGGAATGACACCGATGGTCGTACCGTCCACCTGGCCTGCCGGTTCGTAACCGCGACCCAAGTCCACGTTGAATTCAACGTAAAGGCGGGCGCTCTTCGCATCGAGGCTGGCGAGGTAGAGATCGGGGTTAACGATCTCGTAGTGCTCGGGCACCTGGATATCAGCGGCAACAATCGGGCCCGTCCGGCCCGTGACGTCGAGGACCAAGGTGCCGGGCCGGTCCGAAAGGGCGCGCAGACGAAGCTCCTTGACGTTGAGGAGGAATTCGATAGTGTCCTCCTTGACGTGCGGGATTGTCGAGAATTCGTGCTGGACCGCGTCTATCCGGACCGACTTAACAGCGGCGCCGGGAAGGGAGCTGAGGAGAACGCGCCGCAGAGCGTTGCCGAGGGTGATGCCGAATCCCGGCGGGAGCGGTGTGGCGATGATTCGCGCGTAACCGTCCGCAACCTCGTCAATCTCGATCTGGGGCTCATCGGAGGGCTGCGAGACGAGCGTCTCGATCCCCCTGTACAGTTGGGGTTCTAGCATTTCCACCTCTACCGCGAGTAGTACTCGACGATGGTTGCCGCGTTAAAGTGAGCGCCGATCTCATCGATCTCAGGCAGCTGTTCAACGCGGCCATTCATTGCGTTGGCATCCCGGACGAGCCAGGACGGGAGTGATTTACTTCCTACGTTTTCACTGACGATTGCGTGATAGGTGCTGCGCTTGCCGCGAGTCGTCCAATCGACGGAGTCGCCGATCTTGAGGATGCGGGAAGGGATCGTGGTGCGGCGCCCGTTCACGCTGAGCAACCCGTGCGAGACGAGCTGGCGAGCCTGCTGGCGGGAGTCGGCGAAGCCCAGCCGATAGACGACGTTATCCATGCGCAGCTCAAGCGTGCGCAGGAGCGTATCGCCGGTGACACCTGGACGTCGCACCGCCTCCTCATAGTACTTGCGGAACTGGGACTCCAGGACGCCATAGACGGCGCGGGCCTTCTGCTTCTCGCGCCACTGGAGGCCTCGGTCGGATACCTTTCGGCGACGCGTCTGACGCGGTCCCGGCGGGTATGGGCGCTTGTCGAACGTGCACTTGCTGAAGCACTTTTCGCCCTTAAGGTAAAGCTTCTCACCCAGCCGGCGGCAAAGCCGGCAGCGAGCGTCGGTGTATCGGGCCATTAGACTCGCCTCCGCTTGGGCGGGCGGCAGCCGTTGTGTGGTATGGGTGTGACGTCGCGGATGCTTGTGACCATTAGGCCAGCAGACTGTAGGGACCGGATAGCGGCTTCTCGGCCGCTGCCGGGACCCTTTACACGTACCTCGATCTGACGGAGGCCGTGATCCATGGCCTTGCGGGCCGCAGTCTCGGCGGCCAGGCCAGCGGCGTAGGGCGTGCTCTTGCGCGAGCCCTTGAATCCGGCCGTGCCGGCGGAGGCCCAGGAAAGCACAGCCCCGGTGGGGTCAGTAAGGGTAATCACCGTGTTATTGAAGGTGGAGGTGATGAACGCCTTCCCAACGGGGACGTTCTTCTTTTCCCTCCGCCTTGTGCGGGGTTTACGTTCCGCCATTTACCTCAGTCCTTACTTCTTGGCCGCCGCGCGCCGCCTGCCGGCAACAGTGCGCCTGGCGCCGCGCTTGGTCCTTGCGTTAGTCTTCGTTCGTTGTCCGCGAAGGGGCAGGCCGCGCCGGTGGCGGATTCCGCGGTAACTGCTGATCTCGATCAGCCGCTGGATGTCCTGGCGCACCTGCTTTCGCAACTCTCCTTCGACAGTATGGTTCTTGTCTATGAGATCCCTGATGCGGTTGACCTCTTCATCGGTCAGGTCACGCGTCTTGGTCTCCCGGTTTACCCCGGCCTGATCCAGGATCTTGATGGACGTGGGGCGACCGATTCCGAAGATGTAACCGAGAGAAACCTCGATATTCTTGTCGCGTGGAATGTCCACACCCGCTATACGGGCCATATGCGCCTCCTACCCCTGCCTCTGTTTGTGGCGGGGGTTTGAGCAGATGATTCGTACGATGCCTTCACGGCGAACGATCTTGCATTTTTCGCAGCGTTTCTTGACGGATGCTTGTACTTTCATCGATTTACCTGAAACGGTAGGTGATCCGGCCCCGGCTGAGGTCATAGGGGGACAGTTCAACAAGGACTCTGTCTCCCGGGAGAATGCGGATGAAGTGCATCCTGATCTTGCCAGACGCGTGGGCGAGCACTTTGTGCCCGTTAGCCAATTCTACACGAAACATCGCGTTGGGCAAATTTTCCTTAACGGTGCCCTCCACCTCGATATTGTCTTTCTTTGCCATTCAGGGCCGGGGCCATCTCCTCCTTCGCACGGAACGTTGCCCGAAGAATCGATTTTACGTGAACGTGAGGTCTTACGGCAACGTGAGGACCTGTGCCGTGCCCTCGGTTATTGCCAGGGTGTGCTCAAAATGGGCTGAAAGTGAGCCATCAAGTGTACGAATGGTCCAGTCGTCATCGTCTTTTCGTGTCCGCCAGGTGCCGGCGTTGACCATGGGTTCGATGGCAATGACCATGCCGGGCCGGAGAGTCGTGCCGGTGCCGGGATTGCCGTAATTGGGGATTTGAGGGTCTTCGTGCATCTGGCGACCGACGCCATGGCCGACGTACTCCCTGACGATCGCGAATCCTTCACCTTCGACGTATGCCTGGACCGCGTGGCCTATGTCGCCGACGCGTGCGCCGCCGCGGGCGGCCTCAATGCCTCGCCGCAGTGACTCCTCGCAGACATCGATGAGCCTCTGCTTCTCGGCTGAAACGTCGCCCACGCCCACTGTGAGGGCGCTATCGGCAACGAAACCCTTATAGGTGCAGCCGAGGTCAATGCTGACGACGTCCCCATCGTTGATCTCGCGTTTACCGGGAATTCCGTGAACGATCTCGTCGTTAATTGATACGCAGACCGTGGCGGGATAAGGGGGATTGCCATAGCCGAGGAACGTCGGAATTATGTTCCGTTTCTTAAACTCGCGGCGCACGATCTCGTCCAGTTCCACTTCAACAAGGCCGGGGCGTAATGCATCGCGGAGGATCTGGAGGACCTCGGCGACGTGGCGGCCGGCTTCTCGCATGATCGAGATTTCGTCGCGGGACTTAACTACGATCGGCATATCAGTTCCTAGGCGACCGCCGCATCGGCGTCGTCGCCGAAAATGAGATGCCTCAGGTCCTGATGGACTTGTTCCGGATCGCGGTCGCCATCGATCTCCAGCAGTTTATCCTGGCGGCGGTAGTGGTCGAGGAGCGGCCGGAGGTTCTTGAGATTGACCTCGAGACGGTTCCGGACAACATCGGGACTATCGTCGGCACGCTGTGCGAGCGCTGTTCCGCAGTTGTCGCAAATGCCAGCGACCTTCGGGGGTTGGTTGGTTTCGTGGTAGACTGTCGCGCAATTCGGGCAGTTCCAGCGGCCCGCGAGCCGCTTCACAAGCTCCTCTTCGTCCACCTTGAAGTAGATGGCCTGATCGATGGCCTTGCCCTCGGAGGTCAACGCCTCATCCAGGGCCACAGCCTGTTGAAGGTTGCGCGGGTAGCCGTCGAAGAGGCAGCCATTGGCTGTATCCGGTTGACGCAGGCGGTCGAGAAGCATGCCGATTGTAAGTTCGTTGGGGACCAGGTCGCCGCGGTCATAGAAGGGTTGTGCTTGTTTGCCCAGTTCTGTGCCCTGGCGGATGTTCTCGCGGAACAGTTCACCGGTGGTAATGTGGACGAGGCCGCCTTCCTTTAGACGCTGGGCCTGCGTGCCCTTGCCAGCGCCAGGCAGGCCGAGTAGTACGACGTTCACGAAGCTCGGACTACCTGATGAAGCCTTCGTACTGCCGCATTAGCAACTGGGCTTCGATCTGGCGCATGGTATCGAGCACGACGCCGACCACGATGATGAGTCCACTGGCAGCGATGCCAAACGTCGTTGCACGACCGCCACCGCCCGTGATGTCCTCGATCCCGACGAGGGACTGGAACACATACGGCGCAACGGCCACAGTGCCCAGGAAGAAGGCTCCACCCCAGGTGATGCGGATGAGGACGCGGTTGATGTACTGCTCCGTTGGGCGACCTGGACGGATGCCGGGGATAAAGCCGCCCTGACGCTGGAGGTTCTCGGAGAGGTTCTGCTGTTGGAACACAATCATGGTGTAGAAGAACGTGAACACCATCACTGTGAAGAACACGAACAGCCAGTAGCCGATGTTCGCGGGATCGAAGATGTTCTGCATCCAATCGCCGATGTCGGCGATCAAGTCGTTGCTGGAAGCGGACATGATCTGTCCGACGAAGGCAGGGAAGATGATGATCGAGAAGGCGAAGATCAGAGGAATCATGCCCGCTGTGTTGACCTTGAGCGGGATATGGGTCGCCCCTGATTGCCTGTACATACGGCCGGATCTGAATACGCTGCGCGAGTACTGAACAGGGATTCGCCGCTGCGCCTCCTGGAAGTAGACGATGAACGCGACCATCCCGACGATGAAGCCTCCGAGGAGTAGCGTCGTCGAGATGCTGGCGCCTATGCCCTCGTAGAGGCGACCACCGATAAGCTGAGGCAAGCCGGCGACGATACCGGCAAAGATGATGATGGAGATCCCGTTTCCGATGCCCTTTTCGCTGATGAGTTCACCGATCCAAACGAGGAACATGGTCCCGGCGGTCATCGTGATGACAGCGGAGAACGTGGGAAGCGCGTTGGGGCCGGTTAGCTCGATACCGCTGATGCCGCCCTGACTCTGGACGATGATGAGCTGGCCGTAGCCCTGGACGAAGGCCATGGGGACGGTCATCCAGTGCGTGTAGATGTTGATCTGCTTGCGCCCGGATTCACCTTCCTTGGATAGCGCCTGCAGCGTGGGAACCAACGGCACCATAAGCTGCATAACGATCGATGCGGTGATGTACGGATAGACGCCCATCGCCGCGACGCTCATGTTGCTGAGGGCGCCGCCACTGAAGATGTTCAGGAAGCCCAAAACGGTACTCTGCTCGAAAAGTGCCTCCAATGCCTCCGGATTGATGCCGGGAACGGGAAGGTTCGCCACGAACCGGAAAATCACGAGCATGGCGAACGTGAAGAGCAGTTTCTGACGGATGTCCGGCTGGGACAGGGATGCCGCAGCCGCTTGGAGAAGCTGCGGGGGCTGGCGTTGTTGGGACTGAGCCCTACTCGCTGTCGCCATCGGTCTCAGTTTCGGCTTCTGACGCGGGCTCTTCGGCCTCGGACTTGGTCTCTGGTGCCTCGGATTCGGACTCGCCAGTGTCGGCGGCCTTGGCCTTGGTCTTCTTCACCTTCCTCTTCTTCTCGGTCTTGACGACGTCTGCGATGAGAGCTGTGGCGGAGCCGCCAGCGGCCTCGATCTTCTCGCGTGCTGACTTTGAGAACTTGTGGGCGGTGACGTTCAGTTTCTTGGTGATGTCGCCTGTACCGAGCACCTTTACGGGGATGCGAAGGGTGCTGACTAGACCCACTTCCTTCAGGATCTCGGGGGTCACTTCCGCGCCATCATCGAAACGATCGTCGAGGGTGCGGAGGTTGATAGGGGTGAATTCGACCCGAAAGCGGTTTGTGAATCCGCGCTTTCGAGGCAGGCGGCGCATAAGCTCCGTCTGGCCACCCTCGAAGAACCGGCGTGGCTTGCGGCCGGCGCGGGACTTCTGGCCCTTGAGGCCGCGCGTGGAATAGGTGCCGTGGCCGCTGGCGTTACCGCGGCCGACGCGCTTACGGGCGTGTTTAGCCCCTTTTGGAGGCTTGAGATCGTGGGCTTGCATCAGTCGTGGGTGTCCTCGGTGACTTCGACGAGGTGGCGGACTGTATTGATCATACCACGCACAGCACGGTTATCCGGCTGCTCGACACTGTGGCCGAGCCGCTTCAAGCCGAGCGCCTGGATGGTCCGCTTTTGGTTTTCCCGGTAGCCAATGGCGCTCTTTCGCCAGGTGATGGTGAGCTTATCGGCCAATGCTGGCCTCCTCGGAAAACTGGCGCCGCCGCTCAAGCACGTCCTTGGGGGACTTGAGCATGGAGAGCGCGAGCATCGTCGCCTTGACAGTGTTGGCCGGGTTGCTGCTGCCGAGTGACTTGGCAACGGCATCCTTGACGCCCGCCATTTCGAGAACGGCGCGCACGCCACCACCGGCGATGAGGCCGGTGCCGGGGGGTGCGGGCTTGATGAGCACCTTGGAGGCGCCGAAGCGGACGAGCAGTGGATGAGGGATGGTTGTCCCGTTCATTGGCACGGTGATCATGTGCTTCTTGGCTACGGTGACGGCCTTACGGATGGATTCCGGAACTTCGGTTGCCTTGGCAAGCGCTGCGCCGACGTGGCCTTCCATATCGCCGACGACTACGACGGCTGTGAAGTGGAAGCGGCGGCCACCCTTCATCACTTTGGCGACGCGGTTGATGAAGACCACCTTCTCCTGGACCTCGGTCTCAGTGACGACGGCCCGTTCCTTGGTGGCGATGTACTTGCGTGGATTGGACATAGTAAATTTCCCCGCTAGAAGCTGAGGCCTCCCTTGCGCGCGGCCTCGGCCAGAGCTTTAACGCGGCCGTGGTATTTGAATCCACCGCGGTCGAAGACCACGGTCTTTATCCCCTTCTCTTTGGCGCGCTTCGCAAGCGCTTCGCCGACGACTTCGGCAACCGCGCTCTTGTTCTTGTCGCCCCTCACCCCGGCCTTCACGTCCTTCTCGGTGTCAGAGGCGGCAACAAGGGTATGGTGCTCGGAATCATCGATGATCTGCGCGTAGATGTGATTGAGGCTGCGAAACACGGCGAGTCGGGGTCGCTCTGGCGTGCCGGTCACGGAGTGGCGGACGCGGATGTGGCGCCGGACCCGTCCTGCGCGGCCTGTCTTGTTACCCTTCATGGCTATGCTGCTGCCTTACCGGCCTTACCGGCCTTGCGGCGAACGTACTCGCCTTCGTAGCGGATCCCCTTACCCTTGTAGGGCTCGGGGGGCCTGATCTTGCGGATATCGGCGGCGGTCTGCCCGACCTGCTCCTTGCTGGCGCCCTTGACTATGATCTTAGACGTGCCGTCAACCTCGAAATCGATATTGGATGGGGGTGGAATCTCGACGGGGTGGGAGAAGCCGATGTTGAGAACCAGGTTCTTGCCCTGCATCTGTGCTCGATAGCCGACACCGTGCATTTCCAGGGTGCGGGAGAAGCCCTCGCTGACGCCCACGACCATGTTGGAGACGAGCGTCCGGTAGAGCCCGTGCATGGAACGATGACGGGGCTGGTCGGAGGGACGGGTCACGAGCAACTGACCGTCCTCCTGGGCAAGCTTGATGTCGGGGTCGATCTGCTGAGACAGCTCACCCTTCGGACCCTTGACGGTGACCAGGCTGCCGTCAACTTTGACCTCGACGCCTCGCGGTACGGGAATTGGGTTCTTTCCTACACGTGACATTGGATTACCAAATGTAGCAGAGGACTTCGCCGCCCACTCCGCGCTGCCGCGCGTCCTTTCCTGTCATTACACCCTGTGGCGTGGAGAGGATAGCGATGCCGAGCCCTCCGTAGACGCGGGGGATCTCACCGGCCGCGGTGTAAACGCGGAGGCCCGGCTTGCTGACGCGGTCGAGACCGCTGATGGCAGGGTCTTGTTTGCCGGTGTAGGCGAGGTGGACGCGGATAAACCCCTTGACGCCTTCCTTCTTGACCTCGATGCCCTTGACGTAGCCCTCCTTCTTGAGGACCTCCGCCACACCCACCTTCACGTTGGAATGGGGGATATCCGCGTAATCGTGACGCGCGGTCTGCGCGTTACGGATTCGCGTGAGCATGTCGGCGATTGGATCAGTGACCATGACGATTTACCAACTGGACTTCTTGACGCCGGGCAACTGCCCGAGCAGCGCGTGCTGCCGGAAGCAGATGCGACAGAGCGCAAACTTGCGGATGTAAGCGCGAGGCCGTCCGCAGAGGCGGCAGCGATTGCGGCGCCGGGTTGAGAACTTCGCCACTTTGTTGAAGGTCGCTTCGTAGAGGGCTTTTCGGGTCAAGGGACTAACCTCGCTTGGCGAACGGCATCCCGAGTAGCTCAAGCAAACGCTTGGCCTCCTCGTCCGTCTTTGCTGTGGTGGAAATTGTGATCTGCATGCCGCGGACCTTGTCGATCTTGTCGTATTCGATCTCCGGAAAAATGACTTGCTCGCGAATTCCCATGCTATAGTTCCCGCGGCCGTCGAAGGAGTTGGGCGAAACGCCCTGGAAATCGCGGATGCGGGGAAGGGTGGCGTTGAGCAGTCGATCCAGGAACTCCCACATCCGGCTTCCCCGAAGCGTCACCGTGACACCGATCGGCATCCCTTCGCGAAGTTTGAAGTTGGAGATGGACTTCTTGGCGCGCGTGATCACCGGGTGCTGGCCGGTGATGGTCTCGATGTCGGACGTGGCGGAGTCAAGGGCCTTGGCGTTCGCGATGGCTTCGCCGAGACCGATGTTCAGGTTTGTCTTGACCAGCCGCGGCGCTTGCATGACGTTGCCGTAGTTAAACTCCTTCACCAACGCAGGAACGATCTCCTGGTTGTATCTCTCTTTGAGTCTTGGCAGCGATTGGGTAGTCACTTAGATATCCTCGTTTAGTCGACGTTTGTGTCGCAGTGTTTGCAGTACCGTACTTTGCGGCCATCAGCAAGTGATCGGAACCCGACGCGGGAGGGCCGGTTGCATGACACGCATAGGATCGCGACATTGGCGGCGGAGATGAGCGACTCGCGCTCGATGATGCCGCCGGGGCTCTGTGGGCCCCTTGGCCGCTGGTGCTTTTTGACCATGTTAACGCCTGTGACGATTACGCGCGTGCACTTGTAGTGGCCGTGCTGATCGGTCTTCTTGCCTTCGGGCAGGACTTTACGGACCTGGCCGATCCGGCCACGGTCCTTGCCCTTGGTCACGATTACGTTGTCGTCTCGCCTAATCTTCTGCACTTCTCACACCACTTCCGGGGCCAAGGAAACAATCTTCATGAAATTGCGTTCGCGGAGTTCGCGGGCGACGGGGCCAAAGATTCGAGTGCCACGCGGATTCTGAGTGTCCGCGAGGACAACGGCGGCGTTCTCATCGAACTTGATGTAGGATCCGTCGTTCCGGCGCCAGCCCTGAGCGGCACGGACGACGACAGCGCGAACGACTTCGCCCTTCTTCACACCGCCGCCGGGGGCCGCTTGCTTGACCGAGGCGACGATGGTGTCGCCGACGGTGCCATAGCGGCGACGAGATCCGCCCATGACCTGGATGACCATGAGCTGCTTGGCACCCGAGTTATCCGCCACCCGCAATCGCGAGTACTGCTGGATCATTTCGGCTCCTCGTCATCAGTTGGTTCTTCTACAGGTTCGGCGTCTTCTTCTAGAGCCTCGTCAGCGTCGGGCTTATCAGTCGTAGTATCGGCTTCAGCTTCCGGAGCCACATCTTCTGCCTCGTCCGGCGCGCCGGCTTCTGGCTCAACTTCTTCTTCGACTGCGGCCGCATCTTCCGTTGGCGCATCAACCGCTTCCGGTTCTTCTGCTTCCCGGGCTTCTTCGCTTGCAGCCGCAGACGGGGCTTCCACGGGCGCCTCTTCCTCTACCTCCGGCTTCACTTCGCCGATGATTTCGAGGTCGATCGATTCAGGCGCGACTTCTGGTAGTTCGGCCTTTTCGAGCACTTCGATTACGCCCCATCTCTTGTGCTTCGAGACAGGAGAGATCTCTACGATTCGGACGACATCACCCAGCTTCGTCTCGCCGGACTCGTCGTGGGCCATGAACTTGCGTACACGGCGGATCGTCTTCTTGTAGAGCGGGTGGCGGCGGCTGGTCTGGACAGCAACAACGACGGTGTTCTCCATCTTGTCGCTGACGACGGTGCCTTCGCGGGTCTTGCGGCCGCCATAGATGCCTTTTCCGGCGGTCATGACGTGCCTCCGGGGTTGGCCTGAGCGATCAGCTCTCGTTGGCGCTGGATCGTCTTCAGTCGGGCGACGTTGCGGCGCATGCGTGGGATCTCGCGGTGGTTCTGCAGCTGGAGTGTCTCCCGCTTCAGGCTCAACGCGAACAGTCCCCGGTACGACTCGTCGATCTGCTTCTGGAGGTCGGCGTCAGACAGCTTCCGGATGTCGTCGGTCTTTGTCTTGATCTTCTTAGCCATGTCTAACCTTCGGTCCTCACGACGAACCGCGTGGGGATGGGGAGCTTCTGGGCGGCAAGGCGCAGAGCCTCACGGGCGATGTCCTCTTTGACCCCTGACATCTCGTAGATGATGCGTCCGGGCTTGACGACGCAGACCCAGGCTTCAACCGGGCCCTTGCCGCTGCCCTGGCGCACTTCCAGGGGTTTCTTGGTAATCGGCTTGTCAGGGTAAACACGGAGCCAGACCTTGCCACCACGGCGGATATAACGCGTGATTGCTCGCCTCCCGGCCTCGATCTGGCGGGCCGTCATCCAGGTGGGGCCAAGGGCCTGGAGGCCAAAGTCCCCGAAGGCGATGGTGCTGCCAACATGCGCCATGCCGCGCATGCGGCCACGGTGTGTCTTGCGGAACTTGGTACGTTTAGGCTGAAGCATCGGTCGCGGCTTCCTTCGTGGTGGTTTCCGTTTCTGGTTCGGCAGTCTCCGGCTCGGCCGTCGCTTCGCCCTCGGGAGCTTCCACAGCCGCTTCGGCCTCAGGAGTCACCTCAGCTGCCGGCTCTGCCTCGGGAGCGCCCTCTTCGGTGGTCGCCTCGGTCGCGGCCGCCTCCTCGATCCCTTCTTCGCCTTCGGCGGCCTCCAGAGCGCTGGCGCGAGCAGCACGGCGGCGCTCCCGCTCGTCCTCAGCGTCGCCCTTGTAGATCCAGACCTTGACACCGATACGGCCCAGCGTAGTGCGGGCTTCAGAGGTGCCGTAGTCGACGTTTGCCTTCAGGGTTTGAAGGGGGACCCGGCCCTGCCGCTCCTTGTCGGTGCGGGACATGTCCGCACCTCCAAGGCGGCCGCTAATCTTGATGCGGATTCCCTGGGCGCCGCGCTGCATGGCGCGCATGGCGGCCTGTTTGATCGCGCGGCGGTGGGCGACGCGGCGCTCTATCTGCTCGGCGATGGCGCGAGCGACGAGCGGCGCTTCGATCTCGGGAATGCGGATCTCGTTGATGTTGACGCGAATCTTGCGACCGGTGATGCCTTCCAGGTTGGTGCGGAGTTCATCGACGCGCTGGCCGCCGCGGCCGATAACGATGCCAGGGCGAGCCGTGTAGATGCTCACCGTTACCTGGTTGGTGTTGCGCTCGATTTCGACGCGCGAGATGCCAGCGTCGGGCAACCCCTTCTTGATAGACGCCCGGATCGCCAGGTCCTCGTGCAGAAGTTCTGTGTAGGTGCGGTCGGCGAACCACTTGCTGTTCCAGTCGTAGATATAGCCGAGGCGGAAGCCGTGGGGGTGTACTTTCTGGCCCATTAGTTCCCTGCCTCGTCCACTACGATGGTGATGTTGCTCTTGCGGCGGCGCATTATGTCGCCTCGTCCGCGAGCCCTGGGGATCATGCGACGGACACGCTCTGCCTCGCCTACCCAGGCGCGGGTGATGCGGAGGTAACGAGGGTCCATGCTGTAGTTGTTCTCAGCGTTGGCAGCGGCGGAGCGCACTGTCTTGGCGACGAGCCGCGCGTGCGGCGACGGCATGAAGCGAAGCAGCGCCATCGCCTCATCGACGCGCTTGCCCCGGACTTCGTCCAGGATGATGCGCATCTTCTTGGGCGCTACGGGCGCGCTGCGTGAGAAGGCTCGTACGGCGACCATGTTTACTTCTTTCGGACTCCGGCGGTTTGGGCTGATTTGCTCGTGTGGCCGCGGAAGGTGCGGGTCGGCGCGAATTCGCCGAGTTTGTGGCCGACCATGTTCTCCGTTATGAAGACAGGGACGTGACGTCGTCCATCGTGAACGGCGATCGTGAGGCCGACCATGTCCGGGAGGATCGTGGACCGGCGCGACCACGTCTTAATTACGGCCTTTTGGCCGGAAGCGGTGATCGCCGCAACCTTCTTCAGGAGGTGGTCGTCGGCGAAGGGTCCCTTCTTTGTTGATCGTGACATTAGACCTGGAACCTCCTCCGGACGATGTACTTGTTTGTGTCTTTGCGGCGGCGCGTGCGGGCGCCAAGAGCTGGCTTGCCCCAGGGCGTCTTCGGTCCCGGCATGCCGATTGGTGCGCGGCCTTCGCCACCACCGTGCGGGTGGTCAACGGGGTTCATCACCGAGCCACGGACGGACGGACGGCGACCCATGTTGCGCTTGCGGCCGGCGCGACCGAGTTTGATCTGGCTGTGCTCAACGTTACCGACCTGGCCGACCGTGGCCATGCAGTCGGCGAGGATACGGCGTACCTCGCCCGAAGGGAGGCGCACGGTGGCGTAGTCTTCATCGCGGCCCAGTAGTTGGGCGGAGCCGCCGGCGCCTCTGACGAGCTGGGCACCCTTGCCAAGGTAGAGTTCGAGATTGTGGATGACGGTGCCAGAGGGCATGTTCTTGAGTGGCAGGGCATTGCCCGGCTTGATTTCCGCATCCGGACCGGACATGACGGAGTCGCCGACCTTGAGGCCAACAGGCCAGATGATGTAACGCTTTTCGCCGTCCGCGTAGTTGATGAGGGCGATGCGGGCGGTGCGGTTCGGATCGTACTCAATTGTCGCGACCTTGCCGGGGATGCCGTGCTTGTCGCGCTTGAAATCGATGATGCGGAATCGGCGCTTGTGGCCGCCGCCACGGTGGCGAACCGTAATCTTACCCTGGTTGTTGCGGCCCGCCGTCTTCTTGAGCGGAGCGAGCAGGGTTTTTTCCGGCTTCTTCGTCGTGATTTCGTCGAAAGAGTAGCCGGTGGCGGCGCGACGGCCGGGGGATGTGGGCTTGTACTGTCTGACGGCCATCTCTTACATACCCTCGAACAGTTCTAGCTTGTCGTCGGGGTGAAGCGTGACAACTGCCTTCTTCCAGTCACTCTTGTGCTTGATGCGGTTACCGCGGACTCTGTAGGGCTTGCCCTTCATCACCATGATATTGACGGCAGTGACGCGGACGTTTTCGGGGAAGCCCTTCTCGACCGCTTCCTTGACCTGGGTCTTGTTGGCGTGTGCCTGCACCTCGAACGCGTACTTGTTCTCACCGTGGAGGCGCGTCGCCTTTTCAGTGATAAGCGGACGGACGAGGACGGACAGGGGGTTGAGCGCTTTAGCCATCTACTCTGTCCCCTCGGTCTTCTTCGTTGTTCGGCGTTTTGGCTTATCGGCGTCGGTCGCGTCCGCCTTTTTGGCCGTAGCGCGGGGCTTTTTGGCGGCAGGTTTTGCAGCTGCTTTGGGCTTAGCGGCTGCCTTTGGCTTTGCGGCGGCTTTCGGCTTCGCCGCGGCCTTCGGTGCTTCGGCCTCGGGGGCCTCGACGGCGGCCTTGGTCTTTGGGGCAGCCTTGCGCTTGGGCTCAGGTGCGGCTTCGGTCTCGGCAGGTGCTTCGGCGACGACAGGCTCGGGCTCAGCTTCGGCCCTCGCCGGGGCGGCCTTCTTGCCGTCGCGGGTGGGCGCTTTTGCGGCGGGCTTCGCTGGCTTTTCCTTGATGGCCCAGAGGCCCTCGGCGACGCGGACAGCCTGCTCGGTCATGAGGAGGCCGGCGTGGTTCATCATGTCGCCCACGTTGAGGTTGGCGGCGGGTAGTGATTGCACTTTGTGGAGGTTGCGGACGCTGGCAAGGACGGTCCGGTCGGGCTCGCCGGTGATGACGAGAGCAGACCGGTTGAAGCCGACGTTGCCGAGGATTCGCAGGACCTCTTTGGTCTGGGGTTGGTCCAGAGAGACGTCGTCGATGATGACGAGCTGTCCATGAGCCACCTTGCCGGACAGCGCCGATCGTATGGCCAAACGCCGCATCTTCTTGGGCATGTCCTGGCTGTAGTCGCGAGGACGCGGCCCGAAGATGGTGCCACCACCGACGCGGGTCGGCGAGCGGTTGCTGCCCTGGCGGGCGCGGCCTGTGTACTTCTGCATGCGAATTTTGCGCGTACTGCCCTGGACCTCGCCTCGCGTCTTGGTGTTAGAGGTACCGGCGCGCTGGTTGGCGCGCTGGCGGACGTAGGCCTGGTGTAGGACGGCGGTGTTGGGCTCGATCCCGAAGACGCTGTCGTCGACGTCGAGCTTGCGGAGTTCCTTGCCCTCGGCGTTCAGGACGGGAAGTTTCACTTCTTCGCTCCTCCGCTTCTTGCCTTGCGCACGGTGAGGAGGATTCCCTCGTGGCCGGGGACTGCTCCGCGGACGATGAGGACGCCCCTATCGGGGTCAGACCGGATTACCTTGAGGTTCTTGGCTGTGGCGCTGCGAGTACCCATGTGGCCGGCCATCTTCTTTCCCTTGATGACACGCCCGGGGCTGGTGCCAGCACCGATGGAGCCGGGGGCACGCGCCCTGTCCGACTGGCCGTGGGTCTTGGGGCCGCCATGGAATCCGTGGCGCTTCATGACGCCCGCGAATCCGCGGCCGACGGTGTTGCCGACAACGTCCACGAAGGCGCCCTGCTCGAAGATTTCGCAGCCGACCTTCTGGCCTACTTCCCAGGCAGATATATCCTCGACCTTCATTTCGCGAAGGTACTGGAAGTTGCCGAGGTCCTTCATGTGGCCCTTTTGCGGCTTCGTGACGCGCTTGCGCTCGCCGAAGCCGACCTGGACAGATTCGTAGCCGTCCGTGTCCTTCGTCTTTACCTGGACGACCACGTTCTGGGGGGTGGCGATGACCGTTACGGGAACGGCGTCGCCGTTTTCCTCGAAGAACTGGGTCATGCCGACCTTGCGGCCGAGGATGCCTTCGATGCTCATAGCTTGATCTCGATGTCGACGCCGGATGGGAGCTGGAGGCGCATGAGTGCGTCCACGGTCTTACCGGTCGGTTCGAGGATGTCGATGATCCGCTTGTGTGTGCGGATCTCGAACTGCTCCTGGGAGTCCTTATCGATGTGGGGAGAGCGGATGACGCAGAACTTCTTGATCTCGGTGGGCAGGGGGATCGGGCCGGCGACGGCGGCGCCGGTGCGCTCGGCAGCCTCGACTATATGCACCGCAGACTGGTCCAGAATGCGATGGTCGAAGGCCTTGAGCCGGATCCTGATCTTCTGCCTTGCCATCCTTGTTTATCTCCGCGTCGCGCCCTGCATCCGGCCGGAGACTTGCTCGGCAATCGAGTGCGGGACCTCTAGATAGTGGTCGAATTCCATCGTGTAGCTTGCCCGTCCCTGGGTTATGGAGCGCAGGGTGGTCGCGTAGCCGAAGGTCTCGGCCAGCGGCACGTGCGCTGTAATGACGCGGAGATGCCCGCGGTGGTCAACATCGGCCACCTGGCCGCGGCGAGAACTGACGTCACCGAGGACGTCTCCGAAGAACTCGTCGGGCGTGGCAATCTCCACTTTCATGATCGGCTCCAGAAGAACGGGACGAGCCTTCTTCATCGCTTCCTGGATTCCCAGGGAGCCGGCCATCTTGAACGCCAACTCGGATGAGTCTACAGGGTGATACGACCCATCCACAAGTTGAGCGTGAAGGTCGATGACAGGATAACCGGCAAGTACGCCCGTTTCGAGCGCTTCCTTGATGCCGTGCTCGACAGCGGGGACGAACTCTTTCGGTATGGAACCACCGACGAGCTTGTTCTCGAACTTGAAGCCGGAGCCCTTCTCCCCGGGCTCCACGTGGAGCTTGACGACACCGAACTGGCCGCGGCCACCGCTCTGGCGGACGAAGCGGCCCTCGGCGTCCGAGGGTTGCATGATCGTCTCCTTGTAGGCGACCTCCGGCCGGCCGACGTGGGCCTGCACGTTGAACTCGCGGAGCATGCGGTCGACGATGATCTCGAGGTGAAGCTCACCCATACCGGAGATGATGGTCTGGCCGGTCTCCTGGTCGTTGCGGGCGTGGAACGTGGGGTCTTCTTCGACGAGCCGGGAAAGGACTTCGCCCATTCGCTCCTGGTCTTCCTTGGTCTTGGGTTCGATGGAGACGGAGATGACGGGCTCGGGGAACTTGATGGCCTCGAGAATCACTGGTTGGCTTTCGTCACAGAGGGTGTCTCCGGTGAAGGTATTCTTCAGGGCGACCGTCGCGGCTATCTGGCCGGCTTCTATCTCGGTCAGTTCTTCGCGGCGGTTGGAGTGCATCTTGAGAATGCGGCCGAGCCGCTCGCGGCCATCGCGGGTGCTGTTAAGGACCATCGCGCCTTGCTTGGCGACGCCGGAATAGACGCGGAAGTAAACGAGCCGACCGACATACGGGTCCGCTACGACCTTGAAGGCGAGGGCGGAGAACGGCTCGTCGTTCGTAGGCTCGCGGGTGACCTCTTCGCCTTTCTTGGTGTGGCCGGTAACGGCCGGGACTTCGATCGGAGACGGCAGGTAGTCAACGACGGCGTCGAGGAGGGGCTGCACGCCCTTGTTCTTGAGGGCGGTACCGACGAGAACGGGGTTTACGAGGCCGGCGATCGTGGCACGGCGGAGAGCCTTCTTGAGTTCTAGTGCGGTGACTTCGTGCTGCTCGACGAAGCTGATGAGCATCTGGTCGTCGATCTCGGCGACGCCTTCGATCAGGTCTTCGCGGCGCTTCTTAGCCTCTTCCAGGTACTCAGCAGGAATTTCACCGATAACCGGCTCGAGCTCGCCTTCGGGAAAGGTGAAGGCGCGCATCTCGACGAGGTCGATGCAGCCCTTGAACTGGTCCTCGGCGCCCATCGGAATCTGGACGGCGATCGGGCGGGCGTTGAGACGCTCGCGGATCGAGTCCATCGTCTTCCAGAAGTCGGCGCCGACGCGGTCCATCTTGTTAACGAAGCAGATGCGTGGGATGTGGTAGCGGTCGGCCTGGCGCCAGACGGTTTCCGACTGGCTCTGGACGCCGGCGACGGCATCGAAGACGACAATGCCGCCGTCGAGGACGCGGAGGCTGCGCTCCACCTCGACGGTGAAGTCGACGTGGCCTGGGGTGTCCACGATATTGATCTGGTTGTCTTTCCACGTGGTGGTGGTGGCGGCGGCGGTGATCGTGATGCCACGCTCCCGCTCCTGGGCCATCCAGTCCATGACGGCAGTGCCGGCGTCCACGTCCCCGATTTTGTACGTGATCCCCGTGTAGAAGAGGATGCGTTCGGTGACCGTGGTCTTCCCGGCATCAATGTGGGCGATAATCCCTATGTTGCGCACCCGTTCGACGGGCACAGATGTACTCATGGTGCTCCTGCTGCTTCCGTGAGGAAGGCTAGATTAGCGCGTCTGTCATGGCCCGGCCGCCTACCACCTGTAGTGGACGAACGCCTTGTTCGCCTCGGCCATGCGGTGTGTGTCTTCGCGCTTCTTTATCGCTGATCCTTGCTCGCGATAAGCATCGATCAGTTCGGTGGCAAGTCTTTCGGACATCGGGCGGCCGGCGCGTCCGCGGGCCGCGGTCAGGATCCAGCGCATCGCCAGCGATGTCTGGCGCGCCGGACGGACCTCGAGCGGGATCTGATAGGTAGCGCCACCGACACGGCGGGGCCGGACTTCCAGGATGGGCATGGTGTTGCGCATCGCTTGCTCGAAAACACCGCGGGGCTCTTCCTTGGTGCGCTCCGCGATGATGTCCATGGCGTCGTAAACGATGCGCTCGGCGAGGCTCTTCTTACCGTCCTTCATGACCTTGTTGATCATGACCTGCATGAGCAGGCTGCCGTACTTGGCGTCCGGAAGCGGCTTGTGACGGGCGACTTTTCCACGACGAGGCATGTTGGTTCTCTTATGCGTCCTTGCGCGTTCCGTACTTGCTGCGCTGCTGCTTGCGTCCCACGACGCCGCCGGCGTCGAGAGCGCCGCGGACGATGTGGTAGCGCACTCCGGAGAGGTCCTTCACGCGGCCGCCTCGGATGAGGACAACGGAGTGCTCCTGGAGGGAGTGTCCCTCGCCGGGGATATAAGCGGTGACTTCCATGGTGTTGGTGAGGCGGACCCTGGCGACCTTGCGGAGGGCCGAGTTCGGCTTACGGGGAGTGACCGTGCGGACGTTGGTGCAGACGCCGCGCTTCTGGGGGCTGCCCTCACCGCGGACCATGCGGTTTTTCAGCGCGTTGAAGTGAAAACGAAGCGCAGGCGCCTTCGTCTTTGTCTTGAGGGGCTTGCGGCCCTTTCTTACGAGCTGATTAATCGTTGGCATAGTGTATGTCTGCTAGTCCTTTCGGGCCAAACAAAAAGCCGGAACCTCGCCGCCAATGGCCAAGTCTTCCGACCGAGTCAAGCGTACACAGGCGCGTCCGCAGGAACGGAGCACCATCGAGAAATGTTAACGGCGAGGGGGTGGTGTGTCAACGGGCAGCACTTGGATCTTGAAGGTGGAAACCCTGTGACCACAGCCTCATACAGCACGTATACTGACCCTAGGAGTGGACACCATTCTGATCTTCACCGCTCTGACCCTCATCGGGTTGGCTGTGCTCCTATTGGGGCTATTTCTCGGATTGGTGATTCCGTGGCGGACTCACCGTTCGCAAATTCTGGCAGCCATCCTCGGCATCGTCTCGGCTTTGGCCGTTCCCTTATCTATGATGGCGCTCCTGACTGTGGGCCTACTGACGATTTGGCCCAGCCTCCTGCTTCTCGGGCTAGCTGTGGGTTGGTCGGTGAGATTCCGCGCTCCCGTCAATGAGGCATTTGACCAGCCTAACGACGTGATGCTTCGATAGCTCCATCGGTCGGTGAGCGCAGGACTGCCAGGCTTCCACTCGTCTCACCCACACCTGGCGCGGGATACTCGATGCGGGGGTGGTAGATGCCGCGGAGGGTCGCCTTGAACGAGCCCCCGATCGTCTTTAGGTCGCGGAGGGTGAGGTCGCTCTCGTCGAGCTGGCCTTCCTGGACGCGCTCGTTGATCACGCCCTCGACCAGTTCGTCGATGCGCTGGTGGCTGCGGTCCTTGCTGGCGCGGACGACGGCCTCGACGGAGTCCGCGAGCATCACGATCGCCGTCTCCTTGCTCTGCGGCTTCGGGCCGGGGTAGCGGAAGCGCTCGGCGTCGATGGCAGGGTCGGCGAGGGCGGCCTTGCGGTAGAAGTACGTGACCAGGCGCGTGCCGTGATGCTCCGGGATGAAGGCTCGGACGCGGGCCGGGATCCGGTAACGGCCAGTGAGGCTGAGTCCAGCTCGGACGTGCTCGGAGACCATTTTGGCGCTGGAATCGGGATCGAGCCGATCATGCGGGTTCTCGCCGCCCATCTGGTTCTCGATGTAGTAAGCGGGCTTGGCAACCTTGCCGATGTCGTGGAAGTAGGCGCCGACGCGGACAAGTAGGGCGTCCGCGCCGGTGAGGTCCGCGGCGCGCTCGGCCAGGTTGCCGACGATGACGGAGTGGTGGAAGGTGCCGGGCGCCTTCTCCTGGAGCTCGCGGAGCAGCGGGTGAGTCATCTGCGCCAGTTCCATGAGCTGGATGCGCGTGGCGACGCCGAAGGCCGCACCGAGGACGTAGGAGCCGCCCATCATCACGATCACGGTGGCGACTGCGGAAACAGCGGAGACGACCAGCATGAGGGCCACGTCGTCAGCGCCGCGGTCCGGCAGAAGGAGCCAGAACGAAAAGAGGGCAAGGAATGTGACGAGGCCGACGCTGAGGCCGGCCGTGGCGTAGTTGTTGACGCGGTCCGCGTTCCGCACCGCGAAGATCCCGGCCAGGCTAGAGAGCAGGAGGGCGCTGACCATCTGCAGCGACTCGATCGAACCGGAGGAAGTTCGCGCGTCCGGCAGATGGTAGGCGCCGAAGGCGGCAAGCATGGCCAGCATCCCGGCGAGCAGCACGGCCAGTCCGCCGTCGAGAAGGGTGGCGACAAGCATCGGTGCGGCGGCAACGGGGAGCATGTAACCGAGATAGAGGCCGTCGGAATCGGGGAGCGTGATCGAGAAGAAGACGCGCGCGGCGGCCACCCAGAGCACTGTGATCAGGCCGAGCATGACAAGCCGCCTGACGCCGATCACCTCGGGAGGGTGGAAGAGGTAGAGGTAGATACCGAACATAGAGGCTGAGACGACGGAAACGATGCTGGCGGAAAGTACGTCAGCGAACCCGAAGTCGTTGTCGAGCAGCCCTGCGCCGCGGATCTGTGCCAGGTCCTCGTCGGTGACGACCTGGCCTTCTTCCACGATCACTTCGCCGCCGTCGCTGAACGTCTGGAAGGCGACGTCGCCGGCGCTCAGGGAAGCCTCGCCGGGTAGCACGGGGATCAGCACGATGCCGAGGGCCGCCGCGAGGGCCAGCGTGAAGAAGAATATCTGGGCCGGGGCCAGTCCGGCCGTTGGCCTCGCTCTGGAAATCATCGCATTAAACGCTTACCCACCTTAACAGAAGACGGGGAGCCTCAAACCATGATACCAGAACCGGGGCGGATCGCTAAGTGGGAGGTGACTTGGTCAGGAGCCGAGGAGGGCGGTCACTACTTCGTTGACGTCGCGGCCATCGGCCTGGCCAGCGAGGCGGGTCATCAGTTCCTTCATCACTTTGCCCTTGTCGGACGGGCCGGAAGCCCCGGTTTCGGCCACGACCTTCTTCGCCTCGGCCTCGACTTCCTCCCGGCTCATCCGTGATGGGAGATATGTCTCGAGAACGCACAGCTCGGCTTCTTCCTTGTCGGCAAGGTCCTGGCGGTTGCCCTTTTTGAACTCCTCGATGCTCTCACGGCGCTGCTTCGCCTGTTTCGACAGGACCTGCATCACTTCGGCGTCCGTAAGTTCCTGGCGGGTGGACCCGGCCACCTCGGCGTTCCCGATGGCGGCGATGAGCATGCGCAAGGTGCTCTTGCGGAGGTCGTCTCCGGCGAGCATAGCCTGCTTGAGGTCGTCGGACAGTTGCTGCTTGAGGGGCATCGTTCGAGTGTAGGAACCGATAATTGCGGGTGTCAAACCGAAGGACGCGCTACGCGAAGGCGAGGTGACGGTCCTTCATGCTCACGAAGCCACTGCGGGCGAGCACGATGTGGTCCAGCACCTCGACGCCGAGGAGCTTGCCGACCTGGATCGCCTCACGGGTCAGCGACACGTCTTCGGCGCTGGGATCGGGATCGCCCGATGGGTGGTTGTGGACCATGATGATGCTGGGGCAACCCTCACGGACGGCGTCCTTGAACACCTCCGCCTGGCGCACGATGGCCGCGCTCACGTTGCCGCGGTAGACCGTCTTGACCGATAGGACCTCGTTGCGCGTGCTGAGCATCAGGATCTTGAGTTCCTCCTGCTGCAGCAGCGCCATCTCTGCGAAAAGCATGGCGTAAACGTCAGCCGGATCCTTGATGAACCGCGCGGCTTCCGGGGTGACTGCTGCCAAGACGCGCCTGCCAAGCTCGATGGCCGCGAGCACCTGGCAGGCCTTTGCATCGCCCATGGAGTGCTGGCCTGCCAGCTCGCCAAAGCTGACCTTGCCCAGCCCGCGCAGCCCATCAAACGTGGACAGCAACCGTTGGGAAAGGGCGAGCACGTTCTCGCCTGCCGATCCGGTGCGGAGGAGGATCGCCATCAGCTCGGCGTTGCTCAGCGTCTCGGCACCGCGCATGCGCAACCGCTCACGCGGACGTTCTTCGGTGGGCAGGTCGCGGATAACGTTTCGGGTGACAGTTGCGGCCACGGATCGAGCATAGGAGCCTGTGCCGTTAGCTCGAAGCGGGTAGTGGCACTCAGCGGAGAGTTACTGGGGAATGGAAAGTACGTCGCCGGGCTGGAGGACGTACTCGAGGTCCAGGCCATTGATGGCGGCGAGGTCGGCGGGATCGTACCCGTAGGCCAGGGCGATGCTGCTCCATGTGTCGCCTTCCTGGACGGTGTACTCCAGTGGCCCGGGATCGACGGGAACCTCTGTGGGTGGCGGTGGCGCTTCCGTCGGCGCAGGCGTGGGAGCCGCTGTTGGGACTTCGGTTGGCGCCGGTGTAGGCGTGGCGGACGAAGGAGAGCCGCTCCCCTGGGGCGTCAGGGCCGGGGTCGCGGTGGGTTCGGACTGGATGAGGTCCGAGGACTCGCCAGGCACGGATGGTGGCCGCACGATGAGCCAGAGAGCGAGGACGGTGCCGATGAGGAGCCCACCCAGGGCGAGACGAAATGCGCTCCGCGAGGGAGTGGCGTTGAGGGGGTCGAGGCAGGATGCGCAGAGGCTTGCGCCGTGGTCGGGGCAATAGTCATTGCCGCAGCGGGTGCACCGCTGCGTGTCCTCCCGCTGGCACGAAAAACAGCTCATCGCAAATGAAACGACCTGGCCGACGCCTCAGACTCACCTGGACGACGGCCCGGTCATTGTAGCGAATTACTCGAGGTCGACGGTAGCGCCAGCCTCCTGGAGCTTCTTCTGGGCCTCTTCCGCGTCGGCCTTGCCGATGCCTTCCTTCACGTTCACGGGCGCGCCCTCGACGAGGTCCTTGGCCTCCTTGAGGCCGAGGGTCGTGATCTCGCGGACGGCCTTGATGACGTTGATCTTGTTGGCGCCTGCGTCCTTCAGAACGACGTTGAACTCGGCCTTTTCCTCGGCAGCGGCTGGAGCGGCGCCATCACCGCCGGCAGCGGCAGCGGCCGGCGCTGCTGCCATCGCGACGGGGGCGGCGGCGGTGATGCCGAACTCGTCCTGGATCTTCTCGTTGAGGTCCCGCAGTTCGATGATCGTCATCTCTTTGATGATGTCGAGGACCTGGTCTACCTTCGTTGCTGTTGCCATTGTTGGTGTCTCCTTCTCGGAATTTGCTTACTTATTTGAGGGCCTGCTAGGCCGTGGCTTCCATCTGTTTTGCTCGCGCTTCTATCAATCCCGGCAGCTCGCTGAGCAGGGACTGGAGGAGCAGCGTCAGCTCCTGCAAAGGCCCGTCGAGGAGGGCGATAAAGTTGGCGAGCGGCGATTGCATCTGGCCCATGAACTGGGCGAGTAGCACTGGCTTCGGCGGGATCTTCGTCAGGTCGCGAAGGTCGTTCGCGGTCAGGGTGGACCCGTCGAGGAACCCGCCCTGCACGGCGAAGGCCTGGGGCGCGGCCGTCGCGTAGGCGCCGACCGCTTTGGCCGCCTCGATGATGTCGTCGTAGGTGAGGGCCAGCGCTGTCGGCCCCTCGACGATGTCCATCAAAGACGCCTTGCCTGCCTGCTCGGCGGCGAGTTTGAGCAGGGTGTTCTTGACGACCATGACTTCGATGCCGCCTTCGCGCAGCTTCCGGCGCAGTTCCTGCATCTCCTTCACGGTCATCCCCCGGTAGTGGGTGCTGACGACCATCGTGGAGCGTTCGAGCACGTCCTTGAGCTCGGCTACGGCGTCGATCTTTTCTTGTGTGGGCATTCACCCTCCGTTTCTGCGTCCCCGGTGGACAAAAGAAAAGCCCCTCGCCGACGCGAGGGACAAGGTGCAAGGCTTACCCTGCTCTGTCCTTCACCTCGGCGGGCTCCTTCAGAGAAGGACTTAAGCCTGGGGCACCTGCTGTCTCTGGTGGTGGTCTTGTGTTCGGTTGTAGCGCGAAGTGTATCGCGGTCGCCGGTCTAGCTCAACAGCTAAGCGGCGGCTTTACCAGCGGACGTGGTGGCCTGGATCTCCAGCGGGACGCCGGGACCCATCGTGGTGGTCAGCGTCAGGCTGCGGATGTACTGGCCCTTGGAACCGGCCGGCTTTTCCCGCATCACCGCTTCGACGAGGGAGTTGAGGTTGTCGAGAAGGGCTTCTTCAGTGAAGCTGATCTTGCCGAGGGGCACGTGAACGAGGTTCGTGCGGTCGGTGCGGAACTCAACGCGTCCTTGCTTGGCGTCCTTGATTGCCTTCGGCATGTCGTCGCCATCGACGACGGTATTGGTGCGCGGGTTTGGCATGAGGCCGCGGGGGCCGAGGACGCGGCCGAGGCGTCCGACCTTACCCATCATCTCCTTGGTAGCAAGCGCGACCTCGAAGTCCAGGAATCCTCCCTCGACCTTTTTGACCAGGTCGTCGCCACCTACGACATCAGCGCCGGCCCCTTCAGCGAGGCGAGCCGCCTCGCCTTCGGCGAAGACGAGGACGCGCTGGCCCTTGCCGAGACCGTGGGGGAGGACAATGGTTCCGCGAAGCTGCTGGTCTGCGTGGCGAGTGTCGAGGCCGGTGCGGATGTGGAGCTCGACGGTCTCGTCGAACTTAACGTAGGTCGTCTCCTTCAGGAGTTTGATCCCCTCTTCGGGCGTGTACTCCCGCTCGCGATCCACCTTCTCGAGGGCTGCCAGGTACTTCTTGCCGTGCTTTGCCATCATTGCCAGTCCTTCTACAGGAACGAGCTTCTGCTCTACCGGATCGGCAGCGAGTAGAAAGCTTTCCATCGTCACAGCGCCCAGAAGCGGCTGAGCGTCATTATCGTCCCACATGCAGAGGTTTGCGCTGACCTTATCTCCAATGCGAATCGGTACTTCAGCGAGGTCATACTCTACGGTGGTGCCATCGGCTATCTTAAACCTCTCGCGGCGCGTGGGTTCGTGACCAAGCTCCCGCAAAATACGCCCCGGAATCCTGCTGAAGGTCGCGCCGGTGTCGACGAGCGCTTCCACCTGCACGAACCGTGTCCGAGACTGGTCGCCAACTTCGAACGTAAACGTGAAGCTGCCCACTGCGTCACCTTGCGCGCGACGAGTTGCGCTGTACTTGGTAACCATCGCTCACGAACCGATCTCAACGCCCATGCTACGGCACGTGCCTTCCACCATACGCATGGCGGCGTCGATGTCGTTGGCGTTGAGGTCCTTCATCTTGGCCTCGGCGATCTGCTGTACCTGGGCGCGGCTCAGGGTGCCGACCTTCTCCCGCTTTTGCGCGGAGCTGCCCTTGTCGATGCCCAGAGCCTTACGGATTAGGTCCGAAGCCGGCGGGGTCTTGAGGATGAATGCGAAGGAGCGGTCCTCGAAGACGGTGATCTCGACGGGGATAATACTGCCCGCCTGCATCGAGGTCTTCTCGTTGTATTCCTTGCAGAACCCCATGATGTTAGCGCCGTGCTGACCAAGAGCCGGGCCGACTGGCGGCGCAGGCGTCGCCTGACCGGCAGGGAGTTGCAGTTTGATGATCGCTCGTACTTTCTTTGCCATGTGACTGGTTCGTGAGGGTGGTTAGAGTCTTTCGACCTGGAGGAAGTCCAGTTCGACCGGGGTTTCCCGGCCGAAGATAGACACCGCTACCTTCACCTTGCCTTTCTCTGCGTTTATTTCTTCCACGGTCCCGACCATGTCGGAGAAGGGGCCGTCCACTACGCGAACGCTCTGACCTTCCGCAAAGCCCACCTTCACCACCGGCTCATCCGCCTTCATCTGCCGAATAATTGAGCGTAGCTCTGTCTCCTCTAGCGGCGTCGGCGCCGTGCCGGAACCGACGAAGCCGGTGACACCAGGGGAGTTCCGGACCACCGTCCAGGCCTTGCTCGAAAGCGCCATGTCCTGCTCCGAGGAGGAGGGGTCGTCCTGCGTCAGCGTGATCATTTGCACCAGCACATAGCCCGGGAAGATTTTGCGAGGCACGGTGCGTCGCTGTCCGTCCTTGATCTCGATCTCGTCTACGGAAGGCACGATCACCCGGAACACCAGGTCCTGCGCGTCCATCGACTTGATCCGCTGGTCAAGGTTGGTCTTCACCCGGTCTTCGTAACCGGAGTAGGTGTGCACCACGTACCAGGACGAGCCCGCGCGCAGCAACTCATCATCGCTGATGAAATCGCGTTTTGTGCTCTCTGGCGGAGCGTCCTCCAGGACGTCCGCCGCCTTCCTCTTCGCCATCCCTTCCCCTTCCTACTCCAGCAACGTCTGGTCGATCAACCAGCCAAAGGCGAAATCCAGCGCGCCGAGAACGGCGCCCATGATAATTGCGACAACGATAACGACGAACGTCAGATAGGTGACATCACGCCTCGTCGGCCAGATGACCTTGAGCAGCTCGCTCCAGATCTCTGCGAAGAAGCGTGGCATGAACCGCTGGATCCCCTTGCGGCGGCCTGGGGGCGCCGCGGGCGACGGTCCGGTGCGCGGGATAGCACGCTGCGACCCGCTCTTGGGCTTCGGCTCCTTGAGCTGCTGCCGTCTGACCGCCCGGTTGGACATCGCTAGCGCGCCTCGCGGTGGAGACGGTGCGAGCGGCAGCGCGGACAGTACTTACGCAACTCCAGCCGGTCCGGGTCGTTTCGCCGGTTCTTCTGCGTCGTGTACGTACGCTGGCGGCACTCACTGCACGCCAGGTCCACGGTGTTACGGTCTTCCTTCTTCGCCATTTAACTCGTTACTTGCTGATCTTCGTAATGACGCCCGCGCCCACTGTTCGGCCACCTTCGCGAATGGCGAAGCGAACGCCCTCCTCCAGGGCAACGGGAGTGATCAACTCGACGACCATCTTGATGTTGTCGCCGGGCATCACCATCTCCACGCCCTCCGGGAGCTGGATGCTGCCGGTCACGTCCGTCGTGCGGATGTAGAACTGGGGTCGGTAGCCATTAAAGAACGGCGTGTGTCGCCCCCCCTCTTCCTTGCTCAGGCAGTAGACCTCGGAGTCGAAGTCGGTGTGCGGCGTAATCGACCCGGGCTTGGCCAGCACCTGGCCGCGCTCCACGTCCTCACGCTCCACGCCGCGGAGGAGGCAACCGACGTTGTCGCCGGCCTCACCCTCGTCGAGGGTCTTCTGGAACATCTCGACGCCTGTGCAGACGGTCTTGCGGGTCTCGCCGAAGCCGACGATTTCAACTTCCTCACCCGGCTTGACGACACCACGCTCGACACGGCCGGTGACGACGGTGCCGCGGCCCTTGATGCCGAAGACGTCCTCGATCGGCATCAGGAAGGGCTTGTCCTTCGCCCGCTGGGGCTCCGGGATGTAGCTGTCCAGGGCATCCATGAGTTCGTAAATCGGCTTGTATTCCGGCGCCTCCGGGTCCTGGGAGTCGCTTTCCAGCGCCTTCAGAGCACTGCCGCGGACGATCGGGATGTCGTCGCCCGGGAACTCGTACTTGCTCAGCAGTTCGCGGACCTCCAGCTCGACCAGGTCGAGAAGCTCCGCGTCCTCCATCATGTCCACCTTGTTCAGGAAGACCACCATGGCCGGCACCTCCACCTGGCGCGCCAAAAGGACGTGCTCCCGGGTCTGAGGCATCGGACCGTCGTTAGCCGCCACAACAAGGATCGCACCGTCCATCTGGGCGGCGCCCGTGATCATGTTCTTGATGTAGTCGGCGTGACCCGGGCAGTCGATGTGGGCGTAGTGCCGGTTCGGCGTCTCGTACTCGACGTGGGCGATAGCGATGGTGATGCCGCGCTGCCGTTCTTCCGGCGCCTTGTCGATGCTGAAGAAGTCACGGTACTCGGCCTGCTGCCTGAGGGCGAGCGCCTTGGTGATGGCGGCGGTAAGACTGGTCTTGCCGTGGTCAATGTGACCGATGGTACCGACGTTGAGGTGCGGCTTATTGCGCACGAACTTCTGCTTGCCCATTGTTAGGGATTCCTCCTCTGGTTTTCGGCTCGCGTACTAGCGGGTCGCTTTGAGCCTACCCGACTATGATAGCGCGGCTATCTGGTATGTGGAACAACCGTCCTTCAGGGAAGGACCGCCGTTCTTATGTCTTACGTTGCTGGAGCCCACGCCCGGACTCGAACCGGGGACCTCGTTCTTACCAAGAACGCGCTCTACCAACTGAGCTACGTGGGCTCTTGTCCTCCAAGGGTCCCTTCGCGAGAAGGGTGCCCGTTTCTGAACCGAGTCTGGTGGCGGGAGCAGGATTCGAACCTGCGTAGCCCAAAGGGCGCCAAGTTTACAGCCTGGTGCAATTGACCGCTCTGCCATCCCGCCATTGGGAGTGTGGGTCAGCGGCCAGGGAACCAGTTCCTCTCGCGTGGAGCCGAAGGTGGGATTCGAACCCACGACCTAGCGATTACAAATCGCTTGCGCTACCACTGCGCCACTTCGGCGTTTCTGCCCCACTACATCAAAAAGCCGCCCAACGGGCGAGCACTCATCAGTATACGGAGTGCTGTGGAAAAGCGTCAAGAACCGGTCAGAGCAATGTCACTGGCTCCAGATAGCCCGGCGTCAAAAGCTCCGCCCTCGGCGCGTCGGCAGCCATCCGGCGACGCACGGCCTCCATGTCGAAGTCGCCGTTCGTCACAGGCGGCATCCAGTCGTCATGGTGCCCGATAACGACGCGCTTCGCGCCCAAGACCTGCGCCTCCATCGCGAGGAACCCGGCCATTGAGCCCTGGTGTGGTTCGCCGTCGACGTTGGGCCTCGCGGCGGCGGCAAGGATGGCGGCATCTGCACTGATGTCGCGGAGAACGCCTGTCCAGCAGCCGGAGCTGTCCTGGAAGAAGATCGCTCCTTCCGGGGTCTCGATCAAGAAGACAAGGGGCCCGCCATCGTTGGTGCTGCCCGCCTGAGACTGGAGATGGGCAAGAATTGCCTGGCCCTCCGGCGTGCCGCCGAGGGCGAAAATGCGTTGCATGAGGCCGGGCTGGGCGGCGCGCTCGGCCTGTGTGAGTCCGGTGTGGCCGTGCTCCTCCTCGTCGGCAGGTGCGTCCGTCAGGATCCAGGTGCAGGAATGGACGCTGGGGAAGACTCGCACGCGGATGGTATCGGTGATGGCGTGGCGCTCGCCGCCCTGCGACGGTAAGAGTTGGCCTTCCGGGACCCCGCGCTCGCGCATGATGCGGCAGGACTCGTTGGAGGCTATGATTTTGGCGCCAGTGTTGTTGGCGATGACGTCGGCACCGCCGAGGTGGTCGAAGTGGCTGTGCCCTACGAGAATGTAGTCGGCCTTAGTCACGTCCGCGCTGGCCAGGCCGATCGGGGGCGCGTCCGGCACACGGTCCATGTAGGTGTCGAGGAAGATGACGGTGTCGCCGATGGTCAGGCGGAAGGTCGCCGTTCCCAGCCATTCGAGCGTGGCGCTCATTGCGGCCGCCAGCGGGTGCCTTCGGCCACGTCCTCGAGGGTGATGCCAAGTTCGGCCAACCTGTCACGCACCTGGTCGGCGAGGGCGAACTGCTTTGCCGCCCGGAGATCGTTCCGAAGGTTTACGAGCAGTTCGATGAACGGCTCCGCGCCCTTGATGGACTTCGGTTGCGTGAGTGTGAGGCCGAGGATTCCGGCCAGCTTTCGCATCACTCCCTGTGCTTCCGCGGTGTCACGGCCTGCGTCGCGGGCCCGGTTGATGTCACGGGCGAGGTCGAAGAGGACGGCCAAGGCCGCGGACGTATTCAGGTCGTCGTCCATCACCTCGGTGAATCGCCTCTGGTACTCCTCCGACGCGATGTCTGCAGGGGGACCCTCTCCGCCTGGAACTTCCGCCGCGAGGAGGAGCCGTTCGGCGGCGCGGCGCGCAGACTCGAGTCCTTCCTCGGAGTAATTGAGCGGCGCCCGATAGTGCGCAGTGAGGACGAAGATGCGGAGGGCGTCTGCGCCGTACGTGTCCAGTGCCTCCCTGATCGTGATGATGTTGCCGAGGGACTTGCTCATTTTTTCTTCGTCGAGCGTGAGCCAACCGTTGTGCACCCAGTGACGCACTGAGGGCTTCACACCGGTAAAACCTTCGCTCTGGGCAATCTCGTTTTCGTGGTGAGGGAAGATGAGGTCCTGGCCGCCGCCGTGGATATCCAGTTGGTCGCCGAGATACCGGTAGGACATCGCGGAGCACTCGATGTGCCAGCCAGGGCGCCCTGGCCCCCAGGGACTGTCCCAGGATGGTTCGTCGGGCTTCGCCGATTTCCAGAGCGCGAAGTCGAGTGGGTCCCGCTTGATCTCGCCGGGTTCGATCCGGGTGCCCACCATGAGGGAATCCACGTTCCGGCCGGACAGCTTGCCGTAGTCGGGGTTACGGCGGACGTTGTAGTAAACGTCCCCCTCCTCGGTGCTGTAGGCGCGGTCCTTCTCGATGAGCTTCTCGACCATCTCGATGATCTGCGGGATTTCCTGGGTGGCACGAGGATAGATGTGCGGAGGAGTGATGTTCAGGTCACTCATCTCCTCCTCGTACTCCGCGATGAAAGCTTCGGCAACCTGGTCGTAGGTCTGGCCCAGGGCGTTGGCCTTGGTAATGATGCGGTCGTCGATGTCGGTGTAATTCTGGACGTGCTTGACCTTGTAACCGCGGAATTCGAGGTAGCGGCGGAGCACGTCGAAGATGATGTAGGACATGGCGTGGCCGATGTGGGAGTGGTCGTAGGGCGTGATGCCGCAGACGTAGATCTTGATCTCGTCGTCGCGGAGGGGGATCTCCTCCACGCGGCGCGACATCGTGTTATACAGCCTTAACGTCATTTTCCCGAGTCTTGTTCGTCCCCTTGCGCTTCGGCTTCTCACCCTCGACCTGTTCCAGCCGCGCCTCCAGCTCCTCGATGCGGGCTTCGAGCCGCTGAATGATGTCCCACTCCGGGTCCGGGAGCTTGAGGACGGTGTCGTCGCCGGGGTCAGCGAAGGCGACGACGTGGCCCGGCACGCCGACGACGGTGGCGTTCGGTGGGACGTTGGTGACGACGACGGAACCCGCACCGATCTTGGCGTTTTCGCCGACGGTGACATCGCCGATGACCTTCGCACCCGCGCCGACGACAACGTTGTCCTCGAGAGTCGGGTGCCGCTTGGCCCGCCGGGTGCTGGTGCCTCCAAGCGTCACACCCTGGAAGAGGTGGACGTTGTCGCCAATGATCGCCGTTTCGCCGACGACGACGCCCATGCCGTGGTCGATAAAGAACTTCTCGCCGATCTCAGCGCCTGGGTGGATTTCAATACCAGTGATGAAACGGCTGATGTGGGCGATGAAACGGGCCGGTAGCTCCAGCCCCTGGTGATGCAATGCGTGCGACACCCTGTGGATTTGCCGGGCGTGAAAGCCCGGATACGTGAGGATGACTTCTAGTTCGTTAATCGCCGCCGGGTCACGTTCCCTCGCGGCCTGTATGTCCCGTTTTATGCTGTCTAAGAGTCCCACTGGCCCGTCGCTCCCTTCGTGGCGTGGTCAAGCGTGCGCGCACCTGGCCCCGTGCACCGCAGACCGCGGAACGGGGCCGGGCTACAGGTGCAGACGCGTTGACCCGGGAGTGACATTGCGTTCATGAAGGCCATTATACGGTGGTAACCAGGATGGGCGTAGGGGCGAGCCACGCCTCGGCCCTACGGTGAATCTGTGACCAGCGCAACCGCCATGGCGGCTATCCCCTCACCGCGTCCGACAGGCCCTAACCCTTCGTTGCTCGTAGCCTTGACGCTCACCTGCGCCTCCGGGATGCCGAGCGCTCCGCCGATCGCCCCTTTCATATCGGTGATCCGCCCGGTAAGCCGGGGGGTCTCGGCGATGACGGTGGCATCGACATTGCCGACGGTCGCTCCTGCATCCTTGAGCATCGACGCCGTTGCGCGCAGGAGGTCGAGACTGCTGGCGCCGTCCCAGCGCTCATCGTTGTCCGGGAAGTGGGTGCCGATGTCGCCCAGTCCGGCAGCGCCGAGCAGCGCGTCGATGATGGCGTGAATTAGTACGTCTGCGTCTGAATGGCCGGCGAGGCCGCTCTCCCCGGGGAAGGAGACACCGCCGAGGACGAGATGGCGTCCGGCCTCCACCCCGTGGATGTCGTAGCCGATGCCGACGCGCGTGCCCTGACTCACTGGAGGTAGGACTCCGCGAGCCAGAGGTCGTCGGGTGTGGTGATCTTGATGTTGCGGCGGCGACCCTCGTAGGTCATGACGGCAACACCGAGCAGCTCCACCATGGCGGAATCGTCGGTGACGTCATGCGTGATTTCGGTGTGCGCGCGCATGAGCAGATCGTAACGGAATACCTGTGGAGTCTGCGCCGCCACCAACCGGCTACGGTCGAGTGTTCCGGATACAACCCCGTCAGGCGCTACGTTTTTGATGGTGTCAACCAGAGGAATCACAGGCACCGAGGCGCCCGTCTCACGAGCCGCGTTCAGCCCGCGCGCGATCATCCCCGGCCTGATCAAAGGACGGCCGCCGTCGTGAACGGCGACCCAATCAACGCGACCAAGAGATTCGAGGCCACAGCTCACGGAGTCCTGCCTGCGTTCTCCACCTGAGCAGACATCGATGACCTTCTGGAATCCCTCCTGATTCACCAGTTCACGGCCACGTTCCAGGTTCGATTCGTTCATGACCAGGGCAATGCGGCTGATTTCCCGGCAATCCTCGAAGGCAGCAACAGCGTGGCCGAGCAGGGTGCGACCGCCCACGCGGGTGAAGAGCTTGTCCTGGCCCTCCATGCGGACGCCGCTCCCGGCGGCGACGATGACGGCGCCAAAGACTTCGGTGTTGTCGTCAGTAGACCCGCTCACGGGACCATCAGATTGAGGATGACGCACTGAGTCAAGCGGCGCTCGTGACTATGGAAACGACGATTGCGGCGAGTCCGGCGAGCCACCAGTTCTTTATGATCTTGCCCGGCAAGACCGCGAAGAAAAAGGTGCGCATGGGCATCTGCACGGCGCCAGCCGCGAGGCCGGCGACGTCGAAGAACGGGTTGGGGATGCAGGAGAGGAAAAAGAGTGTGAGGGCGCCTTTCTTCTCCATCCATGCCTTGATGCGCAGGTAGCTCGGCTTGTCTTCCACCATGATTCGGCCGCCGTAGCCAGCGGCGTACCCGCTGAACTCGCCGATGGCCTCTCCGAGGCCCGCGACGATACCCACCCAGAACCAGGCCGGTATGCCGAGAAACGGCTCCAGGAAGGCCGCCCCGCCGATGACGCTGGCGGCTGCGGGCGACGGGAGGAGGATAGACGCAGCCCCGATGATGTTGATCAGGAAAATGCCAAAGTAGCCGTAGCTCTTGAGGTTGCTGATGTCGGTGCTGAAATAGAAGAAGGCGATCGCGAAGAGCGTCAGCATCAGGGCGACGCCGATAAGGAGGGTGTACTCGAAGCGCCAATGGAAACGCCGGATGTTCTCCTGCGTTTCTACGGCTGTGACTTCGACCTGTTCTTCCTGTATCACGTACCCCGCTTGCGTCACCAAGTCTGCCTCTTTCAGACAACGAAAGGGCGAGAGGCCAATCTCTCGCCCCCGGTCAGGGTCGTCGCCAACAGCCTCTCCCTCTTCTCGCCTACGGGGTTAGCTGACGGGTTCGGCATGAAGGAGTCTGCCTATCCCTCCGAGGAAGGAATTCACCCCAGGTTCGGTTCCCTCGTTCCCTTCGCGTTGCGGCGAAGAGATTCGGCGCTTTGAACTACTTATGTTTGGACACGTCCAGCCGGGAAGCCGGGGTGCCCTTCGTCTAGTTGAACGCGCCGGTCAGGCGAAAGTTACGGAGACAAGGGTGTGTCGATCAGGGGTAGATTCCGCGCATCGTCGTCGCTTCAACGACGCGACTTACACCCAGTAGCATGGCCGCCTCCCGGAGGTTGACTCCCCGCTCCTCGGCGACCTTCACGACGTCCTCGAACGCCCTGGTGATGACCTTGTGGAGGCGGGCGTTTACATCGGCTTCGTCCCAGAAATAGAACTGGAGGTCTTGCACCCACTCAAAGTAGGACACTATGACTCCGCCGGCATTGGCTACGATATCGGGAATGACGACGACTCCGTTGTCCTGCAGGATACTGTCCGCCCCGGGCGTTGTAGGCCCGTTAGCTCCTTCGACGACGATGCGAGCCTGGACGTCATCAGCGTTGGCTTCGGTGATCTGGCCCTCCAGGGCGGCTGGAACCAGGTAGTCGACAGGGAGCGTGAGCAGTTCGGCGTTGTCGATGACGTCGCCTCCACGAGATTCTCGGAGGGGCATACGGTCTTCCCGGCAACCCATGAGTGCGGGGATGTCGAGGCCCTGGGCGTTATAGATCGCGGTATCAGCGTCGCTCACGGCGACGACGCGCGCCCCGGCGTGGAAGAGCAACTGAGCAGCAACCGCGCCGACTTTGCCGAAGCCCTGGATGGCGACTGATGCGCCCTCAAGGGGCACGCCATACTTCGTTGCGGTTTCTTGCATCACGTAGAGCACGCCTCGTCCCGTTGCATCGGATCGGCCGAGAGTGCCGCCGACGGCCACCGGCTTGCCAGTGACAATGCCGGCGACGGTGTTCCCCCGGTGCATTGAGATGGTGTCCATGATCCAGGCCATCACCTGTTCATTGGTGCCCATGTCGGGAGCAGGTATATCTTCGCTGGGGCCGATGATGATGCTGATTTCGGTGGCGTAGCGGCGGGTCAGGTTCTCGAGTTCAGGTTGTGACAGCGTGCGGGGGTCGACCACGACGCCTCCCTTGGCTCCGCCGTACGGAAGGTTGACGACGGCGCACTTCCAGGTCATCCACATTGCCAGCGCCCGCACTTCATCGATCGAGACGTGGGCACTGTACCGCAGGCCGCCCTTGGCGGGCCCTCGGGCGAGATTGTGCTGGACACGATATCCGCTGAAACAGCGGATAGAGCCATCATCCATCTGGACCGGGAAATTGACGGAGAGTTCGCGCTTGGGCTTACGCAATACGGCGCGGATTCCGTCATCTAACCCCAACCGGTCGGCTGCGGCGTCAAGCTGGGCCAGCGCGGTGACAAGCGCTCCGGTCGGCGCTGGTGGTTGGCTCACTACCATTGCGTACTACCTCTTCGAGTATAGACGACTGGCTTGAGCCTCAGGTTGCGGTCGGCTGTCGAATTGGATAAGGACAGGGGCGGTGTAGTACCGCCCCTGCGAGTCTCTGTTTTCAGGCCGACGCTATTCCTCCGCGGGTGGATCCTCCAACGGCGCTATGTCTGCGGGTTCATCCTCAGCTAGCGGCTCGAGGTCCGCCTCCGGGGCGTCGCCGTTTTCGGCGGACGACGCGGAGGGGTCGAGACCCAGTAGTTCGTTGATAAGGCCACCCATCTCTTCGCCGTCCACATCGTCGTCGTCATCCAGCACGAACTCTGGCTCGTCATCCGCAAGACCCGGCGGGAGGGTCATCTCCTCGATCGGGGGCAAGGGCAACGGCGGCAGGTTGATCTCGGCGCGCGCCGGGATCAACTTGCCGATGATGACGTTCTCCTTGAGGCCGAGCAACCGGTCCACCTGGCCACTGATCGAGGCCTCCGTGAGGACACGCGTGGTCTCCTGGAAGGAGGCGGCCGCGAGGAAACTCTCTGTGTTGAGGGACGCTTTGGTGACGCCCAACAGCACTGGCTGGGCCGTCGCCGGCTCGCCGCCCTCGGCCAGGACCGCAGCGTTCAGGTTCTCGAACTTGAAGCGGTCCACCAACTCGCCGGGGAGCATTTCGGTATCCCCAGGCAGGTCGGCTCGGACGCGGCGGAGCATCTGGCGGACGATCGTCTCGATGTGCTTGTCGTTGATGGTCACGCCCTGGGAGCGGTAGACCTTCTGTACTTCCTCGACCAGGTAAATCTGCACGGCCTCCGGGCCCTGGATCCGCAGGATGTCCTGCGGGTTAAGGGGGCCTTCGGTCAGGGGCTGGCCGGCGTGTACGTAGTCACCGTCCTGGATCCGCAACCGCGCTGCAGCCGGGATCGGATAGTCGCGAGACTCTCGCTCCTCAAAGAGGATCGAGACCTTTCCGCGGGAGACCGAGACCGTCCCGGAGGTCCGGGCGATCACCACGTTATCGGGCACGACTTCCTGCTCTTCGTCCGCGTCGGCCTTCTTCTTCGCCTTCGTCTTCTTTTCCGGGGCCTGGGCGAGGGTTGTACCCGCCTCGACAACGTCACGGTCCTTGACCAGCACCTTCAAGCCCTTTTCGATCTCGTATTCGTCGCGGAATTCCTCGATGCTGGTGATGCGGAGTGTTCGGCGGTCGCCTTCGCGGATCAACTCCGCGCTGCCATCGATTTCGGAGATCGTCGCGGCGCCCTTGGGTACACGAGCCTCGAACAGCTCCTCGACACGCGGGAGGCCGGACGTGATGTCCAGGCCGGCGACGCCGCCGGTGTGGAACGTGCGCATCGTGAGCTGCGTACCCGGCTCGCCAATGGACTGGGCAGCGATGATACCGACGGCCCCGCCGTGCGTGACGGGTTGTCCGCTGGAAAGGTCGCGGCCGTAGCACATGGCACAAATGCCCCGCTTGGTGGCGCACGTCAGGGCGGAGCGGACGTAAACCTTCTTGATACCTGCGTCCATGATCTGGTCCGCGGCGTCTTTCATGATCTCGCTTCCGCGCTCCACGATGATTTCGCCGGTCTTTTCGTTCGCCGCATCCGCTGCAGCATAGCGGCCGACGATGCGCTCACCGAGGGACTCAAACAACCCCTTCTCGGAGCCTTCGTCAATCCAGACACCGCTGGTGGTGCCGCAGTCGTCCTCAACGATGATGACATCCTGAGCGACATCGATGAGGCGCCGGGTAAGGTAGCCGGAGTCCGCCGTGCGTAGGGCAGTGTCCGCCAAGCCCTTACGGGCACCGTGAGTGGAGATGAAGTATTCGAGAGTCGTCAACCCCTCGCGGAAGGAGGAGCGAATGGGCAGCTCGATGATGCGGCCCGCCGGGTCGCTCATCAGGCCGCGCATGCCGGCCATCTGGGAGATCTGTGAAATGTTACCCTTCGCCCCGGAGACGGCCATGATGTAGACACCACCGTATTCGCTGAGCCGGCTCTGAATGATCTTCTGGACCTTGTCGGTGGTGTCACGCCAAACGTCGATCGCCTTGTTGTAGCGCTCTTCCTCCGTAGTGAGACCCTGATCGTAGTCCTCCTGGATGCCGGCAATCTGGGTGTCGGCCTCCTTGAGCAGATTCTCCTTCTCGTCGGGTACTCGAAGGTCATTCATAGAGATGGAAATGCCGGAGCGTGTGGCGAACTCGAAGCCCACGTTCTTCATCTGGTCTACCATCTCGGCGGTGATGTCATTGCTCAGTGTGTGGCTGCACTCGGAGACGAGCGCCTTTATGGTGTTTCGGTCCATGAGAGTGTTACGGAACTCCAGTTCCTCCGGGATGACCTGGTTGAAGATGATCCGGCCGACGCTGGTCTCGATCAGTTCGCCGTTCGTCCGCGCGTCGCGAACCCGGATCGGTGCACGAAGATCGACGGCGCCTGTGCCGTATGCCATTCGCGCCTCGTCGAAGCTCGAGTAGATGCCGCGCGGCGGGGGGCCTGCCTCGAACGAGCCCTTCGATCCTGGGACGATCTCCGTCATGTAGTAACAACCCAGGACGATGTCGAGGGTCGGAGCCACAACCGGCTCGCCGTTGGACGGGTACAGGAGGTTCTGGCTGGAGAGCATGATCTGCCGGGCCTCTGCCACGGAGGCGCGAGACAGTGGCACGTGCACAGCCATCTGGTCGCCGTCGAAGTCGGCGTTGAAGGCGGTGCACACGAGCGGGTGGATCTGGATCGCCGAGCCGTCAATCAAAGTGGGCTCGAACGCCTGGATACCGAGTCGGTGAAGGGTGGGAGCTCGGTTGAGGAGGACGGGCCGCTGCTTGATGACCTCGTCCAGGATGTCCCAGACCTCAGGGCGGGCTCGCTCGGTGATTCGCTTGGCTGATTTGATGTTGTGGGCGAGACCGCGCGCTACCAGGCCGTGCATAACGAACGGCTTGAACAGCTCGAGGGCCATTTTCTTGGGGAGCCCGCACTGGTGCAGCTTGAGGTTAGGGCCGACGACGATGACTGAGCGGCCCGAGTAGTCCACGCGCTTGCCGAGCAGGTTCTGACGAAAGCGCCCCTGCTTACCCTTGAGCATGTCGGACAGGCTCTTGAGCTTGTGGTTGCCGGCGGTCGATACAGCGCGGCCACGCCGGCCGTTATCGATCAGGCTGTCGACGGCTTCCTGCAGCATCCGTTTTTCGTTGCGGATGATGATCTCCGGTGCGCCGAGTTCCAGCAGTCGCTTGAGGCGGTTGTTGCGGTTGATGACGCGCCGGTAGAGATCGTTCAGGTCAGACGTGGCGAAGCGGCCACCGTCGAGCTGGACCATCGGGCGCAGGTCGGGCGGCAATACCGGCAAAACGCCGAGCACCATCCATGCGGGACGGTTGGCGCTCTTGCGGAGGGCCTCGACGACGCGCAGCCTCTTCGTAGCCTTCTTGCGGCGCTGCCCGCTGAAGTTCTGGATCTCCTCCTGGAGCTTGGCACGCAAGGCGTCGAGATCGACGCGGTCAAGAATCTCGAGCACAGCCTCCGCACCCATCGCCGCCTTGACGAGACCGAAGTGCTTGTCTTCCATCTCGCGGAACGTTTGCTCTGGCAGGATGGTGCACTCGTCGTCGCGGACGGGGTCCTTGAGGCCTTCGATCTCCTCGATCTGGCGGATCAAGTCGGCGCGGACCTCTTCCTTCTTGGCCTCTACTTCCTTCCGAAGCGGATCCATCTGGGTCATGGCGGCCTTGCGTGCCTTCTCGATGTCGTCCTGCAGGGCCGCTTCGGCCTTCGCGATGCGCTGGTCGCGAGTCTTTTCGATCTTGGCCGCACGCTTCTCGACCTCGTTGTCGAGCTTCTTAATAGCGTCCTTTGGGAGCAGTTCCCCGCGGCGGGCGAGCAAGAAATCGTCGTCCAGCCCTGTCTTGCGCGGGGCCTTCTTCTCACCGATTTCAGCCATCTGGGCCTTGACGTCTTCGCCCTTCTGGCGGAGCGTCTCGATCTCACTTGTCACGGCGGCGGCCACGGCCGCGAGCCGCTCTCCGCGGTGCCCCTCAACCTCGGCGATTGCCTTTGAGGTGTGCTCTTCGATCTCCGCGATCTGGGCCGCGTTCTCAGACTCGACCTTCGTGACGGCCTCGTCCATCTCCTTCTGGAGCTGTTCGAGGGCCTGGGTCCGGATCTCCTCGTTTACTTCCGTGACCACGAACTTGGCGAAGTAAAGCACGGCTTCCAGCTGCCGGGGGGAGATGTCAAGAAGCAGCCCGATGCGGCTTGGTGTTCCTTTGACGAACCAGATGTGAGCGACGGGTGACGCGAGCTGGATGTGCCCCATGCGCTCGCGGCGAACCTTGGAACGCGTCACCTCGACGCCGCACTTGTCGCAGACGATGCCCTTGTAGCGGACGCGCTTGTACTTACCGCAGTAGCACTCGAAGTCCTTCGTTGGGCCGAAGATCTTCTCGCAGAAGAGTCCGTCCTTTTCCGGCTTCAGCGTGCGGTAGTTGATGGTCTCGGGCTTGGTGACTTCGCCGTAGGACCAGGACTTAACCTGCTCCGGTGATGCCAGCGAAATCCTGATTGCGTTGAAGTCGTTAACTTCCAGCGCCAAGGCGTTCCTCCCCTTTTTCGAAACCGCTGAGGTCGATGCCGCCCAGGTCGGGCAGTTCGGCAGTTGAGGTGTCTGTTAGTAGCACTCGTTCTTCTTCGTCGTTGAGCACTTCCACGGCGAGCCCGAGGCTCTGCAACTCCTTGACGAGGACCTTGAACGACTCCGGCACTCCGGGCTCCTGGATATCCTCGCCTTTAACGATTGCCTCGTAAGTCTTCACGCGCCCAACAACGTCGTCGGACTTCACGGTCAGGAGTTCCTGCAGGATGTTGGCAGCGCCATACGCCTCCAGTGCCCACACTTCCATCTCCCCGAAGCGCTGGCCACCGAACTGGGCCTTACCGCCGAGTGGTTGCTGCGTGATGAGCGAGTAGGGGCCCGTCGAGCGGGCGTGGATCTTGTCCTCCACGAGGTGGACGAGCTTAAGCATGTAGAGGTAGCCGATCGTCACGGCCTGGTCGAAGCGCTCACCGGTGCGGCCATCGTAGAGGACGTGCTTGCCGTAGATGGGCGCGGCGGCACCGTCTTCCAACAGCCTCTTTTCGCATAGCTTCTCGAGGTCCTGGTAGGACTTGCCTTTGACCCGCTTCGCGCCCTGGGACTCCAGCCACAGCTCCAGGCCAGCTTGCCGTGCCGGGTTCACATCCTCGTCGTCGAAAATCGCGGCGGCATCGTAGCCCTTGTCCTTGAGCCACTTTTCCACCTTCTCCATGTTGACGTTTTCCCCGGCCAGGCTACCGTGGCCGTTGGTTCCGGCCATGATGTCTGTGCCGAGGTGCTCCAGGGAGAGGGCGCCGGCCTGTTCACAGATGAAGAGGCGGCAGAGGGCGGCCTCGATGGTCGCCGGGTTGCCGCCGTCGAAGACGGGGGAAACGGCCCGGAAGCCCATCCTCCGGGCGGCCCACCCAAGGTGGGTCTCCAGCACCTGGCCGATGTTCATGCGGCTCGGTACTCCGATGGGGTTCAGAATGATGTCCATGGGTGTGCCGTCCGCAAGGTGTGGCATGTCCTCGACGGGCAGAATTCGGGCGATGACGCCCTTGTTGCCGTGGCGTCCGGCCATCTTGTCGCCTTCGGCGATCTTGCGGCGCTGCGCGATCGAGATACGGACCATGGCCTGCACGCCGGGGGCCAATTCTTCCGTGATCTGGGCGTACTCGGGCCACCTGCAGTGGTGACCGGGCTCGCCGTGTCCGGGGCGACCCGCATCCTTGTCCTCGCGGGCGAAGAAGCGGGTCTCGATCACCTTGCCGCGCTCCCCGTTTGGGACTCGCAGCGAAGTGTCCTTTACCTCGCGGGCCTTCTCGCCGAAGATCGCGCGCAGGAGCTTCTCTTCCGCGGTCAGCTCGGTCTCGCCCTTGGGCGTGATCTTGCCGACGAGAATGTCTCCAGGTTGGACTTCGGCGCCGACGCGGACGATGCCGTATTCGTCGAGGTCCAGGAGGCTCTCGTCTCCCACGTTCGGGATGTCCCGCGTGATCTCCTCGGCGCCGAGCTTGGTGTCGCGCGCTTCAACTTCGTGCTTTTCGACGTGGATGGACGTGAACTTATCGTCCTTCGCCACCGCCTCCGAGATGATGATCGCATCCTCGTAGTTGTATCCGTCCCAGCTCATAAATGCGCAGAGCAGCGTCTGGCCCAGGGCGAGTTCGCCGTTGTCCGTGGAGGAGCTGTCCGCCAAGGTCTGGCCAGTGGTCACGCGCTGGTCCGTACGGACAATCGCTCGGTGGTTAACGCAGGTCCCCTGGTTGGAACGGATGAACTTGTTGAGGTTGTACGTCTTCTCGGCGCCGTTGTCGTAGGCGACGATTACGTGATCGCCCGTGACGGACTTGACGACACCGTCTGCCTCGGCGGTGATCACTTGGCCGGAATCGACAGCGGTCTGAAGTTCCATTCCAGTGCCAACGAGCGGAATCTCTGGTCGTACGAGAGGGACAGCCTGCCTCTGCATGTTGGCGCCCATGAGCGCGCGGTTGGCGTCGTCGTGCTCCAGGAACGGAATGAGCGACGCCGCGACCGAGACCACTTGCTTTGGTGAGAGGTCCAGGTAGTCGACATGCATGGGGTCGGAGTTGGTGAACTGGCCGGCGTGCCGTGACTCCACACGGTCAACGAGGAAGTATCCTTCCTCATCGATGGGGGAGTTGGCCTGGGCCACGTAATAGTCTTCCTCGGTGTCTGCGGACATGTACTCGACCTCGTCAGAGACGAAGGGCCGGACGGGAATTCCCGGGTCCGCGGCATTCTTGAACTTCTTCTGGACCGCCTTATCAACGACCGTTCCGGCAGCCACGAGGACTTTGCCCTTCGCATCGAGGACGTCCCGCTGAACGATCCGGCCTAGCAGCAAATCAGAGTTGCTGGGTATGGCGTGGTAGATCCGTCGGTAGGGTGTTTCGATGAACCCGTACTGGTTGACGCGGCCATATGTCGCAAGCGAACCGATCAGGCCGATGTTCGGACCTTCCGGCGTCTCAATGGGGCAGATTCGCCCGTAGTGGCTGAAGTGCACGTCTCGCACGTCGAACCCGGCGCGGTCTCGCGAGAGGCCACCGGGGCCCAGGGCGGACAAACGACGCTTGTGCGTCAGTTCCGCCAGCGGATTCGTCTGGTCCATGAACTGCGAGAGCTGTGAGCCGCCGAAGAACTCCTTGATCGCGGCGACGACGGGCCGAATGTTGATCAACTGGCTCGGCGCTGTTTCTGACGGATCGGTAATCGTCATTCGCTCGCGGATCACACGCTCCATACGCAGGAGGCCGATGCGGAACTGGTTCTGAATAAGCTCACCAACGGTGCGTACGCGGCGGTTGCCCAGGTGGTCGATGTCGTCCGAGCGCCCGGCGCCGTTGTTCATGCGCACGATCTCCCGGACGATCGCGATCAAGTCGGACGGCACTAGCACGCGTTGGGTGGTCGCATCAGGGCGGCCGAGGCGCTTGTTAACCTTGTAGCGGCCAACCTTGCCCAGGTCGTAGCGGCGGGCGTTGAAGAACAGCGAATTGATCAACTGCTTCGCATTGTCGATTGTCGGGGGGTCGCCGGGGCGCAACCTCCGGTAGAACTCGAGTAGTGCCTCCTCTTTGTTCTGACTGGTGAGGTCGCGGTCCAGCGTGGACTGGATGTAGCGGTGATCTGCCCCGTCGTCGATGTCTTCGAAAAGGGCGAGGATGCGATCGTTGCTGCCGAGGACCTGAAGCATCTTGGCGCGCAGCTTGTCCGCCTCGCGCTCGGTCTTGGCCTCATCAACCTGCTTCTGGATTTCCTTCAACTCCTTCGCGCTCGCGTGCTTGGGGAGCAGGTCCGGCTCGTCAATAGCCCGGAGAAGGGTGGTGATGGGGATCTTTCGCTTGCGGTCCACTTTGACGGCGACGATGTCCTTGTTCGATGTCTCGAACTCGAGCCAGGCGCCGCGGTTCGGGATGAGCTTCGCGTAGCAAAGCTCACGGCCGCTGGTCGCGTCACGCTCCCGGGTCAGGTAGACGCCAGGAGAACGCACGAGCTGAGAGACGACGACGCGCTCCGCGCCGTTGATGATGAACGTGCCTTTTTCTGTCATGAGCGGGAAATCGCCCATGAAAATCTCCTGCTCTTTGATCTCGCCAGTCTCCTTGACGAGGAGTTCGACGTTGACCTTGAGAGGCGCGGAGAATGTGGCGTCACGCTCACGGCACTCGTCCTGGTCGTACTTGGCTTCGCCGAAGCTGTACTCCGTGAAGCGCATTTCCAGGCGATTGCCGGTGAAGTCTGCGATCGGGGAGATTTCGTCGAATAGTTCCCTCAGACCCTCCTGCTTGAAGATCTCGTACGATTCCAGCTGAATCTGGATCATATGAGGAAGGGGAGTCACGTCCGGGATACGCGAATAGGACTTGACTACCTTGGGAACGCTGAACTTCTCAGCTACGACGTCTCGGGGGACAACCATAGAGAACCTCTCCTTACGAGTGGCAAAGCGGAACGATGAACTACCGTTGGACGGTTATGGCTGGGCGCAAGAGATAGTGATACGAGGTCAATAAAAATCCGGGGATGGGACAGTCATCCGTGTAGGAGTGTATGTGACATTGCTCATAGAAGTCAACAGTATTTTTACGAATTCTTATCCCCGCGCGTATTGCGGCTGATTGACACCTCACGCGGTCAGACGTAGGATGCGCGCGCGGTACGCGTCTCTCGGTGGGGAGCCGAGGGCAAGCAGAGTTCCGAAGGAGGAGAACACATGCAGACTCAGCAACCCGCGATTGACGAGGGGAAACTGAACGATTTCGTCATGAAGATGGTGGGGGAGATGAGTGGGGCGGTGACCTGTGCCGGTGTCGTCCTCGGCGACAGACTCGGCCTTTACCGGGCCATGAACGGCGCCGGCCCGATGACCGCTGCCGACCTGGCAGGAAAGACGGGCACCAACCCGCGGTTGGTGCAAGAGTGGCTGAACGCGCAGGCCGCTGCGGGATATCTCGCCTATGACAGTGGCAAATACGAACTGCCGTTGGAACACGCGATGGCACTGGCAGACGAGAATAGCCCGGTGTTCCTCGCTGGCGGCATGGACGTACTAGGTGCGATGTGGGCCTCCCATGAGCAACTGACTGCGGGATTCCAGAGCGGCAAGGGGATGGGCTGGCACGAGCATGACCCGCGACTATTCGTCGGCACAGAGCGCTTTTTCCGGCCCGGCTACCGGAGCTTCCTGACGACGGCCTGGATCCCGGCCCTGGACGGGGTCGAAGCCAGATTGCAGTCCGGCGCGAAGGTAGCTGATGTGGGCTGCGGGCTTGGCGCCTCGACCATCATCATGAAGCAGGCGTATCCAAATTCCACTTTCATCGGCTACGACTACCATGAGGGCTCGCTGGAACTGGCCCGCCAGCGCACGAAGGAGGCGGGAGTCAGCGACGTCACTTACGAGAAGGCGCGGGCCGTCGACTATCCCGGCGGCGATTTTGATCTCATCTGCTTCTTCGATTGCCTGCACGACATGGGCGATCCGGTGGGCGCGGCTCGGCACGCCCTGCAGGCACTAAAGCCCGACGGAACAGTCCTGCTGGTGGAGCCGATGGCCCAGGACCGGATGGAAGACAACATCGGACCGCTAGGCGCCATGTTCTACGGGGCTTCAACCTTCTTCTGCGCGGCTAACGCCGTGAACCAGGGAGGCGAACCGGTATTGGGCGCCCAGGCCGGTGAAGCGCGGCTTCGCAAAGTGTTCGAGGACGCCGGATTTACGCGCTTCCGCCGGGCGACGGAGACGCCGTTTAACCTTGTCCTGGAGGCTCGCCCATAAAGGAGAACGCGATGAGCGACAGCAAGCTGTATCACGACGGGAACCGCAAGCTCCAGGATGAATTCGACAGCCGGCGGATCGCCGATCGGCTGGAGGAGGTGACGCTGCACGAGCAGTTCACCCCCTCCGATGTCGACTTCATCGAGAACGCAGCGATGTTCTTCCTGGCGACAGCGGATGCGGACGGCTGGCCTGATGTGTCGTACAAGGGCGGGTTGCCGGGGTTCGTGCGGATAACAGACCACAACGAGCTGGCTTTCCCCTGCTACGACGGCAACGGGATGTTCAAGTCCTTTGGCAATATCCTCGTGAATCCGAAGGTGGGGCTGATGTTTATCGACTTCGAGGAGCAAAACCGGATGCGGGTCCAGGGGTCGGCCTCAGTATCGAGCGACGATCCGTTGATGAGTGAGTTTCCGGGCGCGCAGATGATCATCCGGGTGACGGCGGAGCGGATCTTCCCGAACTGCCCCCGCTACATCCACAAGATGCAGATGCTTGAGCACTCCGTGTTTGCCCCGGAGGCGGGTCACACCCCGCCCGTCCCGGACTGGAAACGCATGCCAGTCTTCGAGGACGCATTGCCTCGAACAGGCCCGGCGGCGGTGGATCCGCGGGAGTGAGCGACAAGCCGTTCACGGTAGCCTCGGTCCAGGCGACACCCATCTTCATGGACCGCGCGGCAACGACCGAAAAGGCTTGCGGGCTGATCGCGGAGGCGGCCTCCAACGGCGCGAAGGTTGTCGTCTTCCCGGAGGTCTTCGTTCCCGGTTACCCAGATTGGGTGCACGTGCTCCCCGGCGGCTCGCCCATGCACGGGAGACTTTACGCCACGCTCCTGGACCAGTCCGTGACAATTCCCGGACCGGAGGTGGACAGACTCTGCAAGGCAGCGAAGCAAGCCCGCACCTGCGTGGTGATGGGCTTGAACGAACGAAACGCGGAGGCGAGCGGGGGGAGCATCTACAACACGCTTCTCTACATCGACGACAAGGGACAGGTCATGGGTCGCCACCGGAAGCTCGTACCTACAGCGGCCGAGCGGCTAGTCTGGGCGGCCGGTGACGGGAGCACCCTTGGGGCGTACGCCACGCCATACGGGAAGCTTGGGGGGCTCATTTGCTGGGAGAACTACATGCCATTAGCCCGGTACGCGATGTACGCCTGGGGCACCCAGATCTACGTTGCGGCAACCTGGGACTCGTCGGACACGTGGCTGGCCACCGTCCAGCACATCGCCAAGGAGGGCCGATGCGTCGTCATCGGCTGTTGCATGGCGATGAGGCGCGATGATGTGCCGGACGCTCTCGAGTTCAAGGCGCAGTACCCCGAAGGCGGTGACGGCTGGATCAACCGGGGCAGCAGCGCAATCGTCATCCCTGACCGTATAGTCGCTGGTCCGGCCATGAACGAGGAGACGATCCTTTACGCCAAGATCGATCCCGCACGGATGCGCGGGGCGAAGATGTCACTGGACGCCGCTGGCCACTATGCGCGACCGGACATCTTCCAATTGACTGTCAACCGCGGGCCCAATGTGATGCTCAACGTCGCTGAAGGTCAACATTCGACCAACGGGAGAGAGCTAGCACCACAGGAGCGGACGACGGTTAAGCGAAAGAAGACCTCGAAAGGGCGGCCATGATACGAATCACCAACAAAGACACCGGCGCCGACCTCGGCAAGATCAGCGATGAGGAACTGCAATTTCTTCAGGATCAGATGGAGGAAGAGTCCATGGAGGACACTGACTACTACATCAGCAAGGAGATGTTGGCCGTCCTCAAGGAGCAGGGCGCCGACCGCGAACTCGTGCGGATATTGACCGACGCAATGGGTGCCGGAGATGGAGTCGAGGTCTCCTGGTCCGAGGAGTAGCAGGCCCTGCAGTCCCGCCAAGGATGACAATCAGGCGGTCAAGGATCCGTATCGCTCCGCGAGCCAGACCGTGTTGCTGAGTAGCATCGCGATCGTCATCGGGCCAACGCCGCCGGGAACAGGCGTGATTGCCGACGCCACCTCGCGCACGCTTTCGTAGTCCACGTCGCCGATTAAGCGACGGCCGGACTTGCGCGTGTCGTCCTCCACCCAGTTGTTGCCGACGTCGATTACGACGGCACCGGGCTTCACCATGTCCGCCGTGATTGCCCCGGCGACACCAATTGCGGCGATGAGGATGTCCGCCTGGCGAGTGTGAGTGGCGAGGTCAGAGGTCCCCGTGTGGCACAGCGTAACGGTTGCATTCGCGCGGTCGCTCTTCTGCATGAGGATGTTGGCGATCGGCTTGCCGACGATGTTGGAGCGCCCACAGACGACTACGTGCTTGCCGGCTGGCGGATTGCCTGACCGGTGGAGCAACTCCACGATGCCGGCCGGTGTCGCCGGCCACGTGCAAGGCTCGCCACGGACCAGGTGGCCAAGGCTCGCCGGAGTGACTCCGTCCGCATCCTTGGCCGGATCGATCGAGTTCATGACGGCGGACTCGTTCACCTGAGGAGGCAGCGGCAACTGGACTAGGATGCCGTGAAAACGAGGATCTGCGTTCAGGTCGAGCACCTGCGAGAGGACAAGGTCCTGGGACGCGCTTTCAGGGAGGTGGAACATGTCGGAATAGATGCCCGCTTGTTCGGCGGTATCCCCCTTTGAGCGAACGTAGGACAACGATGAAGGGTTGTCTCCAACGAGCACCAGGGCGAGGCCAGGGGTGACGCCGCGTTCGTCCTTGAGGCGTTTCGCGCGCTGCGCGACCTCGGCACGCACTTCGGCGGCGATCTGCTTGCCGTCGATGTCCAGTGCCGTCACGAACCAATCTTACCGGATGCCACGATTACGCAAGCAATCCGCAGTCCGCGATGACAGTGCTGTTATCGCGTGCGCGACACACTCCACTCACCTTTATCGATGAGGAGCACAACGCATGGGAGTCGCCGCCGGTAGGTTGCGCGACCTGAACCGGGCTGCGGCGGTGTCTGCGGACGCGCGGGAGGCCGCCAAAGCGGGAGGGTTGCGCTACGTGAACCCGAACGGGCCGGGCATGCTAAGAAAACGCCACGGCAAGGGTCACCGCTACTTCGACGTGGACGGTCGTCCTCTTCGTTCCAAAGAAGCGATGGAGCGCATCAGGAAGCTCGTGATTCCGCCCGCCTGGACAGATGTCTGGATCAGCCCCATCGAGAACGGACACCTGCAGGCCGTCGGCCGCGATGCGAGAGGGCGCCGCCAGTACCGCTACCACCCCCGCTGGCGAGAGGTCCGCGACGAGGCCAAATACGGCCGTACGATTGCCTTCGCAAACGCCCTGCCCGCGATCCGCCGTCGCGTCAAACGCGACCTGGCGTTGCCGGGGCTACCACGGGAGAAAGTGCTGGCGACTATCGTCCGCCTCCTCGAGACGACTCTGATCCGCGTCGGGAACGACGAATACGCCCGCAACAACGGATCCTATGGACTAACAACGATGCGGAACAAGCACGTTGCCGTAAACGGTCACCGGATCGAGTTCACGTTCGAGGGCAAATCGGGCAAGAAGCACCAGATCGACGTCCAGGATCGCTACCTCGCCCGCATCGTTCGACGCTGCCGTGAGATTCCGGGATACGAGCTGTTCCAGTACGTCGATGAGAGCGGCGACCGCCAGTCAATCAGTTCCACGGACGTGAACGAGTACCTCCGCGAGATCAGCGGCGAGGACTTCACGGCGAAGGACTTCCGCACGTGGGCCGGGACGGTCCTCGCCGCGATGTCCCTGCGTACATCCGAGGGAGCCTCCTCGCAGACGGAGGCGAAGCGGAACGTGGTCCATGCCATCGAGCAGGTCGCCGACCGGCTCGGGAACACTCCGGCAATCTGCCGCAAGTGCTACGTCCACCCGGCCATCCTTGATGCCTACATGGATGGTGAGTTCCTGGACGACCTGGAATATCACGGCCACGTGGCCGCAGGCTTGCGCGGGCTGGATGCGGCTGAGAAGGCGGTACTGGGGTTCCTCGAATCGCGGGCGGGATAGCGAACCAATACGTGCGATAAGCTGAGGGGGCGTCCCTGCTGGAGCCCTCGCTTGCAACAACCGTCAACCGCCAATCTCGAAGGAAACGTCCGGAAGTACTACCTCTTCCACCTCTTCCTCAACCTCCAGCTCTGGTGGCCCATCTGGATAATCTATCTGACGGAGATGCGTGGGCTGACCCTGGCCCAGGTCACGCTGATCGACATTCCCTTCTGGCTCTGCATCATTTTCCTCCAGGTGCCTGGCGCCGCACTCGCCGATCGCTTCGGTCGCAAGCCAGTCCTCATCGCCTCCGCCACCCTCTTCGCGATCGCCATCGTCTTCTTCGGGCTCGCCACAACATTCTGGCTGCTGCTGGCCTCTTACCTGATCTGGGGCGTCGGCTTCTCGATGCTCTGGGGCGTCGAGTCCGCGTTCCTCTACGACTCGCTGAAGGCGATGGGGCGGGAGGACGAGTACCCGCGAATCTACGGCCGCGGCTGGGCGATTGCCATGGCGGCGCAGGTAGCCGGCACGCTGATCGGAGCCCCACTGGCCGAAGCAACCGACCTGCAGACACCAATCGTCCTTTCCGGCGCGATCTCCGCCGTCGCCATCCTCGCCGCCCTCACCTTCGTCGAGCCGCCTGGGGTCAAGGCCCATCACCTGACGTACGGGGAAATCGTCAGCGACAGCGCCTCCCTGGTCCGCCGCAAGCCGGACATCCGCTATGCCATCCTCTTCTTTGGCCTCGTCACCATCGGTAGCATCGCCGTCGTCTTCTTCTTCCAGCCGTTCCTCGTAGACCATGACGTGGGCGTCGGCTCGGTCGGGATCTGGCAGACGCCAATGCGGATCGCCGGCATCATCGCCGCTCTGTCGGCTCACCGGCTGATGAGCGGGTTCGGGGAGAGGCGGACGTTCTACATGATGCCGGTCCTTGTGGTGGCCGGGTACCTGATCCTCGCCACATGGGATTCGATCTACGCTGCGATCGCCTTCCCGATCGTCTTCTTCGCGGTGTCACTCTCGCAGCCCACTGTGACGGACTACATCAACCGGCGCGTCCCCACGGAGCAGCGAGCGACGATGGTATCGCTCACGAACCTGATTCGCTCGGCGGTACTCATCCCAACCGCGCCGCTGCTTGGACTACTGGCCGACGAAGTCTCCGCCGAAGCTGCGTACTTCGCCGGCGCTGCACTCGTGGCGGGGCTCGCGATCCCGTTGTTCGCGCTGTGGTGGCCGACGCTGGGGAAGGCGCCGGAGCGAGGTCCCGTTCCCGATGCTGCGTCCGCGGGGGGAAGCTAGCTGCTACCCAACGAACACGGGCCTGCGCGGCGGGAGCACGTAAATTGCCGTGATCCCCGTGCAGAGGGCCAGCGCCGCCCACTCGTTGATGAACGACAGGACAAACGCGCCCGCGTAAATCAGGTTCGAAGCCAGGTACTGCCTCGTGAGGAAGCGGCGGTAGCCGGGGGCCAGGTCGTGGACGACGAGTTCCCGGAAATTCGCCCAGGCCCAGAGCGAGAACCACGCCACCGCCGGGAGCAGCAGGCCCAGTGTGTAAAAAGCGATTGCTGCCTGGCGTTGGTCGGCGTGCTCCATGTACTCGGCAAGGACGGCCGTGGGGAAGGGCAGGAAGGCGATGGTCATCAGAAAGAAGACGTTGAGCATGAGGAAGCCGTGGTCCACATGGTGGAAGAGTTTGAAGAATGAGTGGTGGTTCGCCCAGTAGATGCCGATCGTGATGAAGCTCAGAACGTAGGCGAAGTAAGAGGGCCACTCTTCACGCAGGGCCTTTCCCAGGCTCTCGTCGCCCCCCACGTGCGGGACTGCGATCTCGATGATCAGCAGCGTGATAGCGATGGCGAAGACGCCGTCGCTGAACGCCTCTATGCGCTGGGTCTCGTTCTGTTCGTAGGAGTCTGCCAAGGAGCTATCCCGCCGCGCCTGCCTCCCGCAGGGCCACCACTTCCTCCTCACTGAAGCCGGCCTCGCGCAGGACTTCGTCCGTGTTCGCACCTTTCATGGGGGCAGTCGAGCGCACTTTGCCGGGCGTGTCCGAGA
>DAINRO010000001.1:63452-117777 GCA_036741795.1 Chloroflexota bacterium
GTGTTCGCACCTTTCATGGGGGCAGTCGAGCGCACTTTGCCGGGCGTGTCCGAGAACTTGGGGCCGATGCCAACCTGCTTCACCTTGCCGAACTCCGGGTGGTCCACTTCGATCATCATTTCGCGGGCCTGGGTGTGCGGGTCCTCGAACACTTCATCCATGGCCAATACGCGTCCAACGCAGATGTCGCGGTGGCGCAGTTCCTCGAACCACTCGTCGCGGGTCTTTTCCTTGAACTTGCCGCGGATGTACTCGAACATCTCCGGGAACTTCTCACGGTTGTTCTGGTGCGGGATGTACTCCTCGCAGCCCAGGGCCTCACAGGTCTCTTTCCAGAACCAGGGCTCGAGGCTGCCGATGCTGACCCACTTGCCGTCGGCGCACTGGTAGACGTTGTAGCAGGGTATGCCGCCGTTCAGGAAATCGGCGCCCGGCTTCGGCACGAGGCCCGCGCCGAAGAACTGGCCGGTCGCCATCGCCAGAAGGGAGGTGACGCCGTCGCTCATCGCCATGTCGATGTGCTGGCCGCGCCCTGTCTTCTCCCGGGCGATGATCGCGGCAAGGATGGCGTACGCGGAGTAAAGGCCGCCACCTGCGAAGTCGGCTATCACATTGAGGGGGATCGCTGGAGGAGTTCCCGGCCAGCCAGTGGCGCCGAGCGCACCGCCGAGCGAAATGTAATTGATGTCATGCCCGACGAGCTGTGAGTAAGGGCCGGTCTGCCCGTAGCCGCTGAGCGAGCAGTAGACGATGCGTGGGTTGCGTTTGCTGACGGCCTCGTAATCGACGCCCAGCCGCTTGACGACGCCCGGCCGGAAGCCCTCAACTACGACGTCTGCGCCCTCCGCCAGCTTGAGGAACGCCTCCTGGGCCTTCTCGTCTTTCAGGTTGAGCCCAATGGAGCGCTTGTTGCGGCCGAGGGCGTTGTAAGCCTGCGTACGAGGGTTGCCGCCCATATCCATGCGCCGTCCGGCGCCGGGGGTCGCCTCGACGAGGATAACGTCGGCGCCGAGGTCGCCGAGAAGCATCGTACAGTAGGGTCCCGGCGCGAGGCCGGACAGGTCGAGTACGCGAATTCCTTCGAGTGGCATCATGTGGGCGTTGGCTCCTGACGGACGTTTTAGTGGGCCATTATCCAACCACCTCAGTCAGCGGCGCAACAAAGCGGGGTTTGCCTGCGCAGCTATAATCAACTTCGTCATGCCCGTGGATATCCGAGTCATCCACGTCCGGGAATTCCTGAGAGCCAGGCTAGCGGGCAAGTTCGACTTCGAGGCTACGAAACGGGCGCTATTGGACATCTCCGCCTCAGCCGACGACGACGACATCAATGTCTTGATCGACGTGCGAGAGGCACCGGCCTATTTCACGTTCCCCCAGGTTTCTGAGCTTGCCTTCGAGTTTCATAATCTCCGACTTGCCGAGGGCCGGAAGACGGGAGTGCTGACCACGGAGGACCGCTTCGACCGCGCGCACTTCTTCGCGATGTCGGCGCGTGGGATGGGCGAACAGGTCAGAGCCTTCTCCTCTTTCGAAGAAGCTTTTGACTGGCTCCAGGGGTAGTACGGGCGCGTTGCCGCCCTTCTCCCCTGCTGCTACGATGGGTATTCGCGTGGGGCTGTAGCTCAGCTGGGAGAGCGCGACACTGGCAGTGTCGAGGTCAGGGGTTCGAGCCCCCTCAGCTCCACCACCTTCAATCGTAAGGCTGAGAAGGAGAGTAGTAAGGCCAGCGCCAGAGAGCCGGCGGCGGTGCAAGCCGGCAAACAGGCCTGAACTCGCTCCGAAGCCTCGCCGGTGAGCCAAAGGCTAGCCGGCGACGGCCACCGCCCGTTACAGCGGCCCGAGTGTCCCTCGCGTTAGTGGGGGGAACCAGGGTGGTACCGCGGAGAAACAAACGCCCTCCGTCCCTGTGGACGAAGGGCGTTTTATATTGGGAGCAATATGGACGTATCAGTAGGCGACCAGTTCGAAATACTGGCAAGGCTCCTTCTTGCTGCGCTACTGGGGGCCTTTATCGGACTTGAGCGTGAACTCAGGGGCTACCCGGCTGGCATTCGCACGATTGCCCTCGTAACCATGGGCGCCTGCCTCTTCACCGATGTCTCCCAGCTCGTGGGTGCCGGCGACCGGATAGCGGCCCAGATCGTCACAGGCATCGGGTTTATCGGCGCCGGCCTCATCTTTCGGGAAGGAGAGGGCGTCAAGGGCATCACCACAGCGGCTACGATCTGGGCTGCGGCCGCTATTGGCATGGCCATAGGCATTGAGCTGTATGTGGTGGCGATCGCTGGTTCGGGAATCATATTTGCGCTCCTGTGGTCAAGACCGGTTACACACCGTATAGAGGAAATCCTGCGCCCGCATGAGGGGGCGTTGCGCTCCAGTTTCGACAACATGGTCAGCGGAGAGAAAGTTACCGACGAAGAGAAGCGAACGGACGACTAGGAGATGGACATGAGCCAACAGGCTGTCACGAAAAGCGAGCGCTACAATCCCGCCGAAATTGAGCCCCGCTGGCAGCAACGGTGGGAAGAGTCCGGGATCTACAAGACCGACCTGGGCAATACCCGCGAGAAGTTCTACTGGCTGACGATGCTGCCCTACACCTCGGGCGACCTGCACGTCGGCCATTGGTATCCCATGGGGCCGTCGGACGCCGGCGCTCGCTTCCACCGGATGAACGGCAAGAACGTCTTCTTCCCCATCGGCTTCGATGCCTTCGGACTCCCCGCCGAGAACGCTGCAATCAAGCGCGGCATCCACCCGAAGAAGTGGACCTACGACAACATCGACAGGATGCGCGGCCAACTTCGCACCATGGGCGCAATGTTCGACTGGGATAGCGAGGTCATCACCGCGGATCCGGAGTTCTACCGCTGGAACCAGTGGTTCTTCCTGAAGATGTTCGAGAAGGGGCTGGCCTACCGGAAGAAGGCCCCCGCCAACTGGTGTCCGAGCTGCCAGACCGTCCTCGCCAACGAACAGGTCGTGCAAGGGGCCTGCGAGCGCTGCGGCACGACCGTCATCCAGCGCGAGCTGGAGCAGTGGTTCTTCCGCATCCGCGACTACGCCGATGAGCTGCTGGACTTCAGCGGCATGGAGTGGCCCGACCCGGTCGTGACGATGCAACGCAACTGGATCGGCCGCTCGGCGGGTCTGGAGGTGGAATTCGGCCTGGACATTGGGGGGGTGGAGGAGAAGGCAATCCGGGTCTTCACGACCCGGCCCGACACGATACACGGCGTCTCCTTCATGGTCCTGGCGCCGGAGCACCCACTCGTCCCAAGGCTGACCACACCTGAGCAGAAGTCGGAGGTCGAGGCCTACGTCGAGCAGGCGCAGCACGAGACCGAGATCGAGCGATTGAGTACGGAGCGCGAGAAGACCGGCGTCTTCACCGGCGCCTACTGCACGAACCGCTTCAACGGCGAGGAAGTGCCGATCTGGATCGCGGACTACGCGCTGGCCTGGTACGGGACCGGCGCGGTGATGGGCGTCCCCGCGCACGACGAACGTGACTTCGAGTTCGCCAAGAAATTCGGGCTGGGTTGCCCGGTTGTCATCGCACCGGCCGACTGGGACGGCGAGTCCCTGGAGGAGGCGTACCTAGAGCCGGGGACGATGGTTAACTCCGGCCGGTTCGACGGTACGCCAAACGAAGAGGGCAAGGCTGCTGTCATCGCCTACGCCGAAGAGCAGGGCTGGGGCGAGCGCAAGGTCACCTACCGCATCCGCGACTGGCTGATCTCGCGCCAGCGCTACTGGGGCACGCCGATCCCAATGCTCTACTGCGAAAAAGATGGCATCGTCCCGGTTCCCGAGGATCAGCTCCCGGTTGTCCTGCCCGAGGATGCCGAGTTCAGCCCAACCGGCGAATCCCCCCTCGTGAAACACGAGGGGTTCTTAAACACCACTTGCCCAAAGTGCGGCGGCCCCGCTCGCCGCGAGACTGACACCATGGACACGTTCATGGACAGCAACTGGTATTTCGTCCGCTACCTGTCCCCGGACTACCACGAAGGCCCGGTCGATCCAGAGGTCGCTAACACCTGGCTCCCGGTGGACCAGTACACGGGCGGCGCCGAGCACGCCGTCATGCACCTGCTGTACTCGCGCTTCTTTTGGAAGGTCGCTCGGGATATGGGCTTGCTGACGGGCGACGAACCGTATCTGCGGCTGTTCAACCAGGGCCAGATACTTGGGCCGGATGGACAGCGCATGTCGAAGTCGCGTGGCAACGTCGTCGCGCCGGACGAGCAGGTTCAGAAGTACGGCGCCGACGCATTCCGCTGCTTCCTGATGTTCATCGGGCCATGGGAGGACGGCGGCCCCTTCAACCTCGAAGGCATAAGCGGAATCGAGCGCTGGCTGAACCGCGTGTGGGCCCTTGTGCTGGGAGAGACAACGGCTTTCGGCGATCCCGGCGAGGATGCCACACGTGAGATGCGCCACCTCACCCACAAGACGCTACGCCGCGTTACGGCAGACTACGAGGGGTTCCGCTGGAATACCGCCATCGCGGCGCTCATGGAGATGGCTAACGGCCTTTCCCGCGCCCGCGAGGCAGGCCCGGTGGACCAGGCCGCCTGGGAAGAAGCAACCGAGAAGCTAATGCTGATGATAGCGCCCCTCACCCCCCACCTCGCCGAGGAGCTGTGGGAGCGGACCGGCCACGAGTTCAGCGTCCACCTGCAGCGTTGGCCGGCCTACGACGAAGGCCTGGCCAGCGAAGATGCGATCACGCTGGTCGTCCAGGTGAACGGCAAAGTCCGCGACCGGATCACCGTGGCTGCGGACATCACCGAGGACGATGCGAAGCGAATCGCCCTCGAAAGCGAGGCGGTTACCCGCCAGCTGGCTGGGGGCGAACCACGCAAAGTGATTTATGTGCCAGGCAAACTGGTCAACATCGTCGCCTGATTTCTGGGCTGCTCATCACGCGCTTCAAGCCGTAAACTTGGGTCGTGCCACACGTCTCCGTCAGTGAAATCATCCCCGCCTCGCGGGCTGAGGTGTGGTCCGTACTGTCCGATATCGCGCACGCCGGTCGCTGGAATAAGGCCTGGACCCGGATTGAGTTCACATCGAACCAGACCCACGGCGCCGGCACCCGATTCCGTGCGCTGACTGAATCGGGTGACGACTTCGAGTTCGAGATCGCGACCTGGTCTGCTCCCGAGCACCTCGAGGTACGGCCCCTGCGAGATACCGGAGAACTGCGGTACCCTGTGATGCTGGAATCGCACGAGTTTCGGCTGAATCCATCGGAGTCCGGCGACGAAACCTTACTGGAGCTGAGAGCGAACGCCTCGGCCCATGGGCTGAAGGGGCGGTTGATTGCGGCGTTCATCTGGCCTGGCCACCAAAGAGAGGGGCTCAAAGCCGCTCTCGACGAGATCTCGGAGGCAGTGACGGGTATCGCATCGCCCGTGGAACCCACCGGGCCATCTGAGCCGTTATCCAGTTAGACCTATGCTCAGCATCTCCATCCGCATCTCGCTTGTCGCGGCGGCGGCAGGGTTGTCCGTTTCCCTGGTCAATTCGGGTAAGGTAGCTGCCGCTGATGACCTGGCGGTGACCTCGACCATCGTCTATGACGTACAGACTTCTGACGTCCCGGTGCGTGTCACCTGGGATGTCTCGATCACCGACAACGACCCGGAGACTCAGCCCAGCGGCTCCGGGGTGCTTGTCTTCTATGACACGGTGAATTTGCCAGTAATTCGGGGTGCGACTGGCGTCGCGGTGACAGATGAAGCAGGACGACTACTGACGTGGAGCCTGAGTGACCCGGGACGAGGTGTCGCGGAGAGCATTGCAATAGGGCTTTCCGATCCCCTGTTCTATGGAGAGTCCGCGAAACTCCGGATTGTTTATACGGTTCCGCCAGAACGGACCGAGGGGATCCTCGTGACCCCGAACTATGCCTACATCCCGGTCATCACTGCCGGCGATGAATCGACGGTCGTTGTCAACACACCAGTTGGGAATGGTTGGGAGACAACGCTCGAAGCCAGCGAATGCCCTGCCGCCTCCGCGAACAGTTTCAACTGCAGCGGTGGAGGTGATGGTGCGTACGTGGCGGCGACGGTCGAAACGGTCAAACCAGGGGCGGTCGCCCGGACCATTTTCGTTGTAGAGATGGAGAAAGAGCCCCTCCAAATCGAGCTTGCCTACTTGCAAGGAGAGGACGCGGCCGCGACCCATCAACGCGAATTGCTAACCGCAGCCCTTCCACTCATAGAGGAGATCTACGGCGTGGCGTACGATGGGCCACCTGCCGTGACTGTCGCTCACGGAGGGCGCCAGTCTGTCCTGGGATACGAAGGGTTAGCCACCTGCTCGGCCACCGGTTGCGTTCTTGTTGTGTCACCGGTGGCAGACGATTACACGGTGTTGCACGAGGCTACGCACCTCTGGTCAGACCTGTACACCAAGCGCTGGCTGGCCGAGGGATTCGCGGAGCTCGTATCCCACGAGGCAATACCTCTCCTGCCTCCGGGGTTGTTCCAGGGTGGAATCCCGGTGCGCCGGGCCTCCGGCGCCAACTTGCAACTGGATGACTGGGGGGATGCCGGCTCGATCATTGGCGCCGATCCCGAAGAAGTCGCGGTGATCGAGGCCGGGTACGACTACTCCCTGCGCTTCCTGGAGTCCCTGCGGTCGACGTATGGGCTGGACATGCTGCGAGCCGTGAACCGGTCGATCGTTGCGACTGGCCCGAGCGATAGCCGCAAGTTCATGGACCTCGTCGAGCAGTCCACACAGGAGACACTCGACTCCGACTTTCTGCTCTGGGTCTTTCCCGATTCTTACCGCGCGATCCTCGAACAGCGGCGCCAGGCCAATACCAGGCTGGCAGCCTTGCGGGCGACTCTGGCTGAGGAGGGACTACCGGATACGGCGTTGGTCTCCATCCAGCAGCAGGTCGCGGGCTGGTCGTTCTCGGACGCCCTCGTCGGCATCGAACAACTCGAAACGAACCTGAATACTTATATCGAACTAAGCAGTCAGCTTGAATCGCTTGAGACGGACTCGGAAGCGGCTGGGCTTGTACTTTCCAGTGAGGTTGCGGACGCACTGAACCGATTCGACTTCACGGCCGCAACCAACCTCATCGCCTCGTCGCGACGGGCTCTCGATCTTTACATCGAGGCCCAGGAGGAAGTCGATGCCGACCGGAACATCTGGGCGGAATTTGGCCTGCTCGGAAGCGATCCAGAGGATGAACTACAGAAGGCAGCGCAGGCATTCGAAGACGGCCAATTTACGGAATCAGCGGAGCAGTCTGAAGAGGCCATCAATCTGGTTTCGGACGCGCAGCAGCAGGCAATGCAACGGGTGCTGATCGTTGGCGGCTTCCTGCTGGTAATGGCGATCTGCGTTGGCCTCGCGGTCGCCATCGGACGATGGCGCTACCACGTGGCACACGTCTAAGCGCCTAGCCGCCGGGGCGTTCGGTGGAGCGGGCTTCGAGGGCATCAATCCCGTTCCTCACGGTCCCCAGGAAACTCTCGAGTTGGTCCTCCAGGCGGCGAAGCGTTTGCAGGGAGTAGGCATCGGCCTCGCGCATCTCGCGTCTGCTCTCCGTGAGTGATTCATCGAGCCTGCCCCTCGCCTGTTCCTCTGCCGACCGCAATAACTCCCGGGCCTTTTCTTCCGCCGCCGAGACCACTTCACGGGCGCGGGTCTGCGCAGCCTGCACTACCTCCGTTTGGGCGAGGCGCTTCTCCAATTGTTCGTCGGCCTCGGCCAGACGTTCCTGCGCCTGATGTTCACCTTCGCGAACGATCTCATCCCTTCGATCGACGACATCCCTGGCGTCATACACCTCCCGGGGCAGGGCCACGCGCAGCTGATCTACGAGGTCGATGAGCTGCTGGCGGGAAACGACAACGCCGCCGCCAAGCGGGAGCTTCCGGGCATCGGCGGCAATCTCTTCCAGCCGGTCGATGAGGTGTAGTACGTCCAATCTAGCCCTTGCGTCCCTTGCCGAACTTGCCCTCGAGGGCCTTCACCACTCCCGCCGGAACAAGGTCCCCGACGTCGTATCCCAGGCTCGTCACCTCACGGATTCGGTGTCCACTCACGTACAGGTGCTCAAGGCTTGCCATGAGGTACACGGACTCGATCTCGGGCGCCATCTTCTTGTTCATCAGGGTCATGTCGAGCTCGGCTTCGAAGTCAGTGACGGCGCGGATTCCGCGGACGAGGACACGCGCATCACGTTCGCGGGCGAAGTCCACAACGAGGCCCTCGAAGCTGGTCACTTCGACGTTGGGAAGATGGGCGACAGATCCAGCAAAAAGCTCAACCCGTTCCTCTGTTGAAAATAGCGCCCGTTCCGGCGGGAGGGCGTAGATCGCCACCACGACGTTCTCGAAAAGGCCGGCCGCCCTCTGGGCGATGTCCACGTGACCATTGGTGACGGGATCGAAGCGCCCCGGATAAATGGCTGTCAGCAAATTACTCGTCCTCCCATGTGTTCCGTCAATTATCGTCAGACGCGACGTAGATGGCCACTGCACCATCTCCGTGCTTGATTGTCTTCCTCAGGCGGAACTGGGCAAGGGAAGCTGGTGCATCTCCCCTCGATGAGTGCTCAACTGCGATTGTTGCCGTCACGCGATCGAAAACCGTCGTCGCTGCCAATTTCGCCATCGTTGGCCAGGCCTCAGTGTCGTCGTACGGCGGATCCGCAAGGATTAGTGTGACACCGGGTTCCAGCGCCGGAACAACGCGCGTAATGTCCCCGGTGTGGACCGCGGCTCTTGAGTCCAGGCCCGTGACTTTCAGGTTGGCCTGGATCACCCTGGCCATGCCGGAGTTACGCTCAACGAAGTCGCACCATTCGGCGCCCCTGCTGAGCGCTTCGATGCCCAAAGCACCGGTGCCTGCGTATAGATCGACCACGTGGGTAATGTCAGTGTCTAGCGCGTTCAGGGCAGAGAATAGAGCGCCCTTCAGCATGTCAGAAGTTGGCCGCACCGTCGGTGTCCAGTTTCCCGCCTTCCTCGTCGGCGGACCTTTCAGGCGGCGACCCCGGGCACTGCCCGCTATCACGCGCAAGGCAGGATTGACCTAGCTGGTCGTGACCTTTGTGTCGTCGCTGTCCGAGGCCACGTTACCGTTCTCGTCCCGGACAGTGCCCGTGACTGTGTTCGTCACCACCTCACCGGATTCATCGGGTGCGTTGTCGGTGAATGTGCACTGGATTTGGTCTGCGCCACCATTGATAACTCCGGCGCCGTCACCATCATCTGGTGCGAGGACAGCACCGATCACGGGATTGTCGCCGGGACCGCTGCAGTCGGCTTCGATGTCCGGATAGAGGGTATCAACGAGCGACTGAACGGTGACCGGGATTGAACTGTCATTGTCGATCGAGATGAGGTACGTGACTTCTGATCCAGGCTCGGCGATCTCATTGTTGGAGAAAATCGAATCGTCGTCACTCGCCGCGTCCGCGACTTTGCCCACTTCGACAGCCAGCCCGGCGGCCTTCGTGGGCGTGGGCGTTGCGCCATCGGTCGGCGCCGCAGAGGGTGTCGGCGTTTCGGTATCCGGAGCGAAGGTGGAGATCGGAGAGGGTGTTGTCGTCGGTTCACCGGTGCGGACATCCACGAGAAGTTGCTGGCCGAAGCGGCGATCGCCATCGCTGACTACGAGGACGACGTTGAACTGGCCCGCCGCATCCGGCGTCCATTCCGCCGTCGTGCCCGAGCCGGTGATGGAACCGTTGTCCGGCGCTTCCCAGCCCGGCACCAGACTCGCGTCATTAGGCCGGCTCAGGCTGGTTGTGTTCGTGGTGACGAAGTCGCGCAGGACCGGCCAGACGTTCGCCACGTCCGACTGAGAAGACCCATCCGAAAGGTGGATCCCCCCCAGTCCGTAGGCCTGCACCAGTTCCAGCTTGAAGTTCACGCTGAACGAGTTCTCGATGAATATTCGCGTCCGTTCCGTGCCGCCCAGGGCGTACGATACGGTCAACGAGTCCTCGTTCCACTCCAGCTTCGAAGCGCCCTCCCCCTCGTCCAGGTTGCTCGCGACCAGCTTTACCTTCGTCCCTGGCTTGAGATCCTCGGGGTTCTTGGGCTCCCTCACCGCGGCCTCGCTGGCCATCACCATCGCGTTTAGATAGCCGATAGTTCGCGCTTCATCGCCCTGCCCCTGGATGCTGAACGGGCTCATGACCAGCCAGACTTTTCGGGCATCCGTCTTTTCGGCGATTGTGGAAAGCGCGCCAGGCATCGTCTCCCAGTAGGAGACAGGATCAGCCACCGGTAGCACTTTCAGGAAGTCAGCCTGCTCTCCCAGCTTGTCCCATTCGTAGGCCTGTTTCTGGTCGCCGGGTGGCGGGAGGGTCAAACTAAGCCGCTTGTCTGCACCGTGTAAAGTGCCTGCCAGTGCAGATACGAAGCTCGTGAACTGCTCCCCAAGGTCGGGGTCCACGTTGGAGTATTCGAGGTCGATCCCCTCGACACCAGCTGCCTCGACCGTGGTCACGATGGCCTGGACGTGTTGGGCACGCTTCGTCTCATCCTCCAGGATTTCGTTGACGATGCCGGCCGTGTCCTCTCCACTACCAACAATAGTTGGCAGGCGGATGGTGCCCTCGGCGGGCAGCGTGTCGCTCGCGGTGCCCTGAACCGATGCATCCGCCGCGGGCACGTAGTCGCGTGTGCTTACGATCTGAACACCAGGCCCTGCGGCCCCTTCCTGCCTTCTCAACTCCGCCTCCACCCGCGGCGCGTCCGCGGCACTCACGTAGTCACCGCTTATGGATCGCGAAACTCCGGCATCCGGGCTCAACGATCCCTCAAACGGCAGCGAGGCGCCGACCTGGAAAGTGCCGGGCACGACCTGCAACACAACCAGGTTGGCGGGCACGATCTCGAATTCACCCTGCGCAACGCTGCCATCGTTGATCAACTCCACATCCGCCTGGCGCTCCCAGTTGTTGTTGACTACCGAGTAGAAGCCAAGCACTGTGGCGTCCGTCGCCGTTTCCAGCAGGGGCAGGCCGATAATCGCCTGGACGTCCTTTTCGGTCTCGAACTCGATGTACTGGCTTTGCGCGGTTAGGCCGGCCGATAGAGAAGGCACGGGCACAATCTGGCCGGTGATGCCCTCAGCCACCTCAACGGTTTGGCCATCTCCTGAACCCCCGTCATCGCCTCCTCCCAGCACAGACGAGGCCACGAAGACGAGGACAATGACCAACGCGAGGAAAGCAATGGTCCCACCAATGATGATAGGTGCGGGGTCGCGGTCCGGTCGTTGGCGCAGGAGTCGCTCGAACGGCCCTTCAGAGCGGGGAATATCGCGGCGCAAGCGTCCGCGAGGGGGCTGATCTCGGGGCGGGGGCGGGTTTCGTCGCATTTATTTAGGCGGTCGTGATCCGGTACTGGCCGAGGCGTGGCCCGAATCGAACGGTAGTGTAACACAGGGTCCGCGACTGAAAATACCGGGCCGATTGTGCCTTTACAGGGCACTGATCCGGCCTCTATAATCCACATAGACGCGCGCACAGCGCTTGAGGACTGAGGGCATGGCCCCCCAGTCATTTTTTTCAGGAGACACCAACCCGAGATGCCTACGAGACAGGTTCCGCTTACCAAAGAGGGGCTAAAGAAGCTCGAACTCGAGCTGGACGAACTCATCAACGTCCGACGCCCGGAAGTGGCGCAGCGGATCCACGATGAGAAGGAACTCGTGGGAGCGCAGAACGCCCCGGAATACGAGGACGCTCGCTCCGAACAGGCTTTTGTCGAAGGGCGAATCGCCGAGATCCAGGACATGATCCAGAATGCGGTCATTTTCGAGGAGACGCACGACCACCAGACAGTCTCGCTGGGTTCCCACGTCCAGGTGAAAGACCAGGACGGCAAGAAGCAGAAATTCCTCATCGTCGGCGGCCCGGAGGCCAACCCGCGCGAGGGCAAGGTCAGCAACGAATCGCCCGTCGGCGCCGCTCTCCTCGGCAAGAGGGTCGGGGACAAGGCGGAAATCAAGGCGCCGGCTGGCACCCTTGAGTGGACCATCACCGCGGTCGACTAGCGACGGCGGGAGACGCAAAGTTACAATCAGGCGGGGTTAGCGCCCCGCCTTCTTATTTCCCGCGATGCCTGAAGAAGACCTGATTGCCCAACGCAAGGAAAATTTGGAACGGCTGCGCGCCGCCGGCATCGACCCTTACCCTCCCCGCTTCAATCGCACCCACACGGCCGCGGAGGCCGTTCAGCTGACGCCCGACGAGGGCGAAGGCCCGGCCGTGACCGTGGCCGGCCGCGTGATGGCAATGCGCGGCATGGGCAAGGCCTCCTTTCTCGACGTGCGCGATGGTACTGGCCGGATCCAGGCTTACATCAAGCAAGAAAACGTCGGTGCCGAGCCTTACGCCAGGCTCAAGGACATCGACCTCGGCGACTTCCTGGGTGTCACTGGCCATCTTTTCCGCACAAAGACCGGCGAGCCTACCGTGGAGGTCAGCGAGTACACGATTCTCGCGAAGGCGCTCCGGCCGCCCCCGGAGAAGTGGCACGGATTGCAGGACGTCGAAGCACGTTACCGCCAGCGTTACCTCGATCTCCTCGCCAACCCCGAAGCACGCCGCGTATTCGAGATCCGCTCCGGCGTCATCGCCGGAATCCGCCGGTACCTCGACCAGCGCGGCTACCTGGAAGTCGAGACGCCGGTGTTGCAAGGGGTTGCGGGGGGCGCTTCTGCCCGCCCGTTCATGACGCACCACAACGCCCTCGACCGCGACCTCCACCTCCGCATTTCGCTGGAGCTCTACCTCAAGCGCCTCGTAATCGGAGGCTTCGACCGTGTTTACGAAATCGGCCGGATCTTTCGCAACGAGGGCGTCTCTACGAAGTACAACCCCGAGTTTACAATGCTGGAGTGCTACGAGGCCTACGCCGACTACAACGCCGTGATGGACTTGGTGGAGGAGATGGTCCACGGGATCGCGCTGGACGTGCTCGGCACGCCTCACGTCCAGAACGGCGACGACGTGATCGACTTCACCCCACCCTGGCCACGCCTCCCTTTGACCGCCGCGATCAAGGAACGCTGCGGCATTGACGTCGAAGCGACCACCAACCTGCCGGCCCTCGCTGAAGCCGCGCGAGCATCTGGGCTGCACGTCGAGCCCGAATGGGGCCGGGGCAAGATCATCGACGAACTCATGACAATGCACGTCGAACCTCACCTCGTACAGCCCACATTCCTCATCGACTATCCGATCGAGCTCTCTCCTCTCGCCAAGCGCAAGCCCGGCGCCGCCCATCTCGTCGAACGCTTCGAGTTCTTCTTCTGTGGCCGCGAGGCCGGCAACGCCTACACGGAACTAAACGACCCCGTGGACCAGCGCGAGCGGTTCGTTGAGCAGGCTCGACTTCGCGCCGCCGGGGACGACGAGGCCGAGGTCGTGGACGAGGACTTTCTCGTGGCCCTGGAGTACGGCATGCCTCCCACCGGCGGCCTCGGTATCGGCATCGACCGCCTAGTGATGGCGCTCGCCGGCGTGTCTTCCATCCGCGAAGTGATCCTGTTCCCGGCGCTGCGCGAGCGGCATGACTGAACTCCGGGCGGAAGGCGCCGCCGGATGGGAAGCAATCGCCGACGGCTGGACCCACCTCATGCGGACCGGCACGGGGGGAGTCGCCGAGTCCCGCCGTCTCGTCCTGGACCCGGCGCACCTGACCGCGCTTGGCGACGTCACAGACAGGCGCGTTCTGGACGCGGGTTGTGGCGAGGGCCGTTTTGCTCGCATGCTGGCGGAACGAGGCGCGAATGTTACCGCCTTCGACCTCGCGGAGACGATGATCACCAACGCTCGCAACGCGGAGGAGGAAACGCCCCTGGGCATCGACTATCGCGTTATGGACATGGCAGACCTGGGCGATTTCGATGACGCCACATTCGACCTTGCGATAGCCTATTTGTCGATCATAGACGTGCTTGACTACGAGAAGGCGATAGCAGAGATCGCCCGCGTGCTTAGGCCCGGCGGCGCGTTCCATTTCTCGGTCGTCCACCCCTGTCACGCACCGCCGAACTCCTCATGGGAGCCGAGAACCCCTGGAACGTTTCCTGTCTTCGATCGGGACAAGCTCTACAAGAAGATCGACAACTACTATCCAGCCCGCGAGCTGCGCTTCCGCATGTGGCCCACCGCCCCCGCCGAGACCCTGAACTACCACCGTCCTCTCTCGGACTACGCCCACACTTTGCGCGCCGCTGGCCTCCAGATCACGGACATCCACGAACCTTATCCCGCCGAAGAGGAGATGACACAGCGCGACTACCTCCGCGAGCACTACCGCGTCCCGTTCTTCATGCTCATCGAAGCGGTGAAGCCGTGACGAGCGGCTACAAGGCGGTCGTCTTCGACCTCGACGGCGTCCTCTGGGACGGCGAACCGCTATACCACGAGGCCTTCAACGTGGTGCTGAGGCCGTACGGACACGTCTTGACGATGGATGAGTACCCCCAGATCATCGGCTCCTCGGTGGAAGCGTCGTGGGCGTGGGTGCTGAACCGCTTCGAGATTGACGAGCCACCGGACAAGTTCTATCGGGGGTACGACGACGCGGTGCTCAGCCTCATGGAGAACCACATCGAGCCACTCCCAGGCGTCCGCGAGGTGGTCGCGGACCTGAACGACCGCGGCCTCCCCGTGGGACTCGCTTCAGCCTCCCTCCGCCAGTGGGTGGACGCCACGCTCACCGGCCTGGGGATGGCCGGTCAGTTCGCGGCCACGGTCAGTGCATCCGAGGTGAAGCAAGCCAAGCCCGCGCCGGACATGTACCTGGAGGCGGCCCGACGGCTGGGCATCGATCCCACCCTTTGCGTTGCCGTCGAAGACACGCGCACCGGCATCCGCTCCGCCAAAACTGCTGGCATGTACGCCGTCCAGGTCCGCGCCGCTTCGACAGCGCTTCCGCCGATCGAAGAAGCCGACTCAGTCATCGAGACCTACGCTGATTTCGACCTGTCGCTCTTCGAATGATTCGCCACTTCACCGCCACGGCTTTCGTAGTCCGCGGCGACGCCACCCTCCTTCACTGGCACCAGAAACTCCAGCAGTGGATGCCTCCCGGCGGCCACATCGAAGAGAACGAGACCCCGGTCGAAGCCGCCCTCCGCGAGGTCCGTGAGGAGACTGGCCTTCAATGCGAAGTGGTCATCACCTCTACCGTTCACGAATTCGCACACCCGAAGCAGATCCCCGCTCCGTACACGATCCTGCTCGAGGACATTCCCGGCCCTGACGAGCCCCACATCCATATCGACCTGATCTACTTCGTCGCGCCAATTGAAGGCACTGACCATGATCCCGTTCATGACCCCACGCTTCGGTGGGTCACGCTGGACGAACTGCGCGAGAATGTGCCGCTCGACGTCGCCGGCTGCGGCGTATCCGCAGCCATGCAGGACGATGTGCGCGAGCTGGCGATTGCGGCCATCAGGACCGTCGCCGACGCAGAGTCTCTGGCCTAGCCCCTTTTACTCTTTACTCTTTACTCTTTACTCTTACCCCCATGCTCAGCCTGCAACTCCTGCGCGAAGATGCCGAGGCGGTGCGCCGTGCCCTTGCGCGACGGAACACGGAAATCCCGATTGACCGCGCCCTAGAGCTCGATTCGGAGCACAGGAAGCTGCTGGCCACCGTCGAGGCGCAGCGGGCGGAGAAGAACGACCTATCGAAGGAGATCGGGCAGCTTGCGCGGGAGATGAAGCAGGCGGACACGAAGGAGGCGAAGCACGCCGAGCACCGCCGTTCGGACCTCGTGGCCCGCTCCAGCTACATCGGTGAGCAACTGGACGAGATGGAGAGCCGCCTGGACGCCATCTCCGCGGAGTTGCGCTCCGTCCTCCTGGACATACCGAACATCCCGGACGAGACCGCCCCCGAGGGCCCGGACGAATCGGGCAACGTCGTCGTCCGGCAGTCCGGCGAGCCGGCTGCGCTCGACTTCGAGCCGAAGCCGCACTGGGAGCTGGGCGAGTCCCTGGGGATCATCGACTTCGAGCGCGGCACGAAGCTGGCAGGCAGCCGGTTCTATGTCCTGCGCGGCATGGGAGCGAAGCTAGAGCGCGCCCTGATTGCCTGGATGCTGGACCTGCACGCCTCGCGCGGCTACTTCGAGATCTACCCGCCCGCGATGATGAAGGAAGAGAATCTCTGGTCCGGAGGCTGGCTCCCCAAGTTCGGGGAGAACATGTACCACGACGCTGAAGATGACTTCTGGTGGATCCCCACCGCCGAGGTGGCGCTGACCAACATGCATCGCGACGAGATCATGGAGCCGGGCACGCTCCCCATCAACTACTCGGCCTGCACTCCGTGCTTCCGGCGCGAGAAGATGTCCGCCGGACGCGACGTGCGCGGCATCAAGCGCGGCCACCAGTTCGACAAGGTCGAGATGTACAAGTTCGTCGAACCCGAGCAGTCCGCTGAAGCGCTGGAGTCGCTGGTGAAAGACGCGGAGGCCGTCGCCGAAGGGCTGGGGCTGACGTATCGAATCCTGGAACTGTGCACTGGCGACCTCGGCTTCAACGCGGCGAAGACGTATGACGTGGAGGTCTGGTCCCCGGGCTGCGAAGAGTGGCTGGAAGTATCGTCTTGCTCCAACTGCACCGACTTCCAGGCCCGCCGCGCCAACATCCGGTTCCGCCGCGAGAAGGGCGCGAAGCCCGAATATCCACACACCCTGAATGGCTCCGGCCTCGCCCTCCCCCGCACGATGATCGCGGTGTTGGAGAACTACCAGCAGCCTGACGGAAGCGTCATTATACCCGAAGTCCTGCGGCCCTATATGGGCGGGGTGGAGCGTATCGATTCGCGATAGAATCTTGGCATGCCTCCCAAAGCTCTGGGAAAAGTCAATGCTCGTCCTGGAGAGTCGGAAAGCGAACTCAGGTCTCGCATCGTCCGATATTCCGTTGCCTCTGGACTGGCAGGAATCTGGGGTATCGCCCTCACGATTGGTGTAATTTGGCTGTTCCAGGGTGAATCAGTCTTCTCCGTCGGAGTCCTATTGTTGACTGCAATTGCTGCCTCGATAATCGGGATCCCAATTTGGATTCGTTCTGTGAGGGCAATGCACAAGGCCACCGGTGAGTCGCACGACTGACCGCGCTAAGATCGCCGTATGCGCATCCTCGCCGTTGACGTCGGCACCGGCACCCAGGACATTCTCCTCTTCGACTCCGAGCAGCCCGTCGAGAACGCCCTGCAGTTGATCATGCCCTCGCCGACGCAGATCGCCGCGACCCGGATTCGTGCCGCAACGTCCGCCGGGCGGACGGTGGCGTTGACCGGGGTGATCGCAGGGGGCGGACCCTGCCACTGGGCGCTGGAAGACCACCTGCGGGCGGGCTTCGCGGCGTACGCCACTCCCGAAGCGGCCACCACGTTCGACGACGATCTTGACCTGGTGCGCGAGATGGGCGTCACCATCGTGAGCGACGATGAGGTCGTCCGGCACGACGCTGAGCAGATCCGCCTCATCGACCTCGATCTCGCGGCCATCCGAAACGCGCTGGCGCAATTCGGCGTGTCCGGCGACTTCGACGGAATCGCCGTCGGCTGCCTGGACCACGGCGCATCCCCGCCCGGCTACTCGGACCGGCTGTTCCGGTTCGAGCACCTGCGGCGCGTGGTGCAGGCCCGAAACGACCTTCGTGCCTTCGCCACGCTGCCCGACGAGCTACCGGACTACCTGACGCGCGCCCGGGCCGTGGTCCGTTGCGCGGGGGACGATGCTCCGGTGGTGTTCCTCGACACCGGCCCGGCCGCGGCGCTCGGAGCGTTGCAAGACCCGATGGTGGGCGAAGCCGACCAGCAGGTTGTCCTCAACCTCGGAAACATGCACGCCTTGTGCTTCCACCTGCAAGGCACTCGTATCCTGGCGCTCTACGAGCACCACACCGGCGAGGTGACGGCGGGACAGATCGAGGACTTCACGGAGCGCCTGCGGGACAGCACCCTGCGCCACGAGGAGATCTTTGGCAGCAAGGGTCACGGCGCGTTCTACGCGGATCAGAACGCTGCACCAGGAACCGCGAACCGGGGCTTCGTCGCCGTGACCGGGCCTCAGCGGGGTAAGCTCCGCGGTTCGCGGCTGGAGCCCTACTTTGCCGTGCCCCACGGCGACATGATGGTCTCCGGGTGCTTCGGTCTCCTCGTTGCCTTCGCCGAGAAGTACCCTGAACACCACGATGAGATCGAGGCATCACTGGGCATCCATACGGTTTGACACAGAATTGAGCCGCAGACAACGATTAGGCGAGACCGACGACAGGAGGCCCCCATGGCCAGTCCACAACTCCAGAACATCAGTAGCATGCTGCGGTCGCGGCGGAGCGCTGCGGCGGAAACCGCCAGCATCGACATTTCGGCGCTGCGGGCGGCGATCGAGATTGGAGGCCGCTTCTTCGGCCCCGACCCGGCAACCGCAACAGACGCAGTCAGCGCAGACGGCGTCCCCGGAGAATGGGTAAGCGCCGAGGGCGCCTCTAGCGATGCGACAATCTACTACCTGCACGGCGGCGGCCACGCGATCGGCTCCATCGAGTCTCACCGAGGCCTGATCTCGCGTATCTCGAAGGCGTCCGGGGCTCGCGCCTTCGCCATCGACTACCGCCTCGCTCCCGAGAACCCATATCCCGCCGGGCTGGAAGATTCCGTGAAGGTATACCGGTGGCTTCTCGCACACGGGATTCCGCCCTCACGTATCGTGATCGCTGGAGACTCGGCCGGCGGCAACCTGGCTCTTGCGACGCTGCTCGCGCTGAAGGACGCCGGCGAGCCGCTGCCCGCGGCGACGGTCCTCCTGTCGCCGTGGACGGACCTGACCGGCTCGGGCGACTCCATGCAAACACGCGCGGACGTGGACCCGATGATCATGGCCGATCCGGCCCATTTGACGGCTCGACAATATGCCGGCGACACGCCGCTCGATCATCCACTCGTATCGCCACTGTTCGGCGATCTCTCGGGACTGCCCCCGATGCTGATCCACGTCGGCGACTACGAATTGCTGCTCGACGACTCGACGCGCCTCGCGGACCGGGCGAAGCAAGCAGGCGTAGACGTCACACTTGAAGTCTGGCCCGAGATGATCCACGTCTGGCACTTCTTCGCGCCGATGGTCCCCGAGGCCACGGAGGCCATCGAGGTAATCGGCAAGTTCATTCGCAGCCACGTACCAGCCGAGGTGACGGCTTGAGCATCCTCGTCGGCAACCACACCCGCCTGCTCGTGCAGGGCATCACCGGCAAGGAAGGCTCGTTCCAGACGCGGCGCTGTATCGAGTACGGCACGAACGTCGTCGCCGGCGTCACGCCGGGGCGCGGCGGCGAGACGGCCGAGGGTGTGCCCGTGTTCGACACCGTCGCGGAGGCCGTCGAGAAGACGGACGCCAACTGCGCCCTCATCTTCGTTCCCGCCCCGTTCGCCGCCGACGCCGTCCTCGAGGCAGCCTACGCCGAAGTCCCGCTCGTCATCTGCATCACCGAGGGCGTCCCGACTATGGACATGGTCCGCGTCCGCCGCTTCCTCCAGGGCTCCGCGATCACGCTCATCGGCCCGAACTGCCCCGGTGTCATCACTCCCGGTGAGGCCCGAGTCGGCATCATGCCCGGCAACGTCTTCTCGTCCGGCAAGGTCGGCGTCATCTCCCGCTCCGGCACCCTCGTTTACGAGGCCGTCGCGCAACTCACCGCTCGCGGTATCGGCCAGAGCACATGCGTCGGCGTCGGCGGCGACCCCGTGATCGGCACGACGCAGGTACAAGCGCTGCGCATGTTCAACGAAGACCCCGGCACAGCCGCCGTCGTCCTCATCGGCGAGATCGGCGGCCTCGCCGAGCAGCAGTCGGCGGAGTTCATCGGCGCGGAGATGCGCAAGCCCGTCGTCGCCTTCATCGCGGGCGCCACGGCCCCGCCCGGCCGCCGTATGGGCCACGCCGGCGCGATCATCGTCGGCGCCGCAGGGACCGCCGAGGCCAAGAAGGATGCTCTACGTGCTGCCGGGGCCACGATCTCCGACTCGCCAGCGGACATCGGCGCGACGATGGAGCATGTCCTGAAGGAACAGAAGATAGCCGTCTAGCGTCTTATCCCACGAGGCGACCCCCGTTTGCCTGCGCTTCGGGCGCTGATACACTGGAACCACACGAGTATGTCGTACAAAATCCACGAGACCTGCATCGGCTGCACCGCGTGCACGAAGCGCTGCCCCACCGACGCCATCACCGGCCAGCGCAACGCGATGCACATCATCGATCCTGAGCTATGCATAGATTGCGGAGCTTGCGGTGTGGTTTGCCCGGTCGAGTGCATTGCGGACGAGCACGGAGACCTGGGCAAGGGCTTCCCGCGACGAGAGTGGCCCAAGGCCATCGTCATCGATGACAACTGCATCGGCTCGGGATGCGAGCTTTGCATCAACGTCTGCCCCTTCGACGCACTGGAACTGGATGTCAGCGGCGAGAAGGTCGGCGACTTCTTCGGCGTCGCCAGCGTCATCGAGAAGCGCTGCACCGGCTGCCGCCTCTGCGAGCAGTCCTGCGGCTGGTCCGCGATCTACATCGACCCACCCCGAGAAGCCTTGAAGAAGCGCATCTTCGAGCCCATCGAACTCGTCGAATCCGCCACCGTCTAGCACTACGCAGCCCGCCTCAAGTCGCTGATATAATCTGACTGTCTCCACGCGGAGGGGTCGCATAGTGGCCTAGTGCGCCCGCCTGCTAAGTGGGTAGGGGGGGTAACCTCCCTCGTGGGTTCGAATCCCACCCCCTCCGCCATTCGCCTCTGAATCCTCCTGCCGGACCACAGTATCATGGCACCGTGCCATGGTCTCTCGTCGGCAACTCCCGCGCCGTGCAGGTCCTGCAGCGTTCCCTCGAATCAGGTGGCGCCCGCCACGCCTACCTCTTCGCAGGCCCTGAGCAAACCGGCCGCGCCACCGCGGCCAAGCTCCTTGCCCAGGCGCTGAACTGCCTCGGGGAGGACCGCCCATGCGGAGAATGCACACAGTGCCGCCGCATTGCCGAAGGTATACATTCCGACGTGCAGACAGTCTCCGTCGGAATTAATGAGGATGGAGCCGTGCGTCGCGATATCAGCGTGGAACAAATGCGCGACGTGGAGCGGGCGATCGCCCTCGCGCCTTATGAGGGCCAAGTGCGAGTCGTCATCATCGATCCCGCGGAGAAGATGAACGACGCAGCACAGAACGCCTTTCTGAAGAGTCTGGAAGAGCCTCCACCGCACGTGGTCTTCATCCTAATCACGGCGGACGCAAGCGGCCTGCTAGAGACCGTCCGCTCGCGCTGTGCGACCGTTCCCTTCACCCTGGTTCCCACCTCGGAGATGGAACAAGCACTTCGGGAACGCGGTGTGGAGGGAGAGCAGGCACTGCTCGCCGGCCTTGCCGGAGGGAGGCCCGGATGGGCGTTTGCCGCCGCCGGAGAGAAGCGCTTTCTCGAGTCACGCCGGGAACTGTTGGACCAGGCCCGCGCCTTGCCGGGCATGGATCTGGCGGACCGTTTTGACCTCTCCTACTCCCTCGCTGAAGCCTTCAAGAAGGACCGCGAAAAGGCCCTGGCCAGCATCGACGAATGGACGCGCTGGTGGCGCGATGTGCTGGTAGTTCAGTCGGGCGTCGAGGAATCAGTGTCCAACCGCGACCGCCTCACCCAACTGCAGGAAGACGCCCCAGCCTTCGAGCGGGATGAGGTCGTGAACTTCGTGGAGTCGCTGGTGGAAACCCGCCTTTGCCTTGTTGCGAACGTCCAGGCCCGTATCGCACTGGACGCCCTCATGCTGGGCGTTCCGAAGCGGAAACGATGACTCCATCCGGTCTGTAGAAATCCCGTATTAACCAGAGAACGGAAGAGAATTAATACTGACGGCCTGAGAATGACAGCCCTCATTCTGTATTAGCACGATTTGGACGCAAGTTGTCGCGCATAATCTTTGATGGGCCTGTCTCTTCCTGTTAACATTCACGCTTGTGTAAAAGAATAACCGCCCGCGTCGCGCAGCGACGGGGCGGGTCTCTCCACGGTTCCCGTGAGGGAGCCGTTAGTTTATGAAGAGGAGGGATAGCGATGCACGTCATCGTTGATGGATATGGAGGTGACCCGGACCAGCTCGCGGATGAAAATGTCGTCCGCGTGATCCTGGACCAGGTCCCCGGAATGATGGGAATGACCAAGATCACGCAGCCGATGGTACTCCGCTATACGGGGTCCAAACCGGAAGACTGGGGCGTCTCGGGATACGTCATGATCGCCGAGAGCCACATCGCCATGCACACCTTTCCGGAGCGTCGCCTCGTCTGGGCGGATGTGTTCTCCTGCAAAGACTTCGACGCGCAGCCTGTGCTCGACGCGTTGAAAAACAGCTTCTCTCTGCGCCGGATGGACGTGCAGAGCATCGCCCGCAACCTCGAACCGCTGACCGAGAGCGAGCCCGAACTGGCCGCTGTCTAACGACGATGCACCACCAGCACGGCGGTAGTGAACGCGCCGCGCCCGAATCCGATCCGCTGGTCCCGTTTCGCATAGACGCCGGCGCCTCCGCCAGTCAGCTCGTCGACCAGATGGGCGCGACTGCATTTCAGGCCCGAAACCTGGGCATCGCGACGAGCGTCTGGGAGGCTGCACTCAAGGACGAAGCGACGATCTTCTTCGGGCTCTCCGGCGCCATGGTGCCCGCCGGAATGCGTCCGGTGATCGTCCACATGATCGAGAACCGGATGATCGACGTCCTTGTCTCCACCGGCGCCAATCTCTACCACGACGTCTACGAATCGCTCGGCTTCGCCCACGGCCAGACTGACCCCGACGGCGACGATGTTCGCCTCGCCAACCTGCGTGTGGTCCGCTTTTACGATGTCCTCGCCCCGGAGCATGAATTCGCCCGAGCGGAAAGGTTCTGCACTGAATTCTCGCTGACATTGGACGAGGCGCGTGCATATACGACGCGCGAATACTTCTCGATGCTGGGGGAGACGATGATCCCGGTCGCAAAGGAGGAGGGGATCCTTACGGCGGCCGCGAAGCACGGTGTGCCCATCTACTGTCCGGCTTTCGGAGACAGCGTCCACGGCCTCGCCGTCGCCGAGGGCCGCTTGCGGACCGGTCGACGGATCCAGTTCGACGTAATCGGCGACCTATTGGAACTGGCGCACCTTTCGCTGACGGCGAACAAGAGCGCCGTCATCTACGTGGGCGGCGGCACGCCCAAGAACTACATCCAGCAGTGCGGCGTAGCCGGCTACCTCTTCGGGCGCCAGCGGCCCGGCCATAGCTACGGCATCCAGGTGACGATGGACCAGCCCCAGTGGGGAGGTCTTTCCGGCTGCACCTTCGAAGAGGCGATGTCCTGGCGGAAGATCGCACCGGACGCCCGCTTCGTGACCCTCTACTCCGAAGCGACGATCGCGCTGCCGCTGATGGTCAGCGCCCTCGCGGAGAAGCAGGCCTACGCGGGTCGCTCTCTTCCCGCCCTCGATTGGGACTACACGAAGGAAGAAGCAAAGCCGCGCCCCACCTCCGGCGTCTCTTGAACGAAGCGCCGGGCGAGGCACTCGACCCTCACACCGAGGCCCACGCGGAGAGGGGGCTCCAGAACTTTATCGTCGCAAGCGGGATATGGGCGCGAGCCAGTGGCGGCACGACATGGGGGTATCCAGGCCTCCACTGCTTCGAGTCCACCGTCCAGCGCCGAGCCTTCAACCAGGTGATCATTGATACCTCGGCATCCTGCTCGGACGACGATCTGCGGGCCGCGATGAGCCGCGTCGAGGCGAGTGGGCTGCGCTACAGGTTCCGCCTACGACACGTCATTGATCACGAGATGCGGCCACGGCTCGAGGAACTGGGCCTCGTCCACGGCGGAGGCCTGCCGGCGCTGGCCTTCGATGGTGTACTCCCACCCGAGCGTGCGACCGGCCTCCGGGTCGAGCCGGTCACCGGCGAAAGTAACCTGCGGGATCATGTCGCAATAGTGGCCGAGGCATTCGGGTGGGAGGCGGATCAACTCGGGCAGGTGTTCCGCCCGGCGTTGCTTGACGAACCGGCCTGGTTCGGCTGGGTCGGCTACGAAAACGGTGATCCCGTGGCTGCATCCCAACTGGTCGTCGGCGATGACACGGGTGGGCTCTACTACGTCGCCGTCCTGAGCAGCCACCGCCGAAAACGCTACGGCGAGGCAATCACCCGCATCGCGGTAGAGGCTGCCCTCGATCAGGGATGCAACCTTGTCACACTAAGCGCCTCGCAGGACGGCTATCCCGTTTACAAGGCCCTTGGCTTTCACGATGCGGGCCACCACGTCGGCTACACCACCCCGAATGGGGAAGATTAGCTGCTAGCTCCCCTAAACCCTTACCCTAGTCGCGTGACGGACCAACGCTTCTCCCCACCGCGCAACTTCGCCTGGCTCGATGAAGAGCACAGCGCCTACGACCGCGCTCGCGTCGTCATCCTGCCCGTGCCCTACGACAGCACCGCCTCCGGCTGGGGTGGGTCGCGGGAGGGTCCCGCCGCCATAATCGACGCCTCCGCCGTAATGGAGCTGTACGACATCGGCATTGATGCCGAACCGTATCACCTGGGCATCCACACACTCCCGGAGTTAGCGGTTCGCACTGGAAGCGCTGAGGCGATGATTGATCGAATCGAGTCCGTCGTGGGCGAGCACATTGATGCCGGGAAATTTGTGGTGACGCTGGGAGGCGAACACACAATCGCCGTTGGGGCCGCGCGGGCACACGCGAAACGCTACACCGGGCTCTCAGTTCTCGCATTTGACGCCAACGCCGACATGCGCGACGAGTACCTGGACTCTCCGTACAACCACGCCTGCACCCTCCGTCGCATCTCTGAAGTTGCGCCCGTCACCCAGGTCGGCCTCCGCAGCGCCGAACGCGAGGAGTACGACCACATCCGGGAGCAAGGATTCCACTTCTACCAGCCTCGTGAGTACCGTTCGCTTGGCGCGGAGGCGGTCGCAGACCAACTTTCGGACAGCGTCTACGTGACGTTCGACCTCGACGCGCTGGATTCGAGCGTGATGTCGGCTGTGGGCACACCGGAACCGGGAGGGCTGCACTGGGACGAAGTGTCTGACCTGCTGGATGTAGTATCGCGCCGCCGCCGAATCGTGGGCTTCGACGTTACGGAGCTAGCGCCGGCGCTGGGGCCGCGGGCTAACGCACAACTCGCGGCGAAGCTCACTTACCGGCTGATTGGTCTGGCCCTTCGGGAATGAGACGGGGCGAAACACTGATAAGAATTAGCCGCTGGAGATAAATCCAATCGTCCGAATCCGGCGTATAGTAGCAAACACCGGAAACGGAAGCCGTTCATTTGCAGGGAGGGTGTGCAATGAAGAAGGCGATATTACCGCTAGGCATTGGCCTGTTGTCGGTTGCCGTGGGTCTATTCTCGTCGGCAGATACATCGGACGCAGCGTTCCATTGGATGCGCGTGTATGGCGTTATGGCCGGAGCCAACGGTGATGCGAATATCCAATATGTGGAATTGCGGATGACCCATAGCGGCCAGAACTTCGTGGACACCCATGATATCTGCTTCTTTGATTCAACGGGTGCACCCTATGCTCGCTTTACATTTCCCGATAATGTTCCCAACGGTGCCGATGAAGCCTCGATCCTCGTCGGAACGACTGAGTTCGATGCGGTCTGGTCGGCCGGGAGTCCGGACGACGCATTCTTTGTGGCGATAACGGAAGAAAACACGGTTAAGATATCGGACGGATCCCCTGAGCCCCATCCGGTACGCGGGCCTGCAGGCAAAGTGGCGTTCGGCACTGATAACGCAACGATTCCGTCCCAGATGTGCGACGACGACAACTTGCCGCCAATGGATCAATTCACTCCAATCGATTCGATTGCCTACGGAACTGGTTATACAGGAACGGTCGAACTGGGTACGAAGTTAAATGTGGACCTGCCGACCGCCGGCAGCATGGCAGCGACGATGCAGGGACCGATCTGTCTAACCGGGTCCCCAACACCATGCACTGGTATATGGGAGCCACGGAACAACTCCGAGGACTACGCGCTCGTCGACGTCAACGACCCCAACAGCAACAACCCGCGCAACAACGCGGGCCAGTCTGGCGACATCACCGGTCCCCCTCCAGACGGAGATGGCGATGGCGTACCCGATGCTACCGACAACTGTCCGGCTTGGCCAAATCCCGGTCAGGGGCTCCCCAATACATGGACAGTTCCAACGGGTGACAGTGACTGCGACGGCTTCCCGGACACCGTGACCAGTGGTGGGCGCGGCCGGGAAAACTTCCTGGGGACGGACCCGATTGATTGGTGCGGCGACACCACGACAGCGAATGACGAACAAGGTCCAGGTGTTGGCGAGCCGTTGTCTCCATGGCCAGCGGACATCAACGACACTCGATCTGTGAACCTCTCCGACATATCTCTCATGAGTGGTTCCTATAACAAGGCGCCGCCGGACCCACTTTATGATCAGCGTACAGACATGAACGCCAACAACGCGGTCAACTTGAGTGACATTTCCCTCATGAGTGCCTTCTACAATAAGAACTGCGCCCCCTAGGACTAGCTCAGGACAGCCACTGCTAGAATGACGGGCGAAAGGAGGATGCCCCATGTCCATCTTGCGCCGCCGGCTTTATCGCAGCAAAGAGGACCGGATGATCTCCGGACTCATCGGAGGGATCGCCGAGTACCTCGGCGGGATCGACCCGACGCTTCTGCGCCTGGCTTTCGTGTTCCTGACAATTCTGACCGCGTTCTTACCGGGAATCGCTGTTTACATCCTGGGGATGATCATCGTTCCCGAGAAGCCGCGCCGGGTCGCAGGTAAGTCCTCTGTCGCAGTAACAGCTGCCGACGAAAGCGCCTAGGTCACCTTAGCGACGATTTCGGGGTAGAGCCGCAACCGCTCCTCCACCCGGCGTCGGTCGGGAACCATAGAGGGGCCCTCACCTTCGACAACGCAGGAGGCGCCGGCGGCGGCGAACCTCGCCGCTTCCCACGCATCGCTGGTTTCTGACAGGCCCACCAGGAACCCGGCGGCGAACACATCGCCTGCCCCGGTCGGATCGATCGCACGGGCGGGAAACGCGTCAATGTGTCGCCACTCGCCCTTATAGCTGACGTCGGCGCCGCCATCGCCACGCGTCAGAGCCACGATATCGCACTTCTCTGCCCACCCCTGGACCGTGGACTGCAGCCGGGGCTCGGGCAGGTCTTCGGCGGACACAAACACGGCGCTCGCGTGGGAGATAAGGCGCTCCGGCAGAGCATTCGCCGCAACGGGCGTGACCAGTCCATCGGCGCCGATCTCCCGCAGCCAACCCTGCACACCGACCCCGATAAGCGAGTTGCCAAAAAGATCGATCGCGCTGGCATCGACTTCGCCCGCTACCGGTCCCAGGAGAACGATCGATGATCCGGCCCATCCTTCCGATAGGTCGTCAATCTGGACGGGGCTCGCCCTGCCAGGCACCCACTGCTTCCGGCCCTCCGTCGTATAGACGTTACGGATCTGCGTGGTGGCGTTGCTCGGCACCCGGTGAACGTCTATGCCCGTGAGCACTTCTTCCGTCGGGAAGTCCTCAGCGCATGCGGTCAGCACAGCAGTCCGCAGGCCGAGGTTGCGGGCAAGGAGCCCCGCATAGGTCACTGCGCCCCCGGCGCGCCACTCACCGTCGTGGAGGTCCTGGACGACGTGCCCGACGACGAGAAAGTCCGGCTTCACCGGCGAACCTTATCTGTCGTAGCGATCCCGCCCGCGTCCGCCGCCCTGTCCGCCACCACCGCGCGGTCGGATGACGATCTTTCGTTCGTCTCCCTGTCCAACAGAGCCGGTGACAACTGCCGAATCGTCCGCCAGGGCCAGGTGGATAATGCGGCGTTCGTTAGCCGGCATCGGCTCAAGGGTCATGGGGCGACGTGAGCGACGGACACGGTCCGCCATGCGGGCGGCCAGGTTGCGCAGCGTCTCCTCGCGCCGACGATGGTAGTGCTCAACGTCCACTGTGACGAGGACGCGGCTGTCTGTCTTGTGGGTCACCGCGAGATTCACGAGGTACTGGATCGCCGAGAGAGTGGCGCCTCGCCGGCCAATCAGCAGCCCCAGGTCCTCGCCCTCGATGTCGAGCACGGCACTGGCCCGGCCGAGTCCGTCTGCGGCGGTCTCCGGCTCGCGCACGTCCACATCTGTGTCTATGTCCACCAAACGCAGGAGTTCGCGCAAGTAGTCTGCCGCCACCTGCACCTCTTCGGAATCGATGTCCTTGAGGTCGATGTTCTCGCGTTCGCTGACACGTAGCTCAGCGGGAAGCTCTCCGCCCTCGTCATCGTCATGGGCCATCGGGCGGGCCGTGCCTTCTTCGAGGGCGGTCACGCGCACGCGCGCCTGCTCACCGCCGAGACCGAAAAGACCGGCCTTACCGCCCGTCAGGACTTCAATACTTACCTGGCTGCGTTTGAGACCCAGCTCCTGGAGGGCGATATCGATCGCTTCATCGACGCTTTTTGCGCTTACTTCGACGCTTTCCGTCATGGGCAGTCCTCGCTTCCTGTTGTCCCTCGCTTTCGGGGGCTTCTTGATCCACTTCAGTGGCCTCCACGACGATGTCGGCCTTGTCGCGTTCTTTCACCGCCGGGGCAGGAGCTTCTTCCATGGGAAACGGCAAAAGTTGCCGCCAGCTCAGAATCCGGCGGCCATAGACCCAGTAGCTGGCGAACAGGCTGAACACGTTGCTAACAACCCAGTAAATGCCGACGCCGCTCGGGAGACTAAGCGTGATGAACATGAGCATCATCGGCATCATCCAGGTAAGCATCTGTTGCTGCTGCTGTTGTTGCGCAGATGCGTTGGGTGTCACGCTCATTCGCTGCTGGAGGTAGGTGCTGATTCCAACGAGGATCGGAAGGACGTAAGTGGGATCGGGTTGGCCGAGGTTTAACCACAGGAAATGTTGGTTTAGGGGGATCTGGGCCCGCAGGATATCCAGCGGATAGAGGCGTTGCGATAGGCCAACCAAACTCTCCGGGCTGCCTCCCACCACGTACACAAGTGCGCGATAGAGGGCGATGAAGACTACCATCTGGATGACCAGGGGCATAAAGCAACCCAGGGGGTTGATGTGGTTCTCCTTGTAGAGCCGCATCATCTCTTCCTGCCGCTTCTTCGGGTCCTTGTACTTCTTCTGGATCTCCTGCATCTCCGGCTGGATAGCCTGCATCGCACGGGTGGATTGCAGCTGCCGGATCGTGAACGGGATGGTGATGAGACGGAGGATGACCGTGAACAGGATGATCGCGAGGCCAAAGTTGCCGAGAGTGAAGATGTTGAGGAACACAAGGGCGTTGATCAGAGGATTGACGAAGAGAATGTCCCACGGGCTCTCCCCTGCGAGGATCAGCACCACGACGGCGATCAGTGCCACGAGGACTATGACTGCTGAAATAGAGATCCCGGGTCGGCGAGAAGCAGTCACGGCTGTCACTCGACACTCCCCGTCACGACACGACCGGTCTCAAGATCGACACGGAAAATATCATGTGAGCGCGAAACGATAATCGCGTTCCCCTCGTGGATTATCGGCGAGGCGTAGACGCCTTCCTTCAGGTCCACCTCCTCGACCACCTCGCCCGTGGCGGCATCGATCAGGAAAACGAGTCCTTCATTATTTGCGACCACGGCCGTTCCTGATTCGTCGACGGCCACCCCACCACGAATAGGCTCTCGAGTATCGATTGAGGGCCAGACCTCTTCGCCTGTACCCGCGTCAACACCGTAGATGCGACCGTCAAGGTTCGTAGCAACGATGATCTCCGAGCCACCGGCGTCGGTCACGGCTGGCTCGCCCCAGAACCAGTTCTTAGCCTCGAACGCCCAGCGTTCGTCGCCCAGGGCAGTATCAACGCCGTACAAAGTCGCACCAATTCCCCCGACGACGACTGTCTCTTCTGCGGTCAGAACCGGGGGGGTCAACAAGCCCGCGTTTACTTCGAATGGAGCATCCCATTCCGAATCTAGCGAGTCCGCCGCAAGATTCCAGAGCCGGCCATCCTCCGTAGCAACGTAAAGTTGTCCATCTTCAGTAAGTAATGGCGTGGAACCGACACTGCCCGTATCCAAGCGGTCGAGTTCGTCGCCGCTCTCCGCATCCAGAACGTAGAGGTTTCCGTCGGTGGATCCCGCTATCAACCGGTCACCGTCCAGGACAGGACCGGCGATTACAGGATCGTCCGTGTCAAACGTCCACAGGCACTCGCCTTCGTCGCGCGACATTGCGTAGACGGTGCCGTCGTAGGCGCCGATGTAGACAGTCGAGTCGCCGATTGCGGGAGCGCCGTAAATGCCCTCCAGGTCCAGCCCGTTGTCACTACCCGGGCAACGTGTTTCATCGTCCGCCGGAAATGTCCATATCTCGTCAAGACTCTCAAGCTCCAGGGCGGATATTTCGCCGTCGTCCAAACTCACGTATACGGTGTCACCGTCCACCTTCGGACTCACCCAGCCGTCGGGACTGGCGATGGACGCACAGGCCACAAGAACCGGGAAAGTGAGGAGGAGCGGGAGGAATCGGAGCTTAGCGGCCAATGGTGCTCCGGTCCATGGCATCACCGGTGCCGGGGACTGGGTCGAGGCCGCCCTTGCTGAACGGGTTGCAGCGCAACAGGCGCCATAAGCCCAGCCCGATTCCTTTGATTACGCCGTGTCGCTCGATCGCCTCATACGTGTATTCCGAGCAGGTGGGCTGGAAGCGACACCCGGGTGGCAACGAGGGTGAGATGTTGCGCTTGTAGAAGCGCAGCATCGCTAGGGCAGCCGCCTTCATGCGGTGGCCTCCGAACGGAGAGACAAGCCCGCGCGGACAAACAAATCGAGCACGGCTGTCTGCAGTTCGTCGAACGTGGCGGCGGGCGCGGTAGTCTTCGCGGATAGCACGATGTCGTGGCCCCGGGTTATATCCGATACGCGAACGATCTCCCGCAGGCGGCGGCGCAGCTTGTTGCGCACGACGGAACCGCCCACACGCTTGCTCGTCACGAAGCCGAAGCGGTTGTGGTCAAGGTCATTGCTGACGGCGCGGAGCACTAGCAGCGGACCGCTCCAGGCGCGTCCATGGGCAAAGACGTTGTCAAAGTCCTTGCGCTGACGCAGCCGCGATTCCGTGGGTAGACCCAACCCGGCATCCTGGTTCGCGGTAGGCAGGTCCGTCTCAAACGGATAGCCGCCACCTGCCCTTGAGCATGCGGCGCTTAAGGACGGCACGGCCGTTCTTGGTGCTATTGCGCTTCATGAAGCCGTGCCTTCGGGCACGGCGGCGCTTCTTTGGCTGATAGGTTCGCTTGGGCAATGGGCGCCTCCAGTCCTAACCCAAATGGCGCTGATAGTAGCACGTTAGTCCGCCGATTGTGCAGACCCGCGATGTAAGGCGCGCCGATGAAAATTATAGGGTCGCCTATAAATGAGGGTCAAACACATGTGGGCGGGTTCAGGTGACGGTGAGTGGCACGCCGGTGGAGCAAAACGGACATTCTGTGGGCGCAAACGATGGCAGATCCAGCGCCAGGCAGGCGAAGAAGGGGGCACCAAAGTCGATCGATCCGTCCGTGCGGTCTATCAGCACCGCCACCCCTGCGACTTCCCCCCCTTCTTCTCGTACCGCTTCGATCACGTGACGCACACTACCCCCGGTGGTCAGGACGTCATCAACCACGATCAGCCTCTCACCGCGCTCGATCTTGAATCCCCTGCGAAAGGCGCGGCTGCCATCCGGCTCCGATTCCGCGAAGATGCTTCGCAAGCCGAGTGCACGCGCCACCTCGTAGCTGATGAGAATTCCGCCGGTAGTGGGGCCCGCGACCAGGGTCGGTGCCAGGGGCTTAGCCCACTCGGCGATCATTCGGCACATGGCCTCGGTCTGCGCTGGGTATTCCAGCAGACGAAACTTCTCGACGTACATGCCGGAGTGGCGTCCGGACGATAGCTGGAAGTGGCCCTCCTGTAACGCGCCCACTCCCCGCAGCAGACTTTCGGCCGCCGGGGAGGTCTCTGTGCTCAACGGGTTTACTCGGCCTCTTCGGCCATGCCAACCGAGTGGTTGGGCGCGAGACCGATGTTCGGCCCGCTCTCGTTCCAGTACGTGACCATCGCCTTGCCGACAATGTTTTCCAGGGGCACCAACCACCCCTGGCGGGAGTCGCTGCTGTTCTGCCTGTTGTCGCCCATTACGAAGTAGCAAGCCTCAGAACCACACTGCGCCCTTGCTGCCTCGGAACCCGCAGGCGGCACGTGCACGACACATTGCTGACCACACGAAGTTGAACCCTGGATGTACGGCTCGTCGAGCAACTGGTTGTTCACGAAGACGCCTTCGCTCTGCCGGATGTCTACCGTGTCGCCCGGAACGCCAATCACACGCTTGATGAAGTCTCGCCCCTGGTTGACCGGGGCATGGAAAACGATGACGTCGCCACGTTCCGGATCGCTGAATAAGTGCCGGCGGTCGTCTTCCCCGGCGTCGAAGAACGGGAGCCAGTCGAACGGGCCGAGATCGATCTCGGCGTAGCTGAGCTTGTTCACGATCAGATAGTCGCCATCCTGGAGACTTGGCTGCATGCTGGCGCCCTCGACCTTGAAGTTCTGGAACGAGGCGCGAACAGCGAGGAAGAGCAAGGCTGCAAGGAGAAGCGTTTCGGCCAGTTCGCGGACAGTGACCGCCCATCGCCGCTCCGGCTTGGGCAGAACGATCGTTTCCTGGCGTAGACGTTGCTGAAGTTCGGTGAGACGCTCCTCGTAGACGGGTTGATAGCGGTCCGGGTAAGCAACTGGAATCGAAGTGCCACTACTTGGTCGGCTGAACTCGATCACATCTTCGGTCTCGGCGACTGGATCGAAGTGGAAGAGGTAATCCTCGGGAACGGAAGGCGCCGACACCCGCTCGTCCCAGGATTCGAAAAGAGGATCGAAGCCTGTTCCGGGGGAGTCGTCGAGTTCGTCGAAGGGGTAGTCGGTCTCGTCGAATCGGGTCATGTGTAGTCCATTATATCGCCGGGTTCTACTCGATAAGACGTATCGAAACGCCGCGTGGTTTCTCCCCGGGGTGATATTCCGGCTGTAGCTTGCCCATTCTAGACGCATAGAATGTCGGCAAGTGGAACCGCGACCCGACGAACAAGAACTCCTGGAACGGGCCCGCGCGGGCGACCTCGACGCCTTCAACGTTCTGGTGGAACACTACCAGACCACCGTGTTCAACCTTTGCCTCCGCATGCTCCGCACACCCCAATCCGCGGAGGACGCGACCCAGGAGACATTCATCTCGGCCTATCGTAATCTCGGCAGCTTTCGGGGCGGCTCCTTCCGCTCCTGGCTTTATCGGATCGCCGGCAATGCGAGTTATGACGAGTTGCGCCGCCAGAAAGCACGGCCGACCGTGCGGCTGGATCAACCCGGTGAGGACGGCGAAGCGCAGATCGACCCACCCAGCTCCGAGGCGTCACTTGATGAACGAGCCCAGCAAAGCGAAGTCCGGCGCGTCTTGCAGAACGCGCTCGGCCGCCTACCGGACGATCAACGCCTCGCGATCATCCTGTGTGACGTCCAGGGGCTGGACTACGCGGAGATCGCCGTGGTCATGAAATGCTCACTGGGAACCGTCAAATCACGCATAAACCGGGCGCGTGGAAAGCTACGTATTCTGCTGCTTGCCGAGGGTGGGGAACTTTTGCCGGACCGTTTCCGTCAAAGTGGTGAAGATAAATGAGCCCATTTTCCTGGAGGCGCCACGCGCGCCACGATCTCTCCGCGCACGCCGATGGCCAACTTGCACCCGAGCGAGCAGCCAGGATCGAGCAGCACCTCTCTTCTTGCGAGGACTGCCGCGCGGAGTTCGCCGACCTTGTGGCGCTACGCACCGCGCTATCCTCGCTGCCCGAGATCCCTGCTCAGCGCTCGTTCGCCCTGACGCCAGAGCAGGCTCGCGGCCCTGCCCGGGTGTACGAGCCAGCGACGGGTCGAACCCAACTCGTAAACGGTCTGCGCCTGGGCAGCGCCGGCCTGGCGATGGCCCTCGTGGCGGTTGTGTTGCTGGACACGAGTGGTGACAACGAGCCGTCCAGCCGCGACGACGCGGCGCTCGAGATGGAGTCGGCCACACAAGAGTACCGGGCGTCAGATGGCGATCAGGCGGAAACGGACTCCGCAGACACCCTCTCGGCCCCTCCAACACCAAGCCCCAACGCGACTCTCGACATCACTGGAGCGCCCACGGGTGAGACCACGGGAGGAGGCGGTACGGGCGGCAGCAGTAGCTCCGGTGGTGTTGGCGGCGTCGGGGTGGCGGAACCCTCGCCGAACGCCGAAGTTCCGGCAGCAGACGCTGCTGCGGGGACAACGACCGCACCGACGGATGCCCCCCCTCAGGCGACGACGACACCGGAGGAAGCACTTCGGGCTCCCGAGGACGAGTTCGCATCCTCCGGCGCCGATGACTCTGACGCCGCTGATACGAAGAGTGCGCCTGAATCCTCCGAGACCGCATCCGAGGACGCTGATGGCGACAACGGGCTCCTTGCCCTCGAAATCTTGCTGGCCCTGGGCGCCGCAGGGGCACTGATCGCAAGCGTCGTCGTCGCAAGAGCCGCGCGACGTGACCCTTCGGGGAACTAAACATGACCACGACTTGTGTAGCTAGCAATAAGGAGGACACACGATGAAATTTCGAGTAGCGATGACGGCAACATTCGTAGCACTGCTGGCCATCCTTGGCGGAGCGGCTTGCGGCGGCGGGGACAGCGATGACGACTCTGGCGGCGAGCCACAGATCCGCACACAGAAAGGGCTCGCGGTAGCGGCGGCGAGCGAGAACCTGGGTATTGGCAGCGCGAGTGACGAAGAGTCAACGGCGGGCAACGGCCTCGCTGCACCGGCGATTGCCGAACGCGACGGCGCCGGGGCCGCGGACATTGCCCGAACAACCATCGGAACCGATCCATACTTTCCGTTCCCGAATTTCGCCACTCAGCAGAACGCGGATGGGATTACGGTCGCCGGATACGGCTCCGCCACCGCCGCCGCGGACAGCGCCGTCATCGAGTTTTCCTTCGGAAACAGCGGCGGTGTGTCCCCTGGTGTCCCGGAATCGCGGTCGTCCTCGGGTTCGTCCGGGTCCTCGGAGCCGGTGGCGGACGATGTCGATTTCGCGCAGCAGGAGGTCCCCGCGATCACCGAGGCGGACCTGCAGCCGGTGATTGACGCGCTCGTAAGTGCGGGGGTCGCTCGTGAGGACATCGAATTCATCGGCCAGACGTACTATGACCCGTTCTTCGCAAGCGCGACGTTGAGGGCGACGGTGCGCAACACCACCGGCGTGGATGCCGCTGTCGAGGCAGCGCGGAACGCAGCCGGAGGCATACCTAACGTCCAGCTCCAGAGCACGAACGTCTCCTACACCCTGCAAGACTGCTCCGCGCTTGAAAGTGCCGCCATGCAGGCTGCCGTGGAGGACGCCGGCGAGCGGGCGCAGGCCCTGGCCGCGGTTCTTGGAGTAGGTGTGGGCGCGGTGACTGGCGCCTCCAACTACTCCTACTCGCCATACGGCGGAACGCCCTGCGACACAGGCTCATTCGGTCCCTATCCCCTGGGCGGCATTGCCTACCAGGCGGGCCAGGCGAACGAGGTCACCGTCTTCTCCCAGCTCGGCGTCACCTACGCGATCCAGTAGCAACCGAAACGATTTGTGTAGGGACGAGGCATACCTCGTCCCTACGCTTGACCTCGACTTGTGTACGCTGGAACCTGAACTCGTGAGCGTACTAAGTGACCGCAGCATCCGGGAATGCCTCGCCTCCGGTCGGCTGGGCATCGAACCTTTAGACGAGGACGCGATCCAGCCGGCCTCGGTGGACCTCAGGCTCGGCCATTCATTCCGCATCTTTCGAGTGACGAGCCGCCCTTTCGTGGACGTCCACCAGCCGATGGAAGACATGACGGAGCTGGTGGAGACGGGGCCGGAGGAGCCGTTCATCATTCATCCCGGCACGTTCTGCCTCGGGGCGACGATCGAGACAATCACGCTGCCCGACGACATCGTGGCCCGCGTCGATGGCAAGTCGTCCCTGGGCCGGCTGGGCCTGCTCGTTCACGCCACAGCCGGTTACGTCGATCCCGGATGGACTGGGCGGCTTACCCTGGAGTTATCGAACCAGTCGCAGATGCCAATCGCGCTGTATAGCGGGATGCGCATCGCCCAGATCAGCTTCCTCGAGATGACGACATCCGTGGACCGACCCTACGGCAGTGAAGCGCTGGGTTCCAAGTATCAGGGGCAGACGGGCCCGACGCCCTCGCGAATATCGCGAGAGTTCGGCGTAGCCGACGCTTCCTAGGCCTTGACCACAGCCAGCCTCACTTCCTGACCGTCGATCTTCGCCGTCTCGGCCTGAGCGCTGTCCGGTGGCGAACCGTTTATGACATCCCTGGCGAGCGTTTCCTCTCGAACGTAGTCGCCGTTTCGTTCTATGACGCCTGGTAGCCTATCGCCACCTGAGTAATAGGCGACGATTCGGTCGCTGATCTCGAGTCCGGCCGCCTTGCGCAAGTTCTGAATACGATGCACAAGCTCGCGGGCGAGCCCTTCGTCGCGAAGGTCGTCTGAGAGGCGTGTATCCACGGCGACGGCGTATCCAGCGTCGTCAGTCGCCAGCACGTGGCCCTCACCGGCGGCAGCAAGGAGGTCATCGGGGACGGTGATTGCATTCGCCCCGGAAAAGCGCTCCGCCGTGGCGATCACACGCAGTTCTTTGACGTTCGTCTCCTCGACGACCTGGATCGCGAGCCGCTCCAGGGCTTCCCGCTGCTGCGTCGTCTGCACAAACGCCGTCGCCGACGCGAGCGGCTGGCGCACCTTCATCTGCGCCTTCTGGCGGGCGGCGCGGGAAAGACTGCAGGCACGCATTACCAGCCGAGTGTCCGACATCAGTGACTCGTCGATCGCCGACTCGTCGGCATCCGGCCATGTTGCCAGGTGAACGCTCTCGGGCGCGGCCGCATCGACGGTACGGACGAGGTTCTGGTAGACCGCCTCCGACAGGAATGGAGTGAACGGGGCGAGCAGCTTCGCAACCGTGACCAGGCACGTGTTTAGAGTCTGGTACGCCGCGATTTTGTCGGCATCTAGCTCTCCCTTCCAGAACCGGCGGCGGCTCTGCCGCACGTACCAGTTCGAGAGGTCGTCCACGAAGCCCTGAATGGCGCGTCCCGAGGTCGTCGGGTCGTACTCCTCCAGCGAGTCGGTGACCTTGCGGACGAGGGCATTCAGTTCCGAGAGAACCCAGCGATCGAGGTCGGTCTTTTCTCCCTTGTCGTGCTGTGTCGGGTCAAACGAGTCGAGGTTGGCGTACGTGACGAAGAAGGAGTACGTGTTCCAGTAGGTCAGTACGAAGCGCCGCAGCGACTCCTGCACGAGGGCTGTCGAGAAGCGCCGGGCGTCTCCGGGCCGGGTCGCGGTGTAGAGATACCAGCGGAGGGCATCCGCGCCGGTCGCGTCGATCACACTCCAGGGATCGACCGCATTGCCGAGCGATTTGCTCATCTTGCGGCCCTTCTCATCGAGGATGTGGCCCGTGCAGATGACGTTTCGGTAGGCCAGGCTCTCCGGCACGTCCTCTGTCCTGTTTAGCAGGACAGCCTCAGCGTGGAGCGTGTAGAACCAACCACGGGTCTGGTCCACGGCCTCGCAGATGTAGTCCGCGGGGAACATCTTGCCGAAGATTTCCTGGTTCTCGAACGGGTAGTGCCACTGGGCGTAGGGCATCGCACCCGAGTCGAACCATACGTCCATTAGCTCTGGCGTCCGCTTCATCGTTCCACCGCACTGCTCGCACTTCAGTTCGATCCGGTCGATGTAGGGGCGGTGAAAGTCCTCCAGCGCATCCACAGTCGCGGGATCGATGGCTCGCTCCCGCAGCATTTCCCGCGAGCCGATGCAGTCGAGCGCCTCACACGATTCGCACTTCCAGATGGGCAGTGGCGTGCCCCAATAGCGCTCTCGGGAGAGTGCCCAGTCGACGTTATTGCGGAGCCAGTCGCCGAACCGCCCGTTCTTGATGTGGTCCGGGTACCAGTTGATCTGCTGATTGCTATCGTTCAGGCGGTCCTTGACCTCGGTCGTGCGGACGTACCAGGTGGGCTTGGCGTAGTAGAGAAGCGGCGTGTCGCAGCGCCAGCAGAACGGGTACGTGTGCTTGATCGTGCCGCTCTTTAGCATCAATCCGCGCTCCACCAGGTCCGCCGTGATCGCCTTGTCGGCGTCCTTCACGAACTGCCCTGGCCAGGGCGACCCTTCCGGCATCCGCCCGCGCAAGTCCACGGGTTGAAGGAACAGAAGCCCGTTGTCCTTGCCGAGCTGGAAGTCCTCGCCACCGAATGCTGGCGCGATGTGGACCACACCGGTGCCATCTTCCATTGACACAAAGTCGCCGGGCAGGATGGTGTACGCCGCTTCGACCTCCGCAACCTTTGCGGACACGAGGCGCCCGTTCTGTGAGCGATCAAACGTCAGGGCCTGCACTCCCCATGCTTCCGGCGCGTAGAGCGGTTCGTACGTCAGGCCGACAAGATCCTTGCCCTTACCCCAGCGCACCTCTTCCACGACCTCTCCGAGGACCGCCTCCCCCAACTCTCTCGCAACAACCAGCAATTCGCCGTCCAGGCGGTAGATCCCATAGTCAGCGTCGGGTTTCACTGCCAGTGCAGTGTTGCCCGGCAGCGTCCACGGTGTCGTTGTCCATGCGACAAGGCTCAGCGGCTTGTCGATGTGTGGCACTTGCGCCTTCTCAAGTAGCTTCTTTGCCGATTCACCCGTCAAACGAAACTTCGGGTACACGCTGGGGTCCGGCGTGTCGTCCTTGTAGCCCAGCGAGACCTCGGCGTCGGACAGTGACGTGCCGCAGCGCGGGCAGTGCGGAGTGGAGCGGTAGTCCTGGTAGAGCAAGTTGTTGTCCCAGAGGCGGCGGACGATCCACCAGACGGACTCGATATAGTTGTTGTGGTACGTGACGTAGGGGTCCTGCATGTCCACCCAGAAACCGATGCGGTCGGTGAGTTTCTGCCACTCCTGGACGTAACGGAACACGCTGTCGCGGCACCGCCGGTTGAACTCCTCCACACCGAATTCCTCGATCTCCGGCTTGCTTTTGAGGCCCAGCTCGCGCTCCACCTCCAACTCCACCGGGAGGCCGTGTGTGTCCCAGCCGCCCTTGCGGGGCACGCGGTAGCCCCGCATCGTCTTGTAGCGCGGGAAAAGGTCCTTGAACGCCCGTGCCAGCACGTGATGTACACCCGGCCGGGCGTTCGCCGTGGGCGGTCCTTCGTAAAAGACGTACAGCTTGTCCTCTGGGCGCTCTTGAACGCTCTTTTCGAAGACGTCATTCGCCTTCCAGAAGTCGAGGATCTCCTCCTCGAGATCCGGGAAACTCTGCCTGCTATTGACTGGTTTGAACATGCGATTCTCCTGCTAGCTCGTTGACACAAATCCTTAAGCCGACTTCATCGTCATTTACTGCGGCGAATTTTTCGGCGACGAATCGATAGATCCAGTGATCGTCCGCGTTCCATCGAGTCCTGTGTCCCCTGAGTGCTGGTCGAAAGATGGCTGCGCCGAGCGCGTCAATCGTCGGTTTCAATAGGTTGTCAACGTCTGTTATCGCTGCTTTGTCGGGTGGAAGATGAAACTCCAGAAGCACCTCACAGGGTCGCTCGACGTAGTCGCGGCTGCTCCAAACTGCCTCTATGGCATCAGCGACGGTTTCCTTCCACCAAACCTCACGCGAAGCGGCAAACGCGGCAGGCAATCCTTTGATGAATAGTGGCGGGAGTATTTCGTTGGTCATATTCACTCCTTGGGGTCTCGCTCACGAAAAAACCCGTCCCATAAGGGACGGGCCGATTGGCTCGCGGTACCACCCTGGTTCCCCGACGAATCGGGGCACTCCTTCTAACGCACGTCCGCGGTTCAAGCGGATGATGCGACTGCCTCTATTAACGGGGGCTTCCGGCCGAGCCTACTTCCCTGGGCGGGTTTCGGTCGGCAGCTCGGGAGGGATTTTCGGGCGCTCGTTCCGTGTCCGGCTTGCACCGTCCCGGACTCGCTGAGTCGGCTTTGGGCACCGTACTCGTCTCCGTCTTCGCCTGATATTCAGTTGGGTGCAGTGTATCCGGACGTTGAAAACCCCGTCAAACGTTACGCGCTTGCCGCCCTCGGGAGTTCCTCAGCCGCCGCCGCACGCATGACTGCGAAGCACTCGGAGCAGTACACCGGCCGCTCTCCCTTCGGTGCGAAAGGTACCTCTGTAAGCTGGAGGCACCGGCCACAGGTAGCGGGGTGCATCTGGCGTGGGGTGCGCCCGCCGAAGCTGGCAAAGGCGCCGTACCGTACGTAAGAGTCACTCGCGGACTCACCATTCTTGCGGGAATCGCGGCAGCCGGGACAACGGGCCGGGTCGTTCTGAAGGCCACGGGCGGCATAGAAAGACTGCTCCCCGGTGGTGAAGACGAACGAGGTTCCGCAGGCACGGCAAGTTAAGGTGCGGTCCAGGTGAGGCACGGGCGATTCTCCTATTGGGGCTCGGGTTGTCCGCAATTACCTACAGGGGCGTAGGTTGGCGTGAAGTATAGGAATGCCGGAAGCGGCCAATCAATACCGATTTATAGGTAATGGAGCCCTGCGCTGGCGCTCAGGGAATGGGCAGGGTCGCGTCGCTGGGAGCGTCGAATTCGCAGGTCTTGTGCGTGCTGTCGCAGAACGGTTTCGTGTTGGAATAGCCGCACCGGCATAGGGTGTACCAGTCGCCCTCGGGGACCTTGTACTCGACGCCTTCAGCATCAACGAGTTTGATTCCGCCGTACACACGGAACGGCCCGTTGTGCCTCACCAAGATTCGTGGCTCTTCGTCCGGCATAGATGCTCCCTCCAGCGGCTGAATCATATCAACGTTGGTAGACCAGCGCGCCGCCGACCCACGTCGCCACGACGTTCAGGTTAGCATCCAGCGCCACGATATCTGCGTCACATCCGGGTGCGATCGAGCCCTTCCGGTCACCTACCCCCAGCGCCCGCGCCGGAGTCCCTGACGCCATCGATATCCCCTCAGCAACGCTTGCCACTCCCCATGAAACGACATTCCGAAGCGCCGCATCCATCGTCGCCGCACTCCCTGTGATCGTCCCATCTGGAAGCCGGATGGATCCGTGGTCCATTACTGCATCGTGACCGCCGATCCGGAACGTCCCTGAATCCAATCCGGCAGGTCGAACGGCGTCCGTAACGAGACAGACCCGGTCCGCGCCGAACGCACGCACCAGCAGCGAGACGGTCGTCGGGTGGAGGTGCACACCATCCGCAATCGCCTCGATGGTGACGCCGGACGAGGCCAGTGCAGCGCCAACTGCCCCGGGGTCGCGGTGATGAAGCGGCCGCATCGCGTTGAAGGCGTGTGTCACGTGGGACGCGCCGGATCCGAACGCGGCCAGCGCTTGATCGTACTTCGCGTCGGTATGACCTACCGACACACGTACGCCGCCGTCCAGCGCCGCCTTGATCACCGGCGCAACGCCGTCCAATTCCGGCGCAATTGTCATCACCCGGATCGTCCCTTCTCCGACGGCCATGATGCGTCCGAGAAGCGGCAGGTCGGGCGGCGCGATCCAGTCCGGAGGAAGCGCGCCTGATCGATCCGGCGAGACGAATGGTCCCTCAAGATTCAGGCCGAGAAGCGTCGCGCCGCCGTCAATCGGGCCGACCGCGGAAGCGGCGACACGCACGCACTCGATTCCGGCTTCGACGGAATCAGCGCAGATCGTAGCCAGGAACGACGTGACGCCGTGAGAAACGGCCCAGCGCGCGTAATCGCGGATCTCCGTAGGGTCGGTCGTGATGAGAGAGAATCCGCCGCCGCCGTGGACATGAACGTCGATGAACCCCGGGGCGATGGTGAGACCGCTGGAGTCCCATGTCTCAACGTCGCCAAAAATATCCAGGTCAGGACCCACAGCATCGATAGCTCCCGCACTCAACAGTATGTTGAGCCTATCGATCCGTCCATCTGGCAGAACGGTCAGGCCGCCGTGCAAGAGCGTTTTCGGGTCCATGCGGCTATGATACCGGCGAGTCTCACATGGACGAGCAGACAACCCGGCTACAGAGCCACGTTCCGGGCCGACCGCGACCGCGTGGAACGCGACGAGGTGGTCGGGCGATGACGAGTCCGGTGTGAGGGAGGGCGATCAAAGGAGAGTGGTATGCCGAGACCTGGTGAACCAAAGACAGTTGGGATCTTCAAGAACGTCCTGCAATCACGAAACAACGAGTTCACGCAGGATGAGCTCGAGCTGGCGAAGTCCACCGGGTCCTTCGCTTTCGCTGCAGAGATGCGGGGATGGACGGTCGATGAACTCGACCAGGACTTCGATGGAAGGCGATTCCGGAAGTTTATCGACTTCGACGGCCGCCGAGTAATTGCGGCTAACCTTGGCAAGATGCCGAATGCCAATCTGCAAGAACTTGCCAGTGGCGGGAAGCTAGACCTAATCGCTGCTATCGGTGGCGCTAGCGTTAAGTATTGGTTGCGTGTAGCAAGAGATGGCTACAGGGCAGGACCAGGATGGAGACAGACAGCCGTGATGCCGCTCCCCTCCGAAGCGAAGTCGCCACAGCGAGCAACGACGCACAAGTCGACCGGAGAAAGGCCCGATGGCGGAAGGTTCGGAATTAAGCGTGTGGCCGAAGAGCACCTCTCGATCCCGCCGTTCACAACGGTGTATCCGAGCGGAGATCCGCGACAGCCGTTGATGAACTTTAAACACAACTTTCGGCGCGGAGCTGCCGCCATACCGGTCGGTCACCGAGCACTGGTCCACGTGGTTAACTGCAGCAAGCCGAAGGAGCATAAAGATACCCCACAATACTGCGCTGTGGGGAAAGTGATTTGGGAGATCGAGTTCATAGGGACTCTCAAAGATGGAGAGCGCGAGCTGGAGCGGCACGCCTGGAGGCCAGAAACGCAGGAATTCCCCTTCTATCGTCCAATCCGCTTCCTCTCACGTGTGGATCCAGCACACAATGGACCTAGTGTCAGGGATGTTAAATCGAGGTCGGGTGCCGACTTTAACCAGAGGCCCGTGCAAGGCGGGCACGTGTATCGGCCTGAGTCAGACTACGAGGCACTCAGGAACGCTGTCACATGGACGTGGCTGGCTGATTCGGGTGCGACAAGTCAGACGCCGGCTACGCGACCGCAGTCCAAAATACTCCCCGGGGGCTCCGAAACCGCGTTGGCTGAGGACGGCTACTATCGAGAACGAGGCGCAAGTCTCAAATATATCCTTCAGCGACACCGCACTTTGGCGAACCGCCTGGCGACTTGGCTGAAGCAACAGGGCTACACAGACATACGGTGGGAGAAAGCCCACGTTGACATGGAGTTCCGCGATCAAGGCTCTCTATGCCGTGTTGAAATCAAGACCTGTCACGGTGTGACAACGACGAAGAGCATTCGAGAGGCAGTCGGCCAGCTTTTGGAATACAACCATTACCCGCCTCGCCGCCCAGCAGATCGCTGGTACATCGTTCTCGATCAAGCGCCTATCGCCGACGACATCTCCTATTTGAAGGAAATCGGGACAAGGTACAGTCTGCCTCTTCATATCGGATGGCCAGTGAACGAATCGGATTTTCAGTTACTTCATCTCGATGAATAAGCGCAAGACCTTCATAGTCGTCTCCCATACGCACTGGGACCGCGAGTGGTATCAGCCGTTCGAGGCATTCCGCGCTCGCCTTGTGCGAATGATGGACTCCCTCATTGACTTGTTCGAGCGCGATCCGGACTTCAAGCACTTCGCCATGGACGGCCAGACTGTTCCGCTGGACGACTACCTCGAGATCCGCCCGGACCGGCGGGAGATCGTCGAGCGGCTGGTGCGCGAAGGCCGGCTCCTCGCCGGCCCGAACTACATGTTGCCTGACGAGTTCCTCATCGGCGGCGAGACGTGGATCCGCAACCTGATGTTCGGCATTCGCTCAGCCCGCAATTACAGTGCGGTCATGAACGTCGGTTACTCGCCGGATGCGTTCGGGCACATCGCCCATCTGCCAGCAATCCTTCGCGGCTTTGGGATCGATTCCGTTGTCATCTGGCGCGGAGTCGGACGCGAAGTGGACGTGAGCGAGTTCCGCTGGGCGGCGCCCGACGGATCCGAGGTGCTGGTCGTGCACTTCCCGACACCTGGTGGATACGGCTACATGTCCGAGGTCCCGGAGGATGCCGACGCCTTGCGCAACGTGCTGGGAAATATGCGGGCCGCCCTGGAGCCATACGCCACGACGAGTAACGTCCTCGTTCCGAACGGTACCGACCACCTGCCCGCGCGCGAGGGGCTTTCCCGGATCATCCGCGCCGCCAACGCCCTGGCAGACGACGCAAAGTTCGTTCACGGCACCTACCCGCAATTCGTCGCCGCAGTGCGCGAGGAACTTGGCGACCGGTACATGGACCTGCCGCTGGTGACTGGCGAATTCCGTTCGAGTTCCCGTTCGAACATCCTCGCCGGCGTCCTCTCCACCCGGATGTGGCTCAAGCAGCGGCAGGCACGTTGTGAGAACCTGCTGGCCCGCTACGCCGAGCCGCTGAGCGCCTGGGTGCACCTCCTTCGCGGCGCCGGCAAGGACCCAATGGACTCGGACCGGGCTCTCCTCGCGCATGCGTGGAAGCTGCTGCTGCAGAACGGGCCCCACGACTCCGTCACCGGCTGCTCGGTCGACGCCGTGTACGAGGATGTTGGCTTGCGATACGACAAGGTGGAGCAGATCGCCGAGTCGCTAATCGGCGATTACGAGCGCGAGATAGCCCGCCAATCGGCCCGCCCGGGGGGCGAGGCGATTGTTGTCTTCAACCCGGAGAACGGCCCGCGCACGGACTTCTGCACCGTGCGTCTCGTGGTCCGCGAGTCGGGGCTCCCCACGCACGTCACGGACGCGGGTGACGCTGAAATCCCACTGCAAATCATCGAGCGTGGCATTCACTCGCCGCTGGACAAGCGCGAGCGTGTGCTCGCGGGCTTCGTCGCGCCGGACGTGCCGGGATTCGGCTACAGGTCGTTCTCGCTGGGCTATGGCAGCGGGTTCCTGGGCACAGAACCCTCATCGACGATCGAGAACGAGTTCTTCCGCGTCACAGCAGAGTCGGACGGTACCATCACCGTGGAGGACAAGCGCAGCGGCCGCACCCTCACCGGCGTGAACCGTTTCGAGGACGGCGGCGAGCGAGGCGACGAATACACATACTCGCCACCCGAGAACGACGAGATTGTCCAGAGCCCATCAGGATCGGTCGCGGCGGAGGTTATCGAGAGGGGTCCGGCGCGCTGGACGCTCAAGGTGCGCCAAACCTATTCGCTTCCGGCGAAGATATCGCCGGACCGAAGGGCACGATCGAGCGAACGCGTCGACAGCGAGATCGTCGGTCTCATTCGGCTCTACCCCGGCGTCGCTCGCATCGATATAGAGACTGAGGTCGAGAACCGCGCCGAAGACCATCGCCTCCGCGTCCTCTTCCCGTCAGGTGTCGTCAGCGAGTACTCACACGCCGAACAGCACTTTGGCGTCGTCAAGCGCCCCACGAAGCCCGTGGAGTACGACGACACCTGGTACGAGCGCCCGATCAACACGCACCCGCAGAAGACCTTCACGGATCTGAGCGACGGCTCGAACGGGCTCATGATCGCGAACCGCGGGCTCCCCGAGTACGAAGTGCTCACGGAACCCGACGGCACAGCCACTCTGGCCCTCACCCTCCTCCGCTGCGTCTCGTGGCTCTCCCGCGACGACCTGCCGGAGCGCCGGGGCCACGCCGGCCCCGGAATGTACACCCCCGGCGCTCAGCTCCCCGGCCGCTGGCGATTCGAGTACTCGATCATCCCTCACGATGGCGGCTGGGAGACGGCCTTCGTGGAGGCGCATAGCTTCGCGCGCCCACTAAGGGCCGTGCGGGTATCCGCCGGCAAGGGCGAACGGCCCAAGACGACTTCGCTGGTCACGATCGATCGCAAAGAAGTCGTCCTTTCGGCGCTCAAGCTGGCGCAGGATACACCTGGTGTCATCCTGCGGGTCTATAACACCGCCGATGCACCGATTCAGGCAACGATCTCACTGAACAACAAAGGCCCAATGGCGCGCGTCGATCTGAACGAGGAGAACCAGAGAGCGGGTGATGGGATGATCTCACTTGCGCCGAACGAGATCGCTACACTTGAGTTCGGCACGTAGTTATCGTGGTGTAATATCGGCGACGATGTCCCCGCCCTCCTTCCGTAATCTCCCGGCAACTCCGAGCACGCCCGCAGGCTCCGCATGGGGGCTCTGGGGCCCGGACGACCAGCTCGGAACCCTCAACCTCCTCACTCCCGGGCGTACCGTCGCCGCCGCCGGCCTGGTCCGAAAGGGCGCCGTCTTCCCGCTGAACCTCCCGGTCAACGAGCCGGACCCGCCGCTTTACGGGCGGGGCGCCGTCCGCCAGACCGTCGTCGGCGAGGGCACCAACGGCCGGGATGACTACCTCGACAACTTCTGGCCGCAGGCATCGAGCCAGTGGGACAGTCTCCGCCACATCCGCCACCCCGACGACGGCTGGTATAACGGAGTGCCAGATGCCGAGATCGTTGGCGGCGGCGGAAAGCTTGGAATCGAGACCATCGCTCGCAAGGGGATCGCCGGGCGTGGAGTGCTACTGGATGTCGAGGCATACCTGCGTTCGCAGGATCGGCCCCTGGACTGCACGACGTCCACTTTGATCACCGTCGATGACCTTGAGGGGTGCCTGAAGGCGCAGGGTGTGACGATTGAGGAAGGCGATGTCTTACTGGTGCATACTGGCTGGCTGCGCTGGTACGGCACGACCACACCAATGGCACGCGAGGCGCTCGCGGATCGCGCCCAACTACGGGCACCGGGGCTCGGGCCGGCGCTGGAGATGGCGGAGTACCTCTGGGACCTGCACATCGCCGCGATCGCCTCCGATAATCCCGCGCTTGAGGCCTGGCCGCCCGACCCTGCGACCGGCGGCTTCATGCACTGGAAGCTCATTCCCCACTTCGGCATGCCCATCGGAGAGCTCTGGTGGTTGGCCGATCTCTCCAACGACTGCGCCACGGACGGCAACTACGAGTTCTTCTTCACATCCGCGCCCCTGAACGTGCCGGGCGGCGTTGGCTCGCCACCGAACGCCCTGGCCATCAAGTAGGAGTCTGCCGCGTGGCCGATCCCGCAGCCTCGGAGGTGACCGTCCGGGAAGCAACGGCGGCGGATAATGACGCCCTGATCCGCCTCGAACTTGAGTGCCCGCTTGAGATGGGTGACATCGCAGAGACCTACGACCGCTCACCTGATTTCTTCGCCTGTCACCGTCAGAAGGAGACCTGTCGAGTCGTCGTCGGCGAGATCGATGGCCAGATCGTCGGCGTGACAACTGGCAGCATTCAACAACCTTCGATAACCGGGGAACTGCGGAAGATCATGTACGTTCAGCAGGCTCGCGTGCACCCCGACTTCCAGGGACGAAAAGTGGCCTGGTTTATGTCCAATCACCTGTTTGCGTGGGCCCGCGACGAGGCCGCGACAGCCGGTCCCTACTACCTGATCTCCCCGAAAAATGCTCCGTCCATTGCTTTCGTAGAACGGGGCGGCGGACGCTGGCCGATCGACGTGTCGATCATCTCCATCGACGTTGCAGGTGCCACCGACGAACCACCGGAGCTGCTGGGCGAAGACCGTCTGGCGGAGGCCACCGATCTGATCAACGCCACGCATGCCGGAGAGGACTTTTTCGCCCCCCTTGCAATCGAAACGCTCCGTAAGCGTTCACGCTGGGCGCCCCTTAACGGGGTGGTCGAGGGTGACGCACTAGTCGCCGTGGCCGGCCTCTGGGACCGCGGCTTAGCAACGGCGCGCATCCAGAGGAATTCTGCGGCGGGCACCGAAAGCATGACCCGGGAAGCGGCGGTGACGGACTGGGGGTGGAAGTCGGGCTTCGATGAGGCTTTTGCGGGCCTTGTTGCGGGACTGGCAGCGAAGGCCTGCGACATGGGCCGGGATGCGCTCACGATCTGCGAGCCACGGCCTGGCGCTTTGCCACCCGCCGGCCTGCCGCACCGAACCGCGTCCATCGCCCTGTTCACGCCCGCCCTTCCGCCCCCCGCCCCGGACGCGATAAAAGGTATATTCGTCGATATGCTCTACATTTAGCCCTGGAGGCCCATTTGGATAACGAATCCGCGAAAACAAAGGCGAAAGAAGCCGTCGAAGCAGCGAAGGAACGGCTCGTTGAGATCAGCCTCGACATCCACGAGCACCCAGAACTTGCGCTGCAAGAGCACCGGGCGGCGACACTCCTCGCGGACAGCCTCGAGTCGTTCGGCTTCCAGGTCGAGCGATCCGCCTACGGGATAGAGACGGCGTTCAAGGGCACGTGGGGCGAGGGGCCGCTAACCATCGCTTACATGCTTGAGTACGACGCCCTACCGGAGATAGGCCATGCCTGCGGGCACAACCTCATCGCCACAGCCGGGCTCGGGGGCGCTATAGGAGCGAAGGCTGCACTCGATCCGTCGCAGGTGACGGTCGTCGCGCTCGGCTCGCCCGCGGAGGAAGACATCGGCGGCAAAGTCATGCTGATCGAGGCCGGTGCATTCGAGGGCGTGGACGTGGCGATGATGGCGCACCCGATCGCCGTCGATATCGCCGACCCGCCGATGTTCGGCATCGAGCAAGTGACGGTGACCTACCGGGGGCGCGGCGCTCACGCCGCGGTAGCGCCCGAAACCGCTGTCAACGCCCTTGATGGGCTCGTGACCGCGTACCAGGCAATCGCGCAGCTCCGCCAGCACATTCGGCGCGATTCGCGCCTGGCCGGAGTCATCCTCTACGGTGGCGCCGCAAGCAACGTAATCCCGGATCGAGCGGTGGGAAGGTTCGAATGCCGCGCCTTCCAGCCCGCTTACCTGGCGGATCTCAAGGCCCGCTTGATCGCCTGCCTGGAGGCCGGCGCCAAAGCCAGCGGCACCGAGGTCGCGATGGAGTGGACGACAACTTACGAGCCCATGAACAACAATGCGCCGTTCGCCGCTGCCTATAAGGAAAATGCGGAGTCGTTGGGCCGGTCGTTCCTGCCAATCAGGCCGGAAAGCACAGGCAGCACGGACATGGGCAACGTCAGCTGGGTCGTGCCCTCGATCCATCCGACGTTCCAGGTGGGTCAGTTCGCGATCAACCACACCGCGGACTTCACCGCGGTCTGCAACACCGACACCGCCCACGGGCACATGATCCAGGCGGGGCAGGCGCTGGCGATGACGGGCATCGACGTGGCAATGAAGCCGGGGTTGCTGGACGAGATCAAGCGCGCCTTTAGCGGCTCAGCACACTAGTTTGCGGGCAAAGAAATAGCTTCTCGACGAGAGGCGGGTTGCGCGAGCAGCGGCTTCAGGTCTGAGCCGGGCATTGGTTCGGCCCCTAAGGGCCTCGCCGTTGGCCTCGGCCAGTCCCTCGGCCCTCTGTCGCAGCGTACCGTTCTTGGGGTTTCTCTCCAGGACTCCGTCTCGGTTGCCCGTCCGGTCTTCCCTTCAAGACCCCTCTTCCGATGCGCTTTCGACTCGGATCGAGAAGCTGACGGGAGTATCCCGCAGGCCGAAAAACACGCCTATCCCCTTTTCCACACCGTCCACAAATGCACACTTGGAGACTCCGAGTGCTAGCCGCGCCTGAACACCAGGTGACGCCGCCACTCCTCCCGCGACTCCGAGAAATCGCGCCGGAAATGCGCCCCGCGTGACTCCTCGCGCACCAATGCCGACTCCGTCACAAGCCTCGCGCAGATGAGCAGGTCCACCAGTTCAGCGTCCTCGCGGTTCCGCCCAGGCTCGATCGTGGCCTGCCATGCGGACAACAAGGTTCCGGCGCAGGCAAGGGGTTCAGCGCTGCGGATGATGCCAGTGTCGGCCCACATCATCTGTTGGAGATCAGTCCTGGTAATCGGCGGGGCTTCCGCCGGCTGCGGCTCTGACAGGTCGAACACATTCTCGGAGGGAGCGGCGCAGGTACCCGGCGACTCCAGCGTCCTTTGCACCGCCCTTTTCGCGAATACGACCGTCTCCAACAGCGAGTTCGAGGCCAGTCTGTTAGCGCCGTGGGCACCAGTGCAGGCGCACTCACCGACCGCGTACAGGCCGGGAATCGTCGTTTCGCCCCACGTGTTGGTGCGTACGCCACCCATCGTGTAGTGGGCGGCGGGCGCGACAGAGATGGGGTCACGGGTAATGTCGAGTCCGGCGTCGAGACAGAACCGGTAAATCTGCGGAAAGCGCGCGGACACACGCTCCGCCTCGAGGTGCGTCACGTCAAGCAACACGTGGTCTGAAGTCGTCTTCCGCAGCCGGTCGGTAATCGCTCGCGCGACCACGTCGCGGGGCGCCAACTCCGCCCGCTCGTGATATTCCGGCATAAAGCGCTCGCCGGTGACGTCTGCCAGAATACCCCCTTCGCCTCGGACGGCCTCGGAGATGAGGAACGGCTGCGCACCAGGCAAACGCAGGGCCGTTGGGTGGAACTGGACGAATTCCATGTCCATGATTTCCGCGCCCGCGCAGTAGGCCAGCGCGATGCCGTCGCCGGTCGCAATTTCCGGGTTCGTCGTGTGCGAGTACAGTTGGCCCGCACCGCCCGTGGCGAGGATGAGGAACCGGCAGGAGTAATCTGTGAATTCGCCATTGAGCGTGTTGAGCGCACGGATTCCGGCCGCGGAGCCACCTTGCGCGATGATCTCCGTGGCGATCGCATTCTCCAGCACCGTCACGCCCTCGAGGCGGGCAACCGACGACAGAGTCAGCTCGATGTGCGCGCCGGTCTGGTCTCCGCCCGCGTGGACTATCCGCGGCACCGAATGAGCGCCCTCCAAACCCAGCGCGATCTCTCCGTGATGCGTGTCAAACGGGACGCCGAGCGCCGCGAGATCGCGAATCCGGTCCGCCGCCTCGGAAGTGAGCACCCGCGCCGCCTCTTCGTCGACGAGCCCGGCGCCGGCCTCGATCGTGTCCCGCAGGTGTTGCTCGGGCGAGTCGCCCGCACCAATCGGCGCAGCGATGCCGCCTTGAGCCCAACGGGTGTTGCAGTCGTCGATGCTGCCCTTGGTCAGGACAACGACGGAGCCGTGTTCTCGGGCAAGGATCGCGGCGTACAGCCCGGCGATGCCGGAACCGACGATAACGTAGTCGTATTTGGTGGTCACGGCGTGCTATCGCACGCTGAGCATGCGCTCCAGCGCCACTTTCGCGTGGCCTGCCGTCTCCTCGTCCACCGTCACCTGGTTGACGACGCGGCCTTCCGCCAGTTCGTCCAGCGCCCACGCCAGGTAGGCGGGGTGGATCCGGTACATCGTCGCGCAGGGGCAGACGACCGGGTCGAGGCAGAACACGGTCTTGTCCGGGTTCTCGCGAGCGAGGCGGGACACGAGGTTGATCTCGGTGCCGACGGCCCAGGCCGTGCCGGGCGCGGCCTCGGTGATTGTGCGGGCGATGAACTCGGTGGATCCGTCCATGTCGGCCGCCTGCACCACTTCCATCGTGCATTCGGGGTGGACGATGACGTTGACGCCGGGATAGTCGGCGCGGGCCTTCTCGATCTGCTCGACGCTGAAGCGCCGGTGGACGGAGCACCAGCCCCGCCAGAGGATGACCTTCGCGCGCTCCAGTTGCTCGCGGGTATTCCCGCCGAGAGAGCCGTAAGGAAGCGTGTAGTCCCACACCACCATTTCGTCCAGCGGAATCCCCTTCTTCAGGCCCGTGTTCCGGCCCAGGTGCTGGTCGGGGAAGAACAGGACTTTCTCGCCGCGCTCTAAGGCCCAGTCGTAGACCTTCGGCGCGTTCGATGACGTGCAAACGATGCCGCCGTGGCGGCCGCAATGCGCCTTGAGTGCAGCGGCGGAGTTCATGTAAGTGACGGGAATGACTCCGGTGATGTCGGCCTCTGCCAGTTCGTCCCAGCAGGCGTAAACGTCTTCCGGGTCGGCCATGTCAGCCATGGAGCAGCCGGCGGACATGTTGGGGAGAATCACCTTCTGGTGGGGCTGCGAGAGGATGGCCGCCGATTCGGCCATGAAGTGGACGCCGCAGAAGACGATGAACTCGGCTTCGACGCGTTCGGCCGCCCAGCGAGAGAGGTTGAACGAGTCGCCCTTGTAGTCGGCGAACTGGACGATGTCCTCGCGCTGATAGTGATGACCAAGGACGACGGCCCGTGTCCCGAGTTTCGCCCGTGCGATGGCGATGCGGTCCCGAAGTTGCGCCCCACCGAGATCCCAGTAGACTTCCGGGATGTCCTTCTGCCAGAACGCAAAGGCGTTTTCGCTGGACAGGGGGGCTGTATCGAGGGGCCGGTCAACGACGCACTCGTTCGCCTCGTTGAGAACGTCGATCTCCTCGATGCGAATGGGGGTCCGCGTCACGGTAACCATGTTTCGGCCTTCTTTCGGTACTTAGTGTACTTGGTACACTAACTCCTACACGAACAGATTACCAACGGGTGGAGAAGGTGTCAAGACTACACTAAGTCGCTCGCGAAGTCCTATTCCCGTTCGATCAGCTGGATCGAGACACCGTGTGTCGATCCTGCGTTGATGCGCGCCAGTCGCGCGCCCGGCCAAATGCTGGGCTCCGGATGCGAAACGGTCGCTCCTCTATCGCGAAGATGTGATACGGCCTCATCCAGGTCCTCCACCTCGACGCTGATCGAGAACAACCCTTCGCCTCGCTCCTGCACCTGCTCGTAGAACCGGCCCTTCTCCTCTACGGGCTGCACAAGTTCCACGAACGACTCCCCTATCGGGAGCCGCGCCGCCTTGAAACCTGAGCCGAGTGGGTGGTCGAGGGATGCATCTGGCTTGAGGCCAACGTTGCGCTCCCAGATCTGCACGGCGTCGTCGAGGTCTTTTGTGGCGATGACAACGTGGTCGAGCTTCTTGATCTTCATGCCCTATGCCCCCCTGCTTTGTAGATGTCCATCGGCGTCGCTAATTCCACGAGGACGCCGCGGCTGGCCTTTGGGTGCAGGAAGCAGATCATGCCCGCCAGCCCTACGCGCGACTTCTGGTCAACAAGCTCGACGCCCTTTTCCTTGAGGATTTCCAGCTCGCTGTCGACGTCTGCGGCCTGGAAGCAGATGTGGTGCAGCCCCTCGCCCTTACGTTCGAGGAACTTGGCCATGTTGGCTTCGGGGTTGGTGGGTTCCAGCAGCTCGATCTCGCTCCCGCCGATCGTGAGAAGCGCCGCTCGCACCCCCTGGTCCTCCACGGTGTCCATGGCGTGGACGTGGAGGCCAAGCGTGTCGCGGTAGAACTCCAGCGATTTGTCGAGGTCGTGGACCGCGATGCCGATGTGGTGGATCTTGTCGATCATGGTGACTCCATTCGTGGATGATGCATCGCTCATCCTACGGAAAGGCCGCTGCAGACGCTATGCGCGCAAAGCCGTGATAGCCTCAGCGTGCTCCAGGTCGTGCTCGGCGCCGCCGCTGATTGCAATCTCGCCATAAAGGCGCTGATTCAACCTGTCCTGCGGACACGCAGCGACTGCCCGCGCCACCATCTCCCAGGAAAACTCCAGGTCGGCGACCACCTGTCCCAGCGTCAGTCGACGCCTGTTGTCGACGAAGGCCTCGTTAAGCGGTGTAATCGCGTCCTCACCGGACGTGGGGAAGGAGTAGTCGCCGCCGCGCGCGATCCGGCTGATCTCGAAGAAACGCATTTCGTGCCAGAGAGTCATGTGCGTCAGGTGATCCTTGATGGACCAACCGTCGTCTCCGGGGACCGAGGCTTCTTCGTCAGTCAACCCGGCGACTGACTCAAGGACGCGCTCGCGGGTGTGCTGGAGTTGCGTTGCAAGCTCCTGGTGATCGGTCAACGCCCTCATGATCCCTTCTTCTCGCGCCACTCGCGGATCGCCGCTGCGTGTTCCCGATAGTGCTCAGTCCCTGTCCCGATCAGGATCCGGTAGGCAGTCTTGCCTTCCTCGAACCTTTCATCCGGCACCTGCTTCGCGGCCTCGACGAACAGCACCTTGCTCCGGGGAAGCTCTTCCAGCACCGCGGCACCGCTGGACTGGACCCAGGTCTCGATGAACTTCGCGTTTTGGGCATCGGCGTCGTCGTAGTTCACGCCTTC
>DAINRO010000002.1:0-9537 GCA_036741795.1 Chloroflexota bacterium
CCCCAGGAGGGCGACCAAAACGAAGAGGAAAAGGACCAGCGTCTGGCCCCGCTCAGTCTGCCTGGATGTCGTTCTCATTCCGTAAGTTGAGATGCGGATAAGGGGGTTGGCGTTATGTCAGCCAGGGGGTGGAATTCGCGAATTCACCCAGCGTTAACTCGTCTTTACGGTCGTGTTCGAGGACGCAATCTAACATTTCTCTTAACGTTTTCTTATCTTTACGTCTGGTTAACCGCGTTACGGTGAAGGTGCCTCGAGGACAAACCCGGGGCAGGACAATACCCGCAACGGCCCGCCCCCCAACGGTGGGCCGTTTTGCGCCCCCGGAATTCAACCCACCTCCGTCTCACCAAGCACCATCCGGATCTCGTAACAGGTCAAGGTTCTAACACTTTTCTTTACTGTTTCTTATCTCTTGTGAAGATTGACCAAGGTACATTTGCCAAAGACGAGCGCTAACCCCGCAGGTGCTGGCGAAACGTCAAAGCAATTACATCGAACACTTGAAAAGGGGAGGGACTCCAATTGATCGAGAACTTAGTCACCTGGATTCAGGCCCGGATGGTCCGAGAGGACGGTCAAGACCTGATCGAGTACTCACTGCTCAGTGGCCTGATCGCGCTCGCAATCATCGCGGTCGGCACCGCTACGCTGACTGGCTCAATCGACGGCATGATGACTGGCATCGGTAACTGCGTCGACTTCGACGGTCTCAACTGCACGTAGTTCGGCCTCAATCGCTAACAATCGTCAAGCAATCAAAAAGAAAGGAAGGGAGAACAGCATGATCAACACAGTAGTCACGTGGATCCAGGCTCGGATGGTCCGCCAGGACGGTCAGGACCTGATCGAGTACGCGCTGCTCAGCGGTCTGATCGCTTTCGCGATTATCGCCGTCGGCACTGCCGCGCTCGCCACGCCGCTGGGCAACATGTTCACCGGCATCGGCAACTGCATCGACTTCGACGGTCTCAACTGCACGTAGGCCAGGGAGTTACCAGCAGAAGAACGGATAGGGCGGGGAAACAATTTCCCTGCCCTATCTGTTATAATCACCGAACCCCGCAAATAAACTACCGAGTTAATATATGGTAAACGCAACGAAACCGACAGAGAAAGAGCGCGGGCAAGCCCTCATTGAGTTTGCCTTCATTGTGCCGTTTCTCCTCGCGCTACTGCTTCTAATCCTCGACTTCGGGGTCGCGATAGACCGACGCCAAGTCATTCAGCATGCCGTGCGAGAAGGAGCCCGCCAGGGGGCCATCGGCGCGGGCGAAGCGCAAATCCGGACCATCGTCTCCGAGCAATCCCAGGGCGTGCTAGAGCCCAATAATGTAGATGTACCCATAGTGTGTTACGTCGACAGTGACGGAGACCCCACGTCCAACCCAACCGCGGGCTCAAGCGTTAGGGTTGGGGCGAGCTACGATTACCAGCTGTTCTTCGGTGTAGAACTCCTCGATTGGTTCGGCGTTACTGACGATGACGATTTCACGATTACGCTTGATCCAGACGCGGAGGCGCGTATGGAAACATCTCTCGCGGGGGTTACTCCATGTCCGTAAGCCATGACCCACTGAAGAAGGAACGCGGCCAAATCCTGATCTTCTCTATCTTGGCGTTCACTGTGGTATTCGTCGTAGGTGCGATAGCGGTCGACATTGGGTTGTGGTTGAGCGAACGCCGTGGCGCTCAGACCGATGCCGACCTCCTTGCACTCGCAGGCGCGTGGGAGCTACTAGATCCATCCGCAGACGCCGGTGAGGTAAACGACGCAGTTCTTGCCGCCTTAGCAGCGAATGACGGTGAACTGAACGCCACCCTCGAGAGCCCACCAGACGTAGACCTAGCCGAAAGATGTGTCGCGGTGGATGTGGACCACGAATCAGTGCCACTATTCTTTACGATTTTTGGACTGGTCGAGCCGGAAATCGGCGCGCATGCCAAAGCATGCGCCGGTCCCGTCTCGGGTGGGAACCTGGTTCCGTTCCAGCTGGACAACAACACGGCCCCTTGCTTTGACAACAACGAGCAACCCGTCCTGACCTCACTTTGTCCATTGGAATTCGGGGCGCAGGGCGGCCCCAACGGCAACAATCCGCGAGGAATCATCGACTTGCAGGCACCCGACGGTTACTGCAGTAACTCCAATGGAGATGGTGATATCGAGGAGCTTATCGAGTGGGGGGCTCCAGGCCCGTGCTTGATTAACCCGGCCAGCGGCTGCGGAGGCGGCGCGTGGATCGATTGTGCCTCGACGCAAACCGGCAATCCGAAGAAGGTCCTCGACGGTACAGCAGCACGTCTTGCCCGCGACGGCCTCTGCGACGGACCTGACGGCAACTCCTGGGATGACTTCGACGAGACTGTGGTCTTGATCACCGACAACCCGCCCAGCGGGGCAGGTCCGGAGGACAATTACGGGGCCAGAGATTGCGACCCAGCCGAGGGCCTCCAGATGAGCCCGCGCATCGTCACAATCATCGTGTTTGACGAGTACCCGGATGACAACAACACGCCGTACCCGATCGTTGGGTTGGCGAGCATCTACCTCGCTGGCTGCGCACCCAAAGAACAGGTCATAACAAACATTAATGACCTCAACCGGTACTGCACCAACCCTTCAACCATGGAGATTGGAGACCTGAGTGGCCTCTATGTCTCCGCGCCAGGGCTTGGTCCGCTGCCAATACCAGCGGCAGGTCACTGCCCGGGACCCCACCAGGGACCTCACTCAGGGCCAAATGCACGACCCTGCCCGACACCGACGCCGACACCCTCTCCGACACCAACGGCGTCGCCAACACCGTCACCTACCCCAACGCCAGGGCCGGCGACACCAACGCCAACTCCAACCCAGCCTCCGATCGGGCCCTCCGGTCACGTGGAGGTTTGGGGCAACATCTTCAACCTCGTGATCGGTGGGGGCAGCCCCGGCGGAGGTGGAAACTCCAGTTCGACAACACTTGGTATATATCTGGTGGAATAGCAGCGCAGCCATACGCTTGTCGTTTGGCCAGCGGTAACTAATCGACAGTAACCGGTGTTTATCGTGTAGGGGCAATGTGCCTACGGGCCTCCCCCAAACGGAACACCACGGGAGGAAATTTCAAAATGGCCAGACTACAAGAAATGGCGGCATCCGGCGGCAGCAAGGGGTTGCTCCTGCTGGCGCTGCTGGCAGGCCTCGTGGCCGCGGTAATCGTCTTTGTAATCGTTAGCGAAAGCGACGACAGCGGCGGTGCTGTATCTTCGAGCACCACCCCTGCGGTTGTCGCTTCACAACAGATCGACGCGGGAGAAGAAATCACCGCCGAGATGGTCACGGTTTCCGATGTGCCCAACGACCTGCTCGTGAGCGGGTCCCTGGAGGACACGGAGCTTGTCGTCGGCGAGACAGCGCGTGTAACCATCCTCGAGAACGCTCAAATTACCGAATCCCAACTCGGCGTCGCCGTTCCCGACCAGGGCATTTCCGGCGTTATCCCGGTGGGGAAGAGGGGTGTGGCAATCGGCGTAGATCAAGTAACCGCTGTGGGTGGCCTGTTGCTCCCGGGCGATCGGGTGGACATCGTTCGCACGGTTCAGATCAAGAATGCGCCAGGTCTGGCTGAGGAGGAGTACATCCTGAGGACAGAGACGATCCTGCAGAACGTGGAAGTGCTTTCCGTCGCTCAAGAGGCGCAGGAGGCTTCGGCGCAGGCGCCGGCCGAAAGTAACACAACAGACACGGCGACGACCAGCGGCCAGCTCCCGGACGACGTCGAAGAACAGCCAAACGCTGTAACAATCACGGTGGCGTTGGACTCGTCCCAGTCACAACTATTGGTAGGGTCGCAGGACAGTGAAGCAGTCGTGCGAGTCTGGGCGATCCAGCGTGCCTTCGGTGACGCAGCGATCGTTGACGTGCCACCTTATGAAGAACGTGTCATCGAGTAAATAGGAACCTTATTTAGAGAAGGAATGGAGTAGAAAGGGATGGCCCGCGTACCCGAAGTACTCGTAATCGACCAGGACCCGGCTTCACGCTTCGAGTTCAAGCGAATCCTCCGCGGTGCGGCGCTGGGCTTCGCCGGCGAAGCTGGCCTAGGAACCGAAGGTGTCTCGCTGGCAGCGGAGACCACGCCGGACGTCATCCTTTGCGGGATGGCGCAGCCACCGGAGCGCTCGCTCCAGACGATGGAAGCGCTCATGGACGTACTGCCGGAGACCCCGGTAATTGCGTACGGCCGCAGCGATGACGTCGACGCCGTCCGGTTGGCGATGCAGTCGGGGGCACGCGACTTCCTCGCCCTTCCCGCGGACACCGAGAAGCTCGTTGAGTCGGTGCGCAAGGTCCTTGAATCAGAGGAGCGGAAGCGACTGCGGATGTCAGGCCAGGCCAAGGGAATCGGGCCACGCGGGCTCGTTGTTGCGGTCTTCGGCGCGAAGGGCGGTGTCGGTAAGACGACTGTCGCCACCAACGTCAGCGTTGCGCTGGCGTCGGAACTGGGCCAGTCTGTCGTCCTCGTTGACGGCGACAACGCCTTCGGAGACGTGGCATCCTCGCTGGAACTGAGGGCGGATAAGACGATCATCGATGTCTTGCGGGACCGCGAGAAGATCGACAGGTCTAATGTCGAAGAGTACTTGATGCGACACGGGAGCGGCCTGTGGGTACTGCCGGCGCCGCGAGAAAGCCTCCACTGGCGCAGTGTGACGCCGGAAGCGTTCCGCTCCGTCATCGACCTCCTGGCACGAAGGTTTGACCTTGTGGTGGTGGATACTGCCGCGATGCTGAGCGACATGTCAATGGCAATACTGGAAGAGGCGAACATGGTCCTCTGGGTAACGTCCACGGACTTCTCCAGCATCAACAACTCCCTGCAGGGGCTGGAGGCGCTACAACAGATTAACTACCCGGATGCTCGCATCCGGCTCGTCCTGAACGTGAACAACCCGGACGACAACGTGCGCCCGGCGAAGATCGAAGAAGTCCTCAAGCGGAAGTTCTTCTGGTCGATCCCGTACGACAAGCAGGTGCGGATGGGCGCCCAGGTGGGCAATCCGGCGGTGATGTCGTCACCCGACAGCACGGGCGCGAAGGCGCTCACTCAATTGGCACAAGCGGTGACGGGCTCGGGAAGGGTAGAGCCACAAAAGACGACCAAGAGGGGCGGATGGCTGTTCCGGAGGAAGGATGACGAACGAAAGGACGACGCGGTGACGGAGCCGGCCGTGGCCGAAGGAGGATAGGCAATGGTATCGAAGAAGGAAATCGTCGACGGGGAGGCCACGACATGGGAGGCACCGTTCCAGTTCGAGACGCAGAGTCCGGATGACATCGCGCCGCTCTCTAAAGAAGACGAGGAGCTAGTACAGCGCGTCCACCAGCGGCTGATCCAGGAGATGGATCTGTCGGCGGTAGAGAAGCTTGGCCCGGAGCGGGGCCGCGAGGCGGTGGAGGCCGGGGTCAAAAAGCTAGTGGGTGACATTGGACCGCAACTCTACGGAGAGCGGAAGGAGCTGATAGTACGTCGCGTCATCGACGACGCGATCGGGTTGGGCCCGCTGGAACCGCTAGTCAGCGACCCGTCCATCTCAGAAGTAATGGTGAACGCTCCCGATGAGGTGTACTTCGAACGGGACGGCATCATCTACCTGGCGGCGCTGAGGTTCAGGAACAACGAACACATCATGCTCGTCGTGGACCGGATCATCGCGCCTCTCGGCAGGCGCGTGGATGAATCGTCACCGTTCGTCGATGCGCGACTACCCGACGGTTCGCGTGTGAACGTGATCATTCCGCCGCTGATCCCCAAGTCACCAGTGATCACGATCAGGAAGTTCCGGCCAGACAAGTACAACATGACGGACCTAGTGGGGAACGGGACGATGAGCGAAGAGGTCGCAGAATTCTTGCGGGCCTGCATCCAATTACGACTAAACATCGTGGTTTCCGGAGGAACTGGAACTGGGAAGACGACGATACTCAATGCGCTGTCGCAGTACATCCCAGAAAGAGAGCGCATCGTCACCATCGAGGACCCGATCGAGCTAAAGCTGCAACAACGCCACGTAATCTCGGCGGAGGCGCGGCCGCCGAACATCGAAGGCAAGAACGAGGTGACACAGCGCGACCTCTTGAGGAACACCCTTCGCATGAGGCCGGATCGGATCCTCATCGGCGAGGTGCGTGGTCCGGAAGCGTTCGACATGATGCAGGCGATGAACACCGGTCACGAGGGGTCCCTCACCACGGTGCACGCGAACTCCGCGCGCGATGCGCTGTCTAGGATCGAGAACATGGTATTGATGGCGGGATTCGATCTGCCAGCAAGAGCGATACGCGAACAAATGGCATCGGCGTTCCATCTTATCGTCCACCTCGCAAGGTTCTCCGACGGCTCACGCCGCATCGTCAGCGTCACCGAAGTAGTCGGAATGGAAGAAGCGACGGTAACGATGCAAGATATTTTCCTGTTCCACACAACGTCGATTGCAGAGGACGGACGGATCATCGGAGAGATGCAGGGCACCGGGATCATGCCCAGTTTCGCGGACAGATTTACTCAGGCCGGGATTCCTATCGAGACAATCTTGCCAAACGTGGGTAGGTGGGCGTGATGGAAGTCCTGGCAGCGATCCTGGTCTTCGTATCCGTGACAGCGTTAGTGCTCTGGCTGCTAACTGCACGTAATTCGGGTCGAGTTGAAACGCGGCTCGCGGCGATGCAGAAGCAGGACAAGAAGGGCGCAGACGTCGAAAATGTCCTGAAGACCGACAGCGGCACGTTCCCATTGATACGACGCCTAACGGGCGGGACCGGATGGGGTGAGAAGGCGCGCGTCGATCTGGCGCAGGCGGGTTTGACCTTGAAGGTGAGTGAGTACCTGCTCCTTCGGATCTTCCTCGCGGTCATGGTAACGCTGCCGTTTCTCTTGATCTTCGCTTCCTCCTCCCTGCTGCCGCTTATATTGATCGGCGCTGCAGTGCTGGGTTTTATGATCCTGGGCTGGTACGTCGGATTCAGGAAATCGCGACGCAAGGACAAGCTCGGCAATCAGCTACCGGAAGCGGTCGCTTTGATGGCCAACTCGCTGCGATCCGGGTTCGCGTTCACCCAGGCGATGGAACTGGCTGCAGTTCAAGTCGATGAGCCAATCAAAGGCGAATTCGAGCAGTACTTAAGTGACACGTCGCTCGGTGCACCTTCAGAAGAGGCGCTAGAACGGATGGCCGAGCGAGTTGGCACCTACGACATGGACATGCTTGTGTCCACGATCCTGATCCAGCGAACGACGGGAGGAAACCTCTCCGAGATCCTCGATAACGTCGCGGAGACCATCCGAGAACGCCACCGGCTCCAGGGTGAGATTCGAGCATTGACAGCATCGCAGCGTTTTGCCGGATTGATACTGTCGATTTACCCAGCGTTACTGCTACTGGTATTCACGGCGATAGCACCTGATATCTGGACGATACTATTCACTGACCCAACAGGACGCATAGTGCTTGCGGTCGCGGTACTGTTGCAGGTAATTGGCGTCATTACTATTCGCCGATTGCTGCGGCTGGAGGTATAGGGACGATGGTTGCTTTAGTTGCAGCAATAGCGGCGTTCGTTGCGGTCGCGGCGCTATTCGCGTGGGCCGGTGGGCTTATCCGCAATCCCGCTGAGGCGCGGCTAAGTCGGATGACGCCATCACAGGCGGCATCACCGATGGAGGCTCCGTTCTCGGACCGCGTATTCATCCCCGTTGTCGACGGAGTCGTCAAATTCTTTGTTGGCCTGTTACCGACCACCTTCGTGGCTCGAACGAGCCGCCAGCTTCTATCGGCGGGTTCACCAGTATCTACGCAGGCATTCTTCACAATTGTCCTGATGTTTGCGGTGCTGGTTCCGGTGCTCTTCGCGATTATTTTTGTGTCGGCGGGCTCCGACAGTTCCGTCGCGACGCTGGTCGTGATCTTCCTTGTGTTCGTGGGTTTGATCCTCCCATTTGTCTGGTTGAGACGAACGGTACGAAATCGGAAGCTGCAGATCTGGCGTCGCCTGCCCGACATGTTCGATATGGTCACGGTTTGCGTGGAGGCGGGCCTCGGGTTGGACGCTGCCCTGCGTCAGGTTTCGACGAAGCTCAAGGGGCCGCTGGCCGGCGAGATCTCATTGACGTTGAGGCAAGTTGGAATGGGACGACCGAGACGAGAGGCGCTCGAAGACATGGTGTATCGCGTGGACGTGCAGGAAGTAACGACCTTCGTGAACGCCGTGATCCAGGCGGAACAACTCGGCACAAGCCTGGGGCGCGTGCTTCGGGCGCAGAGCTTTACGTTGCGAGTGCAGCGCCGGCAAAGGGCGGAAGAGATTGCGAGGCGGGCGCCGATCAAAATGGTGTTCCCGCTGGTCCTGTTCATCATGCCGGCATTCTTCATCGTGACGATTGGACCAATGGCAATTCACTTCCTGAATTACCTGAACGAGTAGGTAACTAGCCATGGCGATCGACGCGAGCGAAGTCAAAACCGCAACAGCGTATGAGGCGCTGGGCATCGACCCCTGCGCGCCGGTCGATCTGATTAGCGCCAGCTACTGGAACCTGGTCAAGGAGTTGCAGGCGTACCGGGGCGATGACCCGCGGATCGATACCATGCTCTACCACGCGATGCGGGCATACGAGACCTTGTCTGACCCCGAAGTCCGCAAGGAGTACGACGCGTCTATCGGCCTCGACAAAGAGCCGCTCACCAGGCGCAAGTTCCAGCGGGCGAAGAACTCCCGCCTGAGCTTCCTGCCGGGCCGCAACAAGCTGCACATAACGGCAGACCCGTACGAGGTGATGGGGCTACACCCGACGACACTGCAATCGTCGATTCCCGATGCGTACCGGGTGATGAAGCAGCAGTACCTGCGCCTCAACCCGGCATCGAAGCGACGGGCGCAGCTGCTCGCGCTCCTGGACACTTCGTACGCCGTGCTCAACGACCCGGAGAAGCGGGCGATCTACGACGAAGGGATCGCAAAGGCCGCGGCGGCAGCCGAGGATGGGGCTGCGCCGGAGGAAACGCAGGCTGAGCCCACGTTCGAGCCGATCTTGAACGACGACGGCGTGGATGAGGCGGCGGAGGCGGTTGCCGACGTGGCCGCCGCCGAGGTAGCCGTCGCCGATGAGGCGCTCCTCCACCCCCTGTGGCAGCCATGGGCGCAGCTGATGCCGCCGGAAGTTGTTGCCGACCCGGAGGTCGTCGCCGAAGAGATGGACGCGACGGCCTCAGTGGTGGTCGAAGGAGCGACGGAAGAGGCGCCCGTCGAAGTAGCGCCGGAACCTGACGCAGAAGCAGCCGAAGCGACGGCCGACATGCTGAAGACGCGGTACGTATTGAAGGAAACTGAGCCAGTCGTCGAGGAAGAGGCGCCGACACCCACTCCGCCTCAGCCGGCCAAGATACCGGACCCGGCTCCGTCGCAGGCGGGCCGGTTACGACGGACCAAAAAGGCGAAGGCGAAGGCAGAAATTACCGACGATGGCCTCCAGCCGCCACCAAAGCCAAAGGCAC
>DAINRO010000002.1:9637-21269 GCA_036741795.1 Chloroflexota bacterium
GCGAAGGCAGAAATTACCGACGATGGCCTCCAGCCGCCACCAAAGCCAAAGGCACGTGGGCCGCGCCGGACGACGGTAGAGGGGGACGTGGAAGCGTTGATGCTGAGCCGGTTGGAGGCACGGATGGGCGAGCTGGCGGCGTTTGGTGGGTCATCGGAACCGCCTAGTGACGGGGCGAAGAGTAAAGAGTGAGGAATGAGGAGGGAATCCCCCTCCCCAGATCCTGACTGCGGTCAGGATGACGAGGCTGAGTCCCGATTCTGCGAAACAAATTCCGCGGGCTAACGCGGCCTATTAGCTGGGCCTAATAAGCATCGGCCGAAGCGGTCAGGCGAGCGGGTCGAGGGCTACTTCGTCGCCTACTTCGAGATTGGCGGCGGCTCCGGGGAGCATTTCCAGCACCTTGTGGGCGCCCTTGCCGCCGAGGCCTGCGCGCCAGGCTCGCATTTCGGGGGCGATTTTGACTACGCGGTTTTCTTTCGACAGGTAGACGACGTCGATTGGGAAGCGCATGAACATGGTGTGCACTGACGAGCAGGGGTCGATGAGCAGCGCTTTGCCCTCGGGCATGGGTTTCTTGCCCATGAGGCCCCAGAAGCGGGACCACATGCTAGTGGCGTGATCCGCTTCGGCTACCGGCCAACCCATCGTGACGTTGTGGACGCGGACTCGCTTCACGACTCCTCCACCACTTCGGTGGGTGGATCGACGAATGGCGGGCCATACTGCAGAGAGATGATGTCCTGGTTGTTCAGCGGAATGTCAGCGGGATCACCGTCCCACAATTCGCCGTTGAAATAGGCCCGGATCTCCGTCTCTTCAGGCACCGCCGTCCGGTCGAGCAATTGGGTCTCGCTGAGCGGCTCGCCCCAGATCTCGAAGAACTGGCCAAGGGTGAAGTCGGTTTTCTCGGGAGCCTCGAGGTGCACAAGCTGATCGGAGTGGGTGTGGAGCCAGAAGATGCAGACGAACTCGGGCTCGGGCGTCGGCCCATCCGGCGAGTCGGGCGTAGGAAAGTTGTATCGGATGCCGGTGTTGCGCGGAATCAGGAACTCTTCGCCCTCGATCGAGATGGCAACACGGACGTGACCGTGATATTTGAGCTGTTCGCCGGTCTGGCAGGGGACACCCGCGACCTCGTCGATTGTCTCCGCCTCGTCCTCGCCGCCGAAGAGAAGAGCGACCACCACGAATCCGGCAAGGCCGACGAGAACCACAATCGTCACGGCCCAAAGCCAGTCGCGTCGGCCTGTCCTTAACGGCATCTAAATCAATTCTCCTCCATAACCATGATGTGCGCGAGGTCCGTTCCGTAACAGGCGGCCAGCGGAAGCGTCAGGAAACACCGGAGTCCCTGACAGATGCGCTTTACATCGAGAGTTGCGACGAGACCGGAGCCAAATGTCCGGCTGGCCGGCCAGGCAATGATGGGCGCGCTGGTGCTGTTCGGGATGGGCAACCAGACCGGCTCGGAGCCAGCGGTGTACGCCTCGGCCGCGGTGGCGCTGTACGCGCTGATGGTGCCCGGGGCAGCATGGCGACTGGCCTTCTCGGCAGGCACGTGGCGGCTCGCGGCAAGCATTGGGGTCAGGCTGGGGATTTTCCTGGCTGCCGGCTTTGGCGCGGCGGTGCTGGCGGGGTGTGGACCGGTGCTGGGAGCGCTGGGGAGTTTGGCGTTGATCGCGGTGCTGGTGACGGCAGGGATCGTGGCGGCGGTGACGGTGTGGAGGTTGATCTCGCACGGGTGGCGGAAGGCGCGGGCGATGGCGGGGAAGCGGCCGCACGTGGTGGAGGACTGGTGGATGCTGGTGCGGCTGTCGCTTGGCTAAGGCGAAGAGTAGAACGTTAGTGGCCGCGGGCGAGCAGCCAGGTGGCGTCCAGCGACTGGCCGTAGCCTGACCAGGCTTCGAACTCTGCAACGAGCAATCCCTCATCCGCCGTTAGTCCATCCCGCAGGGCATCCCGCACTTCGTCCGCGCTGAGGGCGGTGTAGACGACGTGGGCATCGTCGCCGAGGGGGCGGATGTCGTCCGCCGCTGCCAGGGCGGCGAGCCGGTCGGCGACGATGTTACAGAGGTTGCGGCGGGGGGACCAGGCGAGGACGAGCTTGAGGGTGGGCGCGGGATCGTCAGTCACCAGGCACTAAGCACTAAGCACTGAGCACTCACGCGCGGAGGTGGGCGTCGAACCAGTCCACCAGCCTAGCCCAGCCGTCCTTCGCTGCTTCTTCCCGGTAGCTCGGCCGGCTCTCGTTCATGAAGGCGTGGCCTGCGCCGGGGTAGGAGTGGAACTCGTGGCGGACGCCGACGCGATCCAGCTCCGCGTCGAGCTTCGCGACGTCCGCGGGATTCGGGTTTGGATCCTCCTCGCCGAAGAGGCCGAGGATGGGGCACGTTACGTCGCCTGTCAGGTCGAAGGGGGCCGGGCCCTCGCCCCAGGGGGCCATGATGTTGCCTCCCCAGCAGATCACGCCGGCCTTGAAGGCGTCGCTCTTCGCGGCCATCAGCCAGGTGACGCGGCCTCCCATGCAGAAGCCGGTGATGCCGAGGCGGTCGCCGTCGACCTCGGCGAGCGTCCTGGCGTGCTCGACCGCGGCGTTTACGTCGGAGACGACGGTGGCGTCGCGGAGCCGCATCATGCGCGTCATCGGGTCGTCCTTCGAGTCAGATTCCTCGCGGTGGTAGAGGTCGGGCGAGATGGCGACGAAGCCGTCGTCGGTCAGGCGGTCGGCCATGGTGCGGACGAAGTCGTCGACGCCGCCGGCGTGCTGGATGACCACGACGGTGGCGAGGGCGTTGGCGCCGGCGGGGGCGCTGACGTAGACGGGCATGGGGCCGTCGGGGGTTTGGACGGTGTCCCAGCGTGAAGGCATGGGGGGATTATACGGAATAGTGAGGCGTAACGGGACGAGAAGAATGCGGATCCTGTCCACACCGCAACCTTCGCGACGCGCTGGCAAGCCACTCCCGTTGGCCTTACTATGATGTTGTTCACCCCACTCATAGCAGGGATAGCGAATGGTCACCAAAGAACCAACTGAAAAGAGCGTTAACGAAGAGCGCGTTTATTACAACTTCCAGGGGCAAATGCCGCCCGTGGAGATGGCTGATCAGCCCGCGACCCCGCCCGTTGGCGATACCGAGCCGCGGCTGATCACGGATACGACGCTGCGCGATGGCGCGCAGGACTCGCGGTTCCCGTTCTTCCCGAACGAGTCGCGGATCGAGTACGTCGATCTGCTCCACCAGCTGGACAACGGGACGGGGCGCATTTACGCCATCGAGACGTTCATCTACCACAAGCGCGACGCCTGGGTGCTGGAGAAGCTGCTGGAGCGGGGCTACGAGTGGCCGATGATCACGACCTGGATCCGCGCGAACCCGAAGGACGTGAAGGAGCTGAACGAGATCAGCCAGGGCAAGGTCAAGGAGACCGGCATGCTCGCCTCCTCCTCCGACCACCACATCTTCGACAAGCTCGGCTACGCCTCGAAGTCCGAGGCGATGGACAAGTACCTCAAGCCCATCCTCACCGCCCTCGAATACGGCATCACGCCGCGCATCCACCTCGAAGACGCCACACGTGCCGACATCGACGGCTGGGTAATCCCCTTCATTCGCCTCGTCCTCGAACAGACCGAGGGCAAGGCCAAGTTCCGCATTTGCGACACGATCGGCTGGGGCGTCCCCGACCCGTACGCGAAGGCGCCCCAGGGGATCCCGGCGCTCATGTCCCTCCTCTACCGCGAAACCGGCGCCGAGCTGGAGTTCCACGGTCACAACGACTTCGGCCTCGCCACGGCGAACAGCATCGCCGCCTGGCGGTATGGTTGTCGCAAGGCGAACGTCGCCTTCGCCGGATTGGGCGAGCGCACCGGCAACACCTCGATGGAGCAGATGGTGGCGGCGATGATCCGCCTTTACGGCGACCCTGGCTTCAACCTCCAGGTCCTCCCCGACATGAAGAAGCTGATCGAGCCTTACGTACCGCTGGCCGCGAACTCGCCGATCATCGGTGAGGTCTTCACGACCCAGGCCGGCATCCACCAGGCCGGCGTCGCCCGGCAGGACGAAGCGCCCGGCGGGTTGATCTACCTCGCCTACGACCCGGCGCTCGTCGGCCAGTCCGGCTCCGAGCGCGCCGTCATCGGCGCGATGTCCGGGTCCGAAGGGATCGTCGCCGTCCTGAACGCGGAGGCGGAACGACGCGGTGTCGACCTCAAGGTGACGACGATGAGCCGCGTCGTCAAGGAAGTCTATGACTGGGTCCAGGATGCCTACGACGGCCGCTGGGACGAAGGCACCGGTAGCCTCGTGGACTACCGCACGACGTTCTTCACCCCGGACGAGATCTGGCGGATCACCGCGCATTCACTCGGGCTTGAGGCCGACTGAATAGTAAATGGCAAATAGTAAATATAAAAGTGAGTGGTGAAGAGTGAAGGATGATCGCTGAAACCACCGCCCCCTCTCCGGCTGTGACGCAGCCTTCGCTCAAGACCTACGCCGGGATTACCGGCTGGGGGATGTTCGTGCCACCGCAGGTCATCCCCAACTCCGAGTTTGTGAAGCTGGGGCTGGACACGTCCGACGAGTGGATTTCGACGCGAACGGGGGTCCGGCAGCGGCACCTGGTGCGCGATGAATCGACATCTTTTATGTCGATTAGGGCGGCGCGTGAGGCTTTGCAGGTGGCCGGCCTATCCGCCGGCGAGATCGACTTCGTTATCGTCGCCACGGCCACGCCGGACCACGTGATGCCGGCAACGGCCTCGATCGTGCAGGACCGGATCGGGGCCAAGAACGCCGGGGCTATGGACCTGAACGCAGCCTGCTCTGGCTTCGTCTACGCGCTGACGACTGCGGCGGGGCTGATCGAGAGCGGGCGCTCGAAGAAGGCGCTCGTGATCGGCGCCGACGAGCTGTCGATCCATCTCGACTGGAAGGACCGCAGCACCTGCGTCCTCTTCGGCGACGGCGCCGGGGCGGTCGTGCTCGAGGCTGGTGGCGCACCCGGCATCATGGGCTCGGACGTCGGGTCCGACGGCTCCGGTGCGGGGTTGCTGACTATCCCGGCGGGCGCCAGGACGCACAACGCGCACTACGTGGCTCCGAAGGGCGCCAACGGCAAGAACGGCGCCTCCCATGAGGCCCTCCACCACGGCGACTACTACCTGCGGATGAACGGCCCCCAGATCTTCCGGGCGGCGACGCAGATGATGGCGAAGGCCTCGCAGAACGTGATGGAGTCCTCCGGGCTGACCGTAGACGACGTGGACCTCTACATCCCGCACCAGGCCAACTCAAGGATCCTGGACGCGACCGCAAAGCGTTTGGGACTGGGCGAGGACAAGGTGTTCTCGAACGTCGGCGACTACGGCAACACGAGCGCCGCCTCGATCCCGATCGCCCTCTACGAAGCTCTCAGCACCGAGCGGATCGACGTCGGCGACAACCTCGTGCTGGCGAGCTTCGGCGCCGGCCTCACCTGGGCCGCCGTCGCCCTGCGCTGGACCGCCGCCGCCCCCGAGCGCACCCGCTGGCAGCCGGTGCGCAGCGAAGTCGACCGCCGCCTCACCGAACTGCGCTCGCTCGCGCGCCGCCAGGGCTGGAGGGTGCGGGGTGAGATTGGGAAGCGGCTGGGGCGGGAGGAAGAGTAAAGAGTGAAGAGCGGAGAGTGGGAATGAAGGCTCATGTTGAGTTATCACCAATACCGCCGTGGGCCGCAGGGGATGCCGGTTAGGAGTATGCTGAAGGTGTCGCGTTCAAGCTTGCTTGGAACGCCTGAAGTCCACTGACACCTCCGACCCCCACGAGTTTCAGTACCACATCGGTGACGGGCGCCGATCTCCCTAACGTTGGCGCGACGGAATCGATTCATCATGCCCTACCAACTCGAGTGCCCTATTTGCCTGAGCGCGTCATCGTTCCAGCTCAAGGCTGATCCCCTGCAGGCGTATATCCGCGGTGTCTTGCCCCACCCGTTTGCACAACGGTTCCTCAGCGACAGCCCCACGCCGAAGCAGCGCGGCGCTGCAGCCTGGGACCTGGCAATCAGCGCTTGCCTCAGGCGGGAAATGGCGGCACATCTGCGGTGCGAGTCGTGCAATATCCTGATGGGCCCCGGACACATCGAAGGCGGCATCGGCCCGTGGTGTGGCACACACGGGGAGGTTGTACCTGCTTTGCCGGTAGCAGTGAGCCCAACCGAGACGGGCCCACTGGCCTGGATAGCACGCGGAGGCCAGGAGCAAATCAGGGCGGAAGGTCCACGACTCGCGCCTGACACCACCCCGCCAGGTTGACACCTGACCTTCGCTCAGCATGGCGGGCCACGCCGAGTAGTCGTCCTGCTAGCTGACGGACGTCATCGCCGGTTCCCAGATCGTGTCGCCGCAGGACGGACACGGCGATACAGCATCACCCGCTTTGAGGGGGTCCGAGTGACCACAGTGGGCGCAGGCGTAGTCCCCTTCCTCCGGGGCGACGGCGCCCGCGCCGAGCGGGTTATCCCTCGCCTCGTCCCCGGGCGTACAGAGGCTGAGCCCCGGGCGGACCTCGTCGGCGTTCCCCAGGAAGGCGCTAAACTGCCCGTTCGGTTCGAGATAGGCCCTTTTTACCTGCCCCAGGTGCTCGGCCCCGGCCAACCGCATCGCGGAAAAAACCTCGTCCCTTGATATCCGCTCGCGGGCGAGGGTCTCGACCTCGAGCCGGCCATCCTTGACCAGGCAGGCAGGGTAGCTTTGAACGTAGGCCTCGAGCTTCCGGTTGTTTTGCGTCGCACGAGAGAGGGTCTGGTTCATGACCACGACCAGGGAGACGACGACCATCGAGTGGAGGAGGGGCACGTCGGCCGAGAACATGGGATCGCCGACGGCGGAACCGAGGGCGATGATGATGACGAACTCGAAGGGGGCGATCTGTCCCAGGCCGCGCTTGCCCAGGGCGCGGATGAGGAGGAGGGCAAAACCGTACATGAAGACCGTGCGGAAGACGATCTCCAGCAGGAAAATGGCGTCCATATCGCCCAGGAACATGCGCTCCAGGTCAAACGCTTCTACTTCCATTCGTTACCTCGTGTGTGCCCGCGCCGGACCGGGCGATAATTTGGTCTAACTGCACCGCCAGCAGAGCTGCCTCCGGGTAGCACTGTGCTACCGGCTTCGCTCCGGCGACATGTTTCCATCGTCCTACGATTGCCAGCATCGCGTTTGAGACCTTGCGCGAGGATAAAGGGAGGTGGCTGATGGGTAACGGTGAGGTTTCGGAAGGCGGGCTGAAAAGGGGCCTTACTGGGGCGGATCGCGCCTACGTAGTGCTCAGGGATCCCTGGACAATAACTCCCGGGTGGGCATGATAATCGGCTCATCCCATCGCCGGACAGGCTTGATTCGAGCCTCACACTCTTCCGCTTCCCCAGGTAGCGTATCAAGAGTGAGGGGGGCTGTATGCTCGCCAACTGCAACATTCGCTATACGTGCTGTGTGTGGCGAGGTTCTACTCGCTAATCTAAGCTGGTTACACACCAGCATGACTCAATCTCAATCGGTCCTCGTTCGCACGAGTGATGACGAGACCCTGCCCACGACCGTGCGTCTCCCGGCGACTGCCGAAGCCGTCGCCGTTGGAGTTGTCGCCGTGTTCGTGGCCGCGTACTGGGCCGTCAGCAGCATCCTGATCCACCGGGCGTTCCATTCGAACGGATGGGACCTCGGCCTGATCGACCAGGTCGTCTGGAACACATCGGAGGGCCGGCCATTCTCCTACTCATTCCGCGATATTTCCTACGCAGGAGATCACTGGCAGCCCATACTCTTGCTTCTTGTCCCGATCAAGTGGCTGGCTGCTGGCCCCGAGCCTCTGCTGGTCGCCCAGGCTGTCGCCCTGGCGGTAGCCGTTGTCCCGCTGTACGCCTTCGTGCGCCAGGCCGCCGGGTACGCGCCCGCTGCAGCACTTTCCGGAGGTTACCTCGTTGGTCTCGGCGCCGCGAGAGCCGTATCGTTCGACTTTCACACGGAGGCGTTCGCGCCGTTACTCGCCTTCAGCGCCCTCTGGGCACTGGGTCGCGGACTGCCCATTGCTTTCCTGGTCTGCGGGCTCTTAACGCTAACGCTGAAAGAAGATGGGGCTCTCCTTGCCCTTGCCCTGGCATGGATCGCCTGGATCGCCTTTGGACAGGCGAAAGCCGCCGCGGTCCTCGCGGGCGTATCCGTCGTTTACGGCTACTTCGTGACAGCGTTGCTCATCCCGCATTTCCGCGGGGACGATTTGAACCCCTTCCTGGAACGGTACAGTTACCTCGGCGACACACCCCTGGGCGTCGTATTCGGGGCGATCACCCACCCTCACCTCGTGGCAGAACAACTGCTGCGGATCGACTCCGTCGAGGCTATCATCCTTGTGCTCGCATCGGCGGCGTTTCTGCCGCTCCTCGCGCCACGGTTGTGGCCCGCGCTTGCCCTCGTGATGGTTATTCCTTTGTTATCGAAATCGCCGTCCCAGGGCGACCTGGAACTCCATTACTTCCTCGTGCCGTCGCTCGTGGCGCTAACCATCGCAGCGGTCGTCGTACGTACCCACGTGGACCGCCAATGCAGCTTGCGGCTGGGCTCGCTTCGTCTGAACGCCGTCGCCTGGCCCGTGATGGCCTTCGCCGTGCCTGTCCTGCTGTTTGCGTTCTTGTCTCCTCTACCGCCATCGTTTTCCACCGACTGGAGACGCTTCGACGTAGATGATCACGCCACTCTTGCCGCGGATTTCGTCGGAGATATCCCGCCCGACGCGAGAGTCAGCGCCCAGTCACCGTTCGTCCCGCACCTGGCGGAGCGGACGCATATCCACCAGTTCCCCAGGATCCTGGACGCCGAATTCGTCCTGCTGGACGCATACGGCCCCGTCCCGGCCGAGGACCACGCCGCCGGATACGACCGCTGCCTGGCCTCCCTTCCCCAACTGGGGTTCGACCGGATCCGGGAGGAGGACGGCTTCAGCCTCTGGCAGAGAACCCGGCCGGCAGAAACGGCGACTGATGCGCCGCCAGAGTGCTCCGGGCGGCGCTAGCCGGGTTACCGGCGGTTGCCGCCAGCCAACCCCTGACCCATAATCCCCTCGTGCGTCCTCTAGTGATCTCCCATGCCGCCTGTGGCGGCCACGCCCCCGAGAACACCCTCGCGGGCATTCAGAAGGCCATCGAACTGGGGTCGGACGCGATCGAGATAGATGTACAGGCCAGCGCCGACGGCGTGCCGGTACTGATGCACGATCTCACAGTCGACCGCTCCACCAATGGCACGGGCGCCGTCGCAGACCTCACGCTAGACCAGCTGAAGTCCCTCACGGTGAAAGGCCAGCCGGTACCAACGCTGGCCGAAGTCCTTGACCTCACCAAGGGACACGTCCTCCTCGTCATCGAGATCAAGGCGCCTGGAATCGAGAAGCACATCGCCCGCGTCGTCCGCGACGCCGGGGCCCGCGACCAGGTCATGTCGTGGTCCTTCTTCCTCCCTGCCCTCGCCGGCATGCGCGCCGTGGATCCCGGAATCCCCGGCGCCATTCTCCTTGGCCCGCAGGCGCTGCCGGAGTGGCCGAAGATGCGCCATCTCGCCCTCAAGACCGGCCTCCAGGGCGTCAGTGTCTTCTGCGACGCCCTCACCCCAGCGATTGCCGAGGACTGCCGCCGCAGCGGCCTCGCACTCTACTCGTGGACGGCCGACAACGAAGCCCAGATTCGGCGTCTCATAAACCTGGACGCCGATGGCATCTGCTCAAACTTCCCCGACCGGGTCGTGGCGGCCCTAACCGCCTAGAGTGCACAGGCAAGCCTTATGTTTTTGTGAAACCCCGCACAAGTCGACTACGCGGTGTCTTCGCCCTTAGCGCTCCCTTCTATCCTCTGCCTGTTGACCAATGTGTCGATTCCCGCCAGCAACAGCAGCGCCAGCGCGACAATCACAACCACTGTCGAGAGCTTCACGGTCGGCCAGAACACCAGGAACGCCACGGCCAGCACTATTACGGCGATGCGCAGCGACGACGCGTGTGTCGCCACCCATCCCGCGAAGCCGCCGCCCTGCACTCCCGTGGCTGCGGCCAAGTGTTTGTCGCTCAACTCGTCGAGGCGGGCTCGTGCCGTCACAGCCCATCCCGCATCGCTGGTGATTAGCGCCAGCGCCAGCAGGTAGACGGCCACCAGCGCGAACACCGTCACCACGAACCTCGTGTCCAGTTCCGGCCAAACGACCAGCAGCAGCGCTCCGCCAACCAGGCCGGCGCCCCGCAGGGCAATCGCGTGCTCCCGCGCCCATCCTGCGAACCCGGCGCTCTCGCCGGTGGCCTGCTCCCCCCGGAGCCGGCCGCGGATTCCCTCCGCAGCCCTGGAGTCACCGAAGAACCAGCCACCAACCGCCAGCAGGACGCCCGCCCCAATCAAGAAGAGTTGCTGCTGCTTGAAGCTCCTCACGATGACGTCATAGATCGATTTCAGCGCCTCCTCGCCCTCAGGAGTCTGCGCCAGCAGGTCTGCGGCCAGGTTCCCGGCGACTGAGACTGCCAGGATCGTCAGCGCCATCACTGCCACCAGGAATCCACCGACGATCATTGCCGTACGGCTCCGGTCCCTGGAAATCACGATTGCGAGAAGCAGCAGCAGGGCTGCGATGATCGGTAGGACCGGCATAGACTGCCGCATCCACCAGAAGAACAGCCGGTAGCCCGTCACATCGTCCTTCTCGAAGAGGACGATCGTGCCTGCCTCCGGTGGCAGTTCTACCTCGTTCAGGAAATTCTCGCCGCGCTCACCACCGATCTCGAGGATAATCGCCTCCAGCACAGGCTTCATGTCGATGACCACCTGGTCGCCCTGCTCTTGCAATAACTCCGTGTCGTTCTCGATGACCGCGATAACCCGGCTGTGCACCGCCCTCAGCAATCTGTCCCGGACCTCTGCCAGCGGCTGCTCCTCTATCGCCCTCAGCGTTGCCCGGTAAATCGCATCCTGGGTTACACGTGCCAGTGGGCCTTCAAGGAATGCCCCCGACGGGATTCCCTCCGGCCCTTCTTCCTCTAATCTCGTTAGAGCCGTCCCAATGCGGTCCTGGATCTCCAGTTCCACCATCAAGGTCGCCGTTAGCCGCTGGGCGAGGGCAGTCTGCACTTCCTCCTGTTCCAGTGACTCGTCGATCATCCCGACGAACTTGTCCTCGTCGTAGATGACCCGCTCCTGCCACGAGGCCACACTGGCCGGAATCGACAGCAAGAGTCCAACAGCGATCAGGAGGATCACAATCAACGAACGCATAACATCACCTCATCCCCGCAACTACGCGGGCTACTAGAGAAACGCGGAACCAGTCTATCCGGTTAGATTGTGACCGAAACCGCTCCCAAGGTCATCGCTGGTAATCGTACCGTCCGTTCTCGTTTTCACCCACAAATGGAGAGGCCGCCCGATTTGTCGGGCGGCCTCCGTCAGAATCCAAAGATTGCTTAGCGTCTCGCGCGGCTAAACACCAGCGCGCCGCCGGCCATCGCGGCCAGTAGCGCCGCCAGTCCGAGCCACGCCACGCTGCTCCCAGAGTCCTGCACGCCACCCGTGGGCGGGAGAGCCGCTGGTGCCTGGGTCACCGGTGCTGGAG
>DAINRO010000002.1:21369-40116 GCA_036741795.1 Chloroflexota bacterium
AGTTTCCACTTACCGTGCAGTTCGTCGCGTTGAGCGTACCCGTCGTGTCGATGAAGATGCCACCTCCGTCGCCGTCCGCCAAGTTGTTCTGAACCACGACGTTGTTAATCGCAACGATGGCGTCTATGAAGAGCGCTCCACCAGAGCCTGCGGAGCCGTTCTGTACTGTCAGGTCGTTGAGGCCGCCGGCGCTGGCGTTGGGCAATTCATACTGGAACACTCTGCTGCTTCCGGCCGCATCGATGACCGTGCTGGCGGCGCCAGCGCCGTTGATGGTGATGTCCGTGGAAATGTCGAACTGTCCCTGTGACAGGACGTAGGTTCCCGCCGGGAGCGTTATCACGTCCGCCCCCGAGCCGGCGGGGCAGGTATCAAAGGCCGTGTCCGTTTCCGCCGCTATTATGGCCTCGCGTAAATTGCAGTCACCGTTTGCGTTGGTGTCGTCAACAATGGTGTCGACGACGATCGTAGCCGCCTGCGCAGGCGTTGCCAACGCCATGATGGCGACAAACGCGGCCAGGGCGCCGAGAACGGCGATAACGGGGAATAAGAAACCGAAACGAGTCATGAGGAGACCTCCTTCGAGCGCAGGTTATGCGGCTGGCAATCGTGACAAGTATGTCATGCCGCTACTAACGGTCAACGTCAGACAGTCTCAGGAGGTTAAGCAGGTTTGCGAGCAGAGAACTAGTAGATACTAGCGCCGGCGCGAGCCGCCACCGTACTTGGACTGGTTCGCGGCCTCCAGCCGTGTCGCCTTCTGGCTCTTGCGCAGCTTCGAGGCGGCCTTGCGCTTACGTACAACGCTCGGGGGCTCAAAGTACTGCCGCTGCCGGGCCTCTTTCAGGACCCCGGACAACTGCACCTTTTTATTGAACTGCTTAAGAGCCTGCTCGAAATTCGAACCCGGAGCGATGATTACTTCTGGCATGCTTATCCTTTGACCTGTTGAATACTTGCGCCAGTGTACAACGAAACGCTGATCTAAACGTCCGGCCTGGCCGGTGGCGCGTGCCCAATAGTATACCCCAAAAGGCGCGACGGCAAAGCAGTCCGGTAGCGTTACGACACTTTTGCTATACCCTCCGCCCCGCATCGTATGTAACCGTAACTCGCCGCCGGTAACCTCGGGGTATGCCCCGGATTAATCGCGGAGCGCGCCTTGACACGTCGCAGATCGAAGACCGCCGCGGCGCTCGTCGTGTTGGCGGTATCGGTGGCGTCCCGATGGGTTTGCCCGTGGGTGGGGGCATTACGGGCGTTATTATCACCGTGCTCGTGTTGGTGGTGCTCAATAGTGGTCTCCTGACCGGGGCAGGGGGACTCGGCGCCGGGCTCGGCAACCTCGAGGGGCAGTCAGCGGATAACACGCAACTCGCCCAGGACTGCCAGACCGGAGCGGACGCCACCGAACGCCAGGACTGCCTCGTCGTCGCCTACGTGAACAGCATCCAGCAGTTCTGGACCGATGAATACACTCGCCTCGGTGGTACCTACTCACCCTCGCAGACCGTGTTCTTCACGGACCGGGTGGCCACGGCCTGCGGCAACGCGACTTCCGCTTCGGGCCCTTTTTACTGCCCGGCCGACGCCCAGGTCTACATCGACCTCGGATTCCTGGACCAGCTGCGCACTGACTTCGGAGCACAGGGCGGCCCCTTCGCCGCGGCTTACATCCTGGCCCACGAGTACGGGCACCATGTGCAGGATCTCGAGGGTACGCTCGAACGCGGCCGCGGCGGTGACCGCCAGGGCGAGCAAAGCGAAGCCGTCCGCACCGAACTGCAGGCGGACTGCTTCGCGGGCGTCTGGGCCCGCAACGCCACGCAAACGGGCATCATCACCGCCCTCACAGCGGCGGACATCGCCGACGCGCTCGACTCGGCCGCCGCAGTGGGGGACGACCGCATTCAAAGCCGGATGCAGGGCGAAGTGAACCCCGAGACGTGGACCCACGGCTCATCAGAGCAGCGCCAGCACTGGTTCAACGAGGGATATGAGGGCGCCAACCCCGCCGCCTGCGACACGTTCAGCGGTGGCATCTAGGAGCATTCCCGACCAATCGGCGTTGTCATAGGGTCACACTGAGAGTAGATTGTGCCTCGAATCCATCAGGCGAAGAGTAGCGGCGGGGGGTCTCAGCCTCCCCGGGAGGGATCGATTGGCGAAGGTAGTAGGTCCGAAGGACGGAAAGCTCGGTTTCCTGGGCAGCATCGGCGCCCGATTCATGCTCAACGGAGATGAGTCCGGCGGCCGATTCTCCCTGGTCGAGCACCCAATGTCCGCGAAGGCTCTGGCAGCCCCCCTGCACAAACACGCTCGCGAGGACGAGTACAGCTACATCATCTCGGGGCGTGTCGGCGCACTGCTGGGCGACGAGGTACTCGAGGCCGGTCCCGGCGACCTCGTCTTCAAGCCCCGGGACCAGTGGCACACCTTCTGGAACGCCGGCGACGAGCCCGCGTACATCCTCGAAATCCTCTCCCCGGCCGGCTTCGAAAACTTCTTCGAAAAGCTCTCCGACGCCGGCGGCGTCACCGGGATGGCGCCCGAAGAGCTGATGGAGCTATGCGCCGAGTACGAGCTCGAAATAAACCCGGACAGCGTCCCGGGACTCGTTGAACGCTTCGGACTCAAGTTCCCCGGCGAGCCGCTATCAAGATAAGTCGGGGGCGGACCTTCGCTGTCGTCGTTACCCGGTCTCCGCTCGGGCGGCGGCGCGGCGCAACTGGAAGGAGTCCAGTAGCAGGATGACGCCACTGGCGATCGGGAAGCACTCGTGAGCGAAGCGTTCGTTTGGGGAGTCTTTGGTGCCTCTTCCCTTCTCTTCGGCGGGCTGATCGTGATGTGGAGACCCGTGGGGCAGGGTGCCCTTGGCCTGATCATGGCGTTCGGGGCGGGCGTGCTGATCAGCGCCGTCGCGTACGAGCTTGTGGCCGAGGCGCTCGAAACGGGTGGAGAATACTGGCCTATCGCGCTCGGCCTGGGTGCTGGTGGACTCACCTTCTTCGCTGGCGATTGGTACATCGACCGCCTGGGGGGCGAGAACCGGAAGAGCTCTGATCAGGAGAGTGACGGCGGCTCGGCGCTCGCACTCACGCTGGGAATCATCCTCGACGGGATCCCGGAGTCCATCACGCTCGGGTTAACCCTGCTCACCGGCGAGGGCGTCAGCGTCGCTATGCTGGCAGCGGTGTTCCTCTCCAACCTGCCTGAGTCGATGGCTGCTACGACAGGATTCGTTAAGTCTGGACGTTCGCCCCGCTGGATAATCGGCCTCTGGGTCGCGATCGTCGTCATCTGCGGCTTTGCCTCGGCGGCAGGCTACGCGCTGCTCGATACGGCGAGCGATACCGCCATCGCATTCGTCCTGGCGTTCGCCGGTGGCGCCGTCCTGACGATGCTGGCGGACACGATGATGCCAGAGGCGTACAAGTACGGGGGCAAGCAAGTGGGCCTGATGACAACGTTCGGCTTCGCGGTCGCGGCCGCGATCGTCGCGATGGAGCGCGCATAGAGGATTCTTGAGACGCTCGGCGTCCAGGATTCAGGTGATATACAAGAGCTTGTATTGAAAACGCCCACGAAAGTGGCACATTGGCAGGGGCGGCAGGGCTCGAACCGGCGACCTGTGGTTTTGGAGACCTGACCACGTCTGCGCTATGCCCGCACATTGGCAGGGGCGGCAGGGCTCGAACCGGCGACCTGTGGTTTTGGAGACCTGACCACGTCTGCGCTATGCCCGCACATTGGCTAGCTCAAGCGCTATGCGCCAAGATCACGGGTGCCTATTAAGGAAATCATATCATTTGTCTCGCACGACCCCCGGTGCGTCATGAAGGAACTTCAGGACAGTCTGCACCGAACTGCGGAGCCGAGAACGACTGGGCTCGAACGCTGGTTCATCAAAAGAAGGAGCCCTTCGGGTCAAGTCAACCAAAGGGCTCCAATCGAACTCTGGCCATTGGGGTGCGGCGATGAGCTCGATTTACCGACGCTGACACATCTGGGCAGTTCGTGTCATGAAGTTTCTTCACTTCGCGCCACCCTTAAGGCGGAGGATGCGAAAGTTCAGGTTAGTCAATCGCCAGCGGCCGCCACTGGGTTGACGGCGCAACATTCCATGGAACGAGCCAGGATTCAGCGAGCCGATGCTCCTCGAGCGCTGTCGCAGTACCGCACGTTAACAGGCCTCGGGACCTACGCGGTCTTTGCCAAGGCCTGCGGCAGTACGTTACCGAGGCATCGCAATTTCTCTGCTTATCGTGGCATATATGTATCTAACTCGGAGAATCTCACTAAAAGTACTTGTCGGATGTCATAACCCGTGATACACAGGTTTATGAAGGTTAAGAAGGAGTAAGCCCCCCGCCGCTCCTCAGAGATGCCCTCACTGGAGGACCGGGATGTTCAAATACTCTCCATGGACGATGCTGGTCGGGACAGCATCTGCGATTGCGCTGACGCTAATTGCGATAGTGTCCGTGACCAATCTCTTGCCCGCAGATGCCGCGGCAGGTGATTTTTCGCTGGACTTCATTGCCGCCGAGGACTCGACATACCACAAAAACGGCCCTAGCGGGGGCAGCGAGATAGGTGCTAGCGAGGGCCAGGATCTGGCGTTCGATGACCGCACCATTAACACCGATGTCGTGGAGCAGCTCGAGTCGGAGGACTTTGATTGCAACGACCGCATAGTCTTCTTCGCTCAAGTTGGGGTTGGTGGCAGCAGCACGGGCCAGACAATATTCCTCGAGTTAGATTTCGACGCCGAGAACAACGGCCAGCAAGGTGTCGGTTACTCCGACATCTTGAATGTCGGAGTAAGTGGCGTGACGCCTCCGTTCAATAGTCAGCAGAGCAGCGAGGATGGCAACCTGGGCCTTGACGGTGACGAGACAGCCACGCTTATCCAGGAATCCTACGAGCCCGATGGATCGACATTTGGGGACACTACTCCACCGATCAACCGTGCGTCGAATACGGTCGGTGTGGTCAAAATTACTGGACTTGATTTCGGCGAAACACTGATTGTGCGCGTCGACGTCCGCTACTCGTGCTTCGACACACCCGTGACTGGCAACCTTCACGCCGCAATCCGTAACGCCTATTTTGACGATGGTGACGGCGTGTACGAGCCAGGTAATGGCCCGGGTACGGACCCCAAGATAAACGTCGGGCAACAGGACGTGCCGATGCTAGGCCCGGAGGGTTCAACGACACCGACTCCAACGCCGACACCCACGCCGACTCCAACGCCAACGCCAACGCCGACGCCGACGCCCACTCCTACTCCGACTCCGACTCCGACACCCACGCCTACCCCAACGCCAACGCCAACACCAACACCAACACCAACACCAACGCCTACACCTACACCGACTCCAACACCAACACCGACGCCTACACCTACACCGACTCCAACACCTACACCGACTCCAACGCCTACATCGACTCCAACGCCTACACCGACTCCAACGCCTACACCGACTCCGACGCCTACGCCTACGCCTACACCTACACCGACGCCTACGACGGCGATTGAGACCCAAACACCCAGCCCGACGCCAAGTCCGTCACCGACGCCGACGGCGGCGATTGCTACCCAAACGCCAAGTCCGTCACCGACGGCGCTGGCTGCCGCGGCCGCGCCTGCAGGGCTCCCGCAATCAGGCGGTCCAATCGACAGTGGCCCGGGATCATGGACATGGCTGGACGGGATCTTCGTGTCCGTCGCGCTCTTCGTTCTGTCAGGCGGCGCACTGATCGTGGCGCATCGCAAGAACGGATGAGGACCATAATGCTGTGCGCGACCGGTCGTAGGGGGTAAGTGGCATGGATCGGGCTTGGGTTGCTGTCAAAGTTGCTGTCATCCCCGAGCTCAGAGCGCCTGGAGATCAGCTAAATTAGGGCGATTTAGATACGAATCAAATGCCGGGGACGGCAGGGCTCGAGCCCGCGACCTGTGGTTGGAGACCTGACCACGTCTGAGCTGTGTCCGCGTAACTGGCTAGCCCAAACGCTGTACGCCAAGATCACGGCTGTCTTTCGAGCGATTCTACTCCTCATCGGTCGCGCCTACGACCGCCTCACGGCTCATTACCGCTTGACTTTGGCTGAGATTGGTCTAGAGTGGGGCGCGTCCGGGCAGGCCAAGATATCAAAGGAGGACCTGCGATGAGGATTCTTTCTGTGCTTCTGCCGTTGGCAGTTGCCCTGTCCCTGTTCGTTGCCGGGTGCGGCGACGATGACGATGACGCGGGCGGCGACGAGGACGGTGCGACCACACCGGCGGGCGAGGGGACTACGATCAGCGTTACCCTCCAGGAGTTTAACGTTATCCCCGACGCCGACTCAGGCCCGGCGGGCGAATTCACTTTCGATATCAGCAACGTCGGCCCGGAAGACACGCACGAGTTCGTAGTCTTTAAGACGGATCTCGATCCGGATAGCTTACCGACCGGCGCGGATGGCTCGGTGGACGAAGCCGGTGAAGGCGTCGAGCTCATCGACGAGGTGGAGGACGTCGCAGTGGACACAGACGAGTCCCTCACCGTCGACCTGGAGGCAGGCAACTACGTGTTCATCTGCAACATCGTCGAGGACGACGAGGTTCACTACGCCGAGGGAATGACAACGGGCTTCACGGTGGAATAGCTCGTCTTCCGAGCTGGAGAGTTTTTTGAACAGCAGTGTCGTCCAAGAACTCCGTTTCCAATGCGAAAATGCTGGCAGGGGCGGCAGGGCTCGAACCCGCGACCTGTGGTTTTGGAGACCACCGCTCTTCCAACTGAGCTACGCCCCTACCTTGAAGAAGCGGACAAGGTCCGCGTGTGCATTATATCACCGGCGATTGGTTATTCCGGCGTCTAGCTCTTGCGTCCCAGCACTGTGAAGCAGGGGCCGTGCCGGTGCTCCAGGTTCTCGTTCAGGACGTCGAGCCGGCCGAATCCCACGAGTTTCAGGCTGCTCATTATGTCGTCTCGCGTCATCCAGTAGGTCCGCTCCACGCCAGCGCCGCAGAACCCTGTCCACTCCAGGGCCTGCCGGTAGTCGCGCGGGTAATACCGCACTTCGAAATCGCCGGTGTCTCGTACTATCGGCTCCGTCGTGAAGTGTTCCGAAATTTCGGGCAGCTTACCGATGAGGGCGGCGTCGTAATAGTGGGTCCACAGCAGGACTGTGTTGGCAACCTTGCTCACCAGCCGCAGCATCTCGAACGGATCGGTCTGGTGGTAGAGAACTCCGGACGCGACGCAGATATCGAACCGGTCCGGGGTTTCGTCCATATAGGCGTTGATATCCCCGAGCAGGAACCTCGACTTCGTCAGCCCCAGGACCTCTTTCACGATCAAGCACTTCAAGTAGGCCCGCGAATTCGCCTCCACCGCCACCACCGACGCCGCGCCAGCCCTCTCCACCATCGTCGTATGCGCACCCTCAAGTGGCCCCAACTCCAGGACGCTCGCACCCACGATGCCACCGAGTGCCTCCACCATCTGGACAATTCGCGCGTCGCCAAAAAGACCCGCGGTTCCGGACTCGACGCCTAACTCGTCTGGCAGCTTCGAGGACCACTCGCCCTTGAACAGATCGACCGCCTTCTGAGCAGTCGGAAATCCCGTGACGTAAGCATCGATGATGCTGGCCGCTTCGCTGGCCGCTGTTGTCGCCCCCTGTTCATTTGCGGCCACTTCGCCGGGAGGTCCGTCCGCAACCTCCGTTGGAACAGCGTTGCGTTTCTTCAAGAAGGAGAGCACGGCGATAGATTACAACACTGCCGAACCTCCCGCCCTCCTCCAGCCCCTTCGCCTTTGTTGTTAACTTCGGCGTTGACTCCCGGCCTTTCTGCTCGCCGAGACCGGCGCTGGACAGGCCGCCCATCCGCGCATACACTCCCGCTCGTAACACAGCCGTCCAACACGCAAGGAGTCTCCCATGCCCGCCATCCTCGTCCACGGTGTTCCGGACACCCACCACCTCTGGTCCGAGCTCCGCTCGCACCTTTCACGCGACGACGTCTCTACGCCGGACCTCCCCGGCTTCGACGGGAAGCCGCCCAGCTTCGAACCCGTCAAGGAGAACTACGTCGACTGGCTCATCGCCCAGATCGAGATGGCGGGCGAGCCCGTGGACCTCGTCGGGCACGACTGGGGGGCGCTGCTGAGCATCCGCGTCGCCTCGATCCGCCCGGACCTGATCCGCACCTGGTGCGTCGGCGGCGGCTCGGTGCACAAGGACTACACCTGGCACCCGACGGCCCAGATCTGGCAGACCGCGGGCACGGGCGAGCAGTTCATGGCGGGCATGGTCCCCGCGACGGCCCTTCCTGCACTCGTAGGCGGCGGCATGCCCCAGGCTTACGCCGAAGAGTGCGTAAAGCACATCGACGACACGATGAAGGACTGCATCCTCAAGCTCTACCGCTCCGCCGTCAACTTCATGACCGAGTGGGACGCCGACGTCGACAACATGCCCAAGAATGGCCTCATGATCTGGGGCGCCGACGACCCCTACATGCAGAAGGAACTCGCGGAGAAGATGGCCGCCCGCGTCGGCGCCCGCATCGTGTCCCTGCCCGAGACCGGCCACTGGTTCCCCGCCCAACGCCCAAAGGAGACGGCGGCGCTGCTGGAGGAACACTGGGGAAAGGGCTAGTCCTCCAATACCTGTCATCCTGCCGCAGCAGGATCTGGTGGGGCCGGGGCCGGGCTTCATCCGCTCCGAAGGCGCCGTCCCCCACACCACCGGATTCTGTCGGGACAGAATGACAATCCTATTCCTGTCATCCTGCCGCAGCAGGATTTGGCGGGGGCGGGGTAACAGGGACTCAGAAAGTGTGCCAGTTACTTCTTCTACCTGGCGCCACTTGCGCCGCACAATCTCGCTCATGGCGGCCAGAAGCAACGACTACTTCGTCTACATCATGACCAATCGCTCGTACACCTCGCTGTACACCGGAGTTACGAGCGATCTGGCAGGGCGAGTCTGGCAGCATCGCAACGAGCCAACAGGGTTCGCGAGGCGGTACCGGACAAGCATCCTCGTCTACTTTGAGCAGACGTCGGATGTGTGGTCTGCGCTTGCACGCGAGAAGCAGATCAAGGACCTGCACCGGTCGGACAAGATCAAGTTGATCGAATCGATGAACCCTGAGTGGCACGACCTGTACGAGACCCGCGTTGCCCTCCCCCCGCGAGATCCTGTCGCGGACAGGATGACGGGACAATTTCGCTTCGGTGACGGACTCGTCGGCCCCATCGCCCCGCCAGATCCCGCTTCGGCGGGATGACACTTGTGAAGCACCCTCACCCAAACGTCAGGGTTTGCGGTAAGATAACGCCGCCGACAACCGGCAGACCATAGCAACCGGAGGTAGCCCCATGTCCGATGTCCTTTTCGAGAAGCGCGACAACGGTGTCGCCCTCATTACCCTCAACCGCCCCGATAGCCTGAACGCCATGGGGGGCCAGCTCATGCCCCTGCTTACCGAGCACCTGAAGGACTGCGCCACGGACCGCGATGTCCGCTGCGTCGTCCTGACCGGCGCCGGGCGCGCCTTCTGCGCGGGCGGCGACGTCAAGGGGATGGCCGCCCGCCAGGACATCCTCGGCGGCAACGGCAGCAGCGCGCCGACCTCTCCCGGCGGACTCATCGCCCAGAGCGTCACCGGTCTCCGCCAGTCGCAGCGCGACACGTCCTACATGCTGCACACGATGCCCAAGGTGACGATCGCGATGGTCAACGGCCACGCCGTCGGCGCCGGCCTCTCCCTGGCCCTCGCCTGCGACATCCGCATCGCCTCCGATAAGGCGAAACTGGCGACCGCCTTCCGCAACGTCGGCTTCTCCGGCGACTTCGGCGGCTCCTACTACCTGACGAAGATGGTCGGCACGGAGAAGGCCCGCTACCTTTACTTCACCGGCGAGACCGTCGAGGCCGACCGCGCCCTGGAGATGGGCCTCGTCAGCAAAGTCGTCCCCCACGACGACCTCGAGGCCGAGACGATGAAGGTCGCCGAGCACATCGCTTCCGGCCCAACGCTCGCCTACGCCCGGATGAAGGAGAACCTGAACCGCGCCGAGACCTCCGATCTCGCCACCGCCCTCGACGCCGAGGCGATGAACATGATCCTGTCCGGCCAGACGAAAGACCACATGGAGGCCGCGAAGGCGTTCGTGGAGAAGAGGCAACCCACGTTCACGGGAGAGTAGTTCCGTGGCTGGTTTAGAGCCTGATACGTATCGCGGGTTCGACCTCTCGCTGCGCGATCCGGGGATCGCCCTTGTCACGCTCAATCAACCCGAGCGTCTCAACGGTCTGACCCAGGATCTGAAGCGCGACCTCGTCGAGGTGCTGCTGCAGGCTCAGATGGACGACGCCGTCCGGTGCGTCGTCATCACCGGTTCCGGCCGCGCCTTCTCCGCCGGCGACGACATCTCCAGCAAGCCGCGCGAGGGCGGCGCCCGCGCGCTGGTGCCGAAGGTCCCGGGCGGGCACCACAACCCGATGGGCACGTACGACGGGCTGCGGATGCTTTCGCAGTCGCTCAACCTCGCCGTCCGCGGCCTCGACAAGATCACCATCGCCGCCGTCAACGGCGTCGCCGTCCAGACCGGCCTTGCCCTGGCACTGTCCTGCGACTTTCGCATCGCCTCCACCGATGCCCGGCTCACCAGCGGCACCCTCCGCTTCGCCCTCATGCCGGACGAAGGCGGCCACTACCTGCTGCTGCAGATGATGGGGTTGCCGAAGACCCTCGACTTCCTCCTGCGCAACCGGATGGTCTCCGCGCAGGAAGCGCTCGACCTCGGCCTCGTCCACGAGGTCGTCGAGCCGGACCAGCTCCTCGACCACACCCTCGCCCTCGCCGCCGAGTTCGCCCGCGGCCCTCAGGTCGCCCAGCGCCTGCTCAAACGCTCGATCTACACCGCCGCCGAGACGAACTTCACCACGGCCCTCGAAGACATCGCCACGAAAACGGCGATCTCAGACCACGACCCGGACGCGAAGGAAGGCGTCAAGGCCTTCCAGGAGAAGCGGGCGCCGAAGTTCGGTTAGGCGCCTACCTGATTAGCACCTGCCTGTAGGCCGTAGCTGTGTCGTTCCACGGATTCGCATCGCTGCCCGCGTGCGGACCGGCGCCGTCGATATCAAGGTGAATAGCGGTCACCGACACTGTCTGGGTGATGACCTGCGGCGCCGCCGGGGCGTGGCACTCGAAACGCACGCGCCACATCACACTGGCCAGGGAGCCGGGCGACATCATCCGCGCCGAGCTGCCAGGCATGAACTGCGCGACTGTCCTGCTGCAGCCGTCGGGCACGGGCTCATCGATCGTCAGTCCAGCCTGGACGAGTTCCTGGTGATCGCTGAGGTTCCGGACCGTAGCCGTCACCCACATAAACCGCCCGTTAGTGTCGCTCAGGTTGACCGCGGATGGGCCGGTCAATTGAACGTAGTCCACCCCTACGTCGTTTCCGAGAGCCTGGTTGGCCGCGCCCGCCGGCGGCGCGTTCACGGGCATCGCGAGGATAGCCAGGACCAGGACCGCACACCCCAGGACTACGGTGGCGATCCGTCCGCGTACTGCACGGATATTCGGCATCAGAGAACCCCTTCCCTGAAAACCCCCTCGTCTGGCGGCCCGATTCTACCACCTATTTGGGGACTTCAGAGCTGTTATGAAGCGCGTTCTCGAATATTTACCGAAGGCTTACAAGACCCGACTCGGACAGGCCGGACAATACCACTTGACCCTGGAGTTAGACGCTAGCCGGTACCGGGGAGGGAGCGTTCGAGCGAATTGCTGGAGGGGCGGCTTGTACAGGATTATCTGCCTGTTGCGCCAGCGCCCGGTACACTGCCTCGTAGCCTGCGGCCATTGTTGCGGCGGAGAAGTTGCGCTCTACGTGATCCCGGCAGGCCGCCCTGCTAAGGCGGCGGACGCTCTCGACCGCCTCGACCATACCGGTGAATGAGTCGCAGATTACACCGGTCACGCCGTCCACTATCACCTCCGGTACGGAGCCATTCCTGTAGGCGATCACCGGCGTGCCCGTGGCCATGGACTCGACCATGGTCAGCCCAAACGGTTCCGGCCAATCAATGGGGAACAGCGTCGCATAGGCGCCACCCAGCAACTGGTCTTTTCCCGCCTCGTCTACCTCACCCACGAACTCCACGTGGGGAGATGACTCGATTATCGGCTTGATTGCCGCGTCGAAATAGGCCTGGTCCGCAGGATCTACCTTCGCGGCAACGATCAGCCGCATGCCGATGTCCCTGGCCACTTCCATCGCCCGGTCCGGGCGTTTCTCGGGACTGATCCGGCCAAGGAAGACGAGGTAGTCGCCTGGCCGGTCACGGAACTGGAAGTTATCGATATCAATTGCGTTGTACACATTGCCGACCCAGTTGGCTTTCGGAAGGTGAGAGGCCTGGTTTCGGCTGATCGAGACCAGGTTGTGATCGGGGAACTGTCCGTACACCTGGCAAACCTCCCCGAGATCGAGGCGACCGTGCGTGGTGGTGACCGTGGGCGTGGAGGAGAGTCGGGCGAACGGGAAGGCAAGATAATCGAGGTGGTTGTGGATGACATCGAAGTCTCCAGCACGGCGATATGCCTCGCCGAGCTGAATGAGATGGGGCGCGATGGTGTCCTTGATGTTCTCGTCCAGCCTGAGACCTCGTTCCGAGCAAGGAATTAACTTCGCCGCGGTCCTCGAATCTCCACTGGCCAGGAGTGTCACGTCGTGGCCACGGCGAACGAGTTCCTCGGTTAGCGTTGAAATCACGCGTTCCGTGCCTCCGTAAAGTTGCGGGGGCACTGACTCCGCGAGCGGAGCAATCTGGGCTATGCGCATTGGCTCTTCCTCGTTCAATGTTGGCGGCGGGGTACCCCGGCTACTTCCCGGGCGATTGAGTACATCCTAGACTCTGTCGCGTTGCGCGAATGTATCGCGGTTTCGTCCGAGATATTTCAAGGACGTGTCAGCAGGCAGGAGGAGGAGCCGAGAGGTGCGTGCTATAACGGGCCGGCGGCGACGAGCGACGGGCGTGATGTGGCACGCAACGAGGCTCCGGAATCGAGGAGCGCACGTCGCATCGCGGCGACCGCTCGAAACTGGATGCTCTTGGTCGCCTCCCTGGACCTGCCGATAGCCGAAGCTACAGCACCGACGTCATGACCGTCCAGGAACCTCATCACGATCACCTGTCGCTGGGTAGCGTTCAGTGTGGACAGGACTCTGTCGATCAAGTCGCGGTCGACTATCCGCTCATACTCATTGTCCCGAACGCCCATCACGGACGACTCGTTAATCGGACCTTCGTTCCACCTCGCCGTCCGGCGAACAATATCGATCACCCGATTTCGGGCGATGCGAAAGAGCCATGCTTCGAACGGCACCCCGGACATCCTGTAATCCGGAAGCGCTCGCAACATCCTCTCAAACACGTCTGAAGCTGCATCGGAAGCCAGTTCCGGGTCTCTCAATCTCGCCAGGCAGAAGTGAAATACTCTCGGGTAACAGGCATCGTAAAGAACGGAAATAGCGTCATCGTCGCGCAGTTTTGCACGCTCGACTACATAGGCGTCGATCGGCGCTGGAAATGCCGCTGCTCCCGTGACGTTCGCTGTCATGGGCTCTAAGCGGCACGTTACGATCGGTCTCGTATCGTCTCCGATAACAGACTGGCCGCAATGATTTCAGGGGAGTGACATTCTGAGCAGCTTCTGGAGCTACAGAGAGGATTAGTCGGCGTAGAGCTCGCCGATCGCCGCCATGACGGCATCCGCCAATATCTTCCCGCCTGCCTGTGTCAGGTGCACTCCATCGTCTGCCCGTGCAATGACTCCCTCTCCTTCTGCCCCGGGCAGGACCTGCGAGTAGTTCCCGGCGTCGTCCGACGTGACACCCCATGTATCGACGAAGGTGACCCACGGGCGCTTCGCCGCCTCTTCCTGGAAGATCGTGTTGATCGCCGGCACGTTCGCCGCGAGCTTTTCCTGGCTTGAGTTCGGCTGACCAACCCATATCACGCGGCGCTCGGGCGCTTCCATCAGGTCCATTGCCTCGGCCACCAGCGCGCGATACTCCTCGGGGTCGGCGAAGAACTTTGCGTCGTTGGCGCCGATCATGAACACGACGAGGTTCGGGTTCTTCTCCGCCATCTCGGTGCGGATGTACGCCGGCCAGTCAAAGTATTCCGGCGTAATCAACCCGGAGCCGTTCTGGTACTCGGCTTCCGGCTGCGTCAGTGCCGCTCCCCGGGCGACCATTGCGTCGAAGAACCCCACCGACATGAAAAACGATGTCGAGTCGCCGTTGGACCAGAGCCGCACAGACGTGATCGAAGGCTTCTCGACACCCGATGCCACGACCGGCGTCGCCGCGGGGTCGGCCAGCGAAACCGACACTTCATCCACACCCGCCTGCGATCCGAGTCCAACCTGGGAACGAATCTCATCCAGGCCGCCAGCCTGGACACTCACGACGATCAGCGCGACGGTCAATCCCGCAGCCGCCAGGGCCAGAAAGAGGGGGAGGGCTGCGCCCCGTCTTTCGGGTGCAGCTGGCCAGGTGCGGATCTGGTCATCGCGCATATATTGAGTATGCGCCTAAGCGTTTACGCAGTCAAAATTGACCTTTCCCTACGGGATGTTCCTAAGATATGCGTCGTGGGACCATTAATCGCGCGCCTCCTGGCTACCGCGTCTATCACATTTATTCTCGCCTTCGTTGCGGGGTGTGAGGACGACGCTTCGAACAATGGCGATGGCGATGGCGGCCTCACCACTCGTCCGCTGCTATCCACCGATTACCTTGATGATGCTGCCACCGCCATGATCGAGTACGCACCGATTCCGGGACGGCCCAACGAGGCGATCGTCGCCAGCCAGTCCGGGCTCATCTACCGCGTCGCCCTCGATGAGAGCTTCGCGCCCGAGGAGTGGGGCAGCCTGAGCGACCTCGTCACCTTCGAAAACGAGCAAGGCTTGCTATCGGTCGCCTTCGCGCCCGACTTCGAGACCAGCGGCCGTGTCTACGCCTACTACACTCCAGGCACTCCCGAGCCCACCATCCTCGCTCGTTTCTCTGCGAGCCCGGAGGCCCTCGATGAGGACAGCATCGAGACGTTGATCGAAGTTGAAGAATTCGGCCCGAACCACAACGGCGGCCACATCGCCTTCGACGCCGAGGGCTACCTCTACCTATCGCTCGGCGATGGCGGGTTGGCCGAGGACCCGCGCGAGAAGGGGCAGGCGCTGGACACGCTGCTTGGCAAGGTGATCCGGATCGACGTTTCGGGCAAGGAGAGCTACACGATCCCTCCGGACAACCCGTTCAGCGACGGAGACGGCCCTATCCGCGAGGAGATATTCGCCTACGGGTTGAGGAATCCGTGGCGGATGACTATCGACAGCGAGACGGGCGACGTCTGGCTGGGCGACGTCGGCCAAGGGCACTGGGAGGAAGTGAACCGGGTCACCGCCGGGGGAAACTACGGCTGGGACTGCCGCGAGGGCGACCACGAATTCGGCGACTCGGACCACGGAACGTCACAGGCACCATGCGACGGCGACTTCGTCCCCCCGCGCGCCGAATACGGCCGCGACGAAGGCAAATCAGTCACCGGCGGCGTCGTCTACCGCGGCGACGACATCCCGGACCTCGCCGGCAAGTACCTCTACGCGGACTTCTACACCGGCCGTCTTTGGGCCGTCGACACCGAAAGCGACGCCCCCGCCACGAAGCTAATGGACCTCGACTGGAACATCGCCTCCTTCACCCTGCTCCCCGACAGCGAAGCGGCAATCGTTACCTACGAGGACGGGGTGCACGTGCTGGCACGGGAGTGAGCGGAGTCGGTTGGTGCCGGGGGTGGGATTCGAACCCACACGCCCTTGCGGGCAGCGGATTTTAAGTCCACCGTGTCTGCCATTTCACCACCCCGGCGTAGATACGATTCTAGGCCAATGTGCGATGAAATGTCTCACGATTGCTAACATTCTGCTAACCAAGTGGGTAGGCCTGGGCGTCACGATTGGACGACACCAAGCCGGTTCCACTAGGTCACACAGAGTGATCTGCGGGGACGATCGGGACGAGATACAGCGATTTCCGAGTCCGCCACTGATGCTGTCGAATTAGCCTGCCGCGGGCAGGTTTCCGGAACTCACACACAAGCCTGACGGTGAGAAGATCACGGCCCGGGCGACGATACCCCGTCGTCAAAAACCTAACACCGTCAGGTCGATCGGCTTCACGGAGCGCTCGTCCCTTCGCGGCCGTAGTCGTCCTCGATGCGGATCACATCGTCAAGCTCAGCCGTCGACACCTCAAAGATGCGGGCTTCCTCGATAGCCTCAAGGCGATGGATTGCGCCGGGCGGTAGGATGACAACGGAGCCCGCCTCAGCCACGACTTCCTGATGCTCGTTCGGACGGTCGGCACTGCCGAGGACGTATTTTATGCGGCCGGAGTCGATGTATTGGGCTTCGTGCTTGCGCTCATGGTATTGGAGGCTCAGACGATGACCCGCCTTCAGCACCAGGATTTTGCCGGCATAACGCTCTGAGTGTGCGATCCACCGCTCTTCGCCCCATGGCTTGGGGACAACGCGAACATCGTCGGGCCGGATTACGATGGCTTCGGTTGGTGGATCTTGGGGCATGAGTGTCCGAGATTTAGCTGGTGCTCAGCTTAATTGAATCGTCCTGAATCCTTGGCTTCATGGCGGAATTGTACAACTAAGGTTGGCGCCGATAACACTCATTCTGCGACCTCTCTCTGTGGAGGGAGATGATGCCAAGTTGGCTTAGGCTGGAGTTGTAAGCGCATAGATCTGGGGGCTCGCCAAAGCAGCAAGCCGCGCTAGTACGAAGCCATTACAGGAACGAGAGGGTCAGCCGCGCCATAGTCCAGCGGGTCTGCGACGATCTTGTCGCGATAGCTCCAGATTGCATAGCCTACACCCCCTGCGCCAAAGAAGGCGTTCATCTTCGCGTTGAAGAAACCGGCCCGCTGCTGTGGTGTGTAACAGGCAGCATCGGAACAATTGCTCTTGATCCCCGCCTCTCCGATGAACAGTGGTTTGTTCAGTGAGTTGCACTGGTTAAACCGCATCTGCAAACCGTTCCACTGGTCGCCGGGCATTGCGACGGTCGGCGAATTGTAGTCGTGGTACTCGCACACATCAATTGAGGCGAGCGCGTGCAGGGACTTGTAGTCCTCGCCGGATGCTCCGCACTGACCACCACCCATCGTGCCGAAGCTGACGAGGTGATTGGGATCGAGTGACTGAATGTCGGTCGCTATGTCGTCGGCCATAGAGCGGAAGATAGTCGGGCTACCGCAGCCCCCTCCGCTCAGGCTGATTCCGGCCTCGTTCATGATCTGCCACATTAGTATCCGGTCGTCGTCTTTGTAGCGGTCAACGACAATCGCCGTGTAGTCCTTGAGTGACAGAGTGTAGTTGCCGTAGGGAGACAGGTAACCAGTCTTGTACCACGGCTCATGCTTGTCCCCCCCCTGCGTGCAGTCCGTCCACTGATTCTCCAGGACGGGGATGATCTTGATGTTGCGTTCACCGGCAAGGTTCAGTACGTGATCGAACCGAGAGAAATCAGTACCACTCGCCGTAAACAACTGGAACAGCCATAGGCGTATCGAATCGACACCCTGATGGGCTAGCTCGTTGAACCACGCAGCGAGGTCTGCGTCCGGCCACGATGCACCGCATCCCCGGTAAGGCGCGGCGCCCGGGGGGTCTATCGTCAGCAGATTGTAGCGATTCACGCCAACGAACCTGTAGGGATTACCGGCCAGGGAAAGGGATCGTCCGTTGGCCGTGACAAATCCGGAGGCCGGGCCGGGACCAGGCGGGTTACCCAGAGTGGGCGTTGGGGTCAGGGTTGGCGCTGCCGTAGGCGCCCGAGTGGGGATCGGAGTTGGCGTGGGCGCTGGTGTTGACACGGGTGTTGGCGTTGGTGTGGCAGACGCCGATGCAGTCGGCGCCGGAAGCGGTGGCAGCGTTGGTGATGGCACGATGGCCGGGGCCGTCCAACGCACGTTGAGCGACGGCCTGTTCGTGCTGGACTCCCTGGCCGCATAACTGGCCCCGTCGTGGGAAGAGCTCACAAGGTAGAAATCGAACGTGCCGTTTCCCGTAACCGCACTTGTCACGTTGAAGTCACTCCACGTCCTGAGGACAGAGTTGCCCTCGGAACTTCCGATGAGACCCCCGACACCGGGTGCGTTTGACCAGGTAGTCGTGCCTTCCGACCATGGACCGTTGACCCGGTGCACGAGGCTTGAATGGTCGGAGGGGTTGGTCACGAACAGGCCAAGCGTTGCTGACGTGACGGTAGCCCCATCAGGGATGCCCGTAACCCTGAAGCGAGTGAGCGTCCTCCGCACTGCCCTGTTGGCCCCTACTTCGAGGCTCGCCTTTGTTCCGTAATTTGATTTGGCCCGACTTTCCTGTATAAACGTATCCTCGACGGCGACGAAGCCCGCGCTCGAATTCGTTGCCGAGGCGGAGTCGGGGGTGGGTGTCGCGCCTGAGATCATGCTAACCACCATGGCGATCCCGAGCCAGATCAACGGCCAGACTCTTTGTTGGGGCGTCCGAGTTGTTGTATCCATAACGAACAACAGACGCTTGAGCCCTTGATCGACTACACAAGTCGGCCGGTGTTTCGGGCACGTCAACCATAACTGCACTTACCATAACGTCCCC
>DAINRO010000002.1:40216-52390 GCA_036741795.1 Chloroflexota bacterium
GCCGCCATGGGCGGCGGCGTCACAAGATAGGTTCTTTTGAGCTTGCGTACGCTGCGCACCGGGGCGACCCCGTCTGATGGCCCAGGGCAGATTTGCGGCGCCGGACGCGGATGGCGCGCTTCCTCGCCGCTGGCTAAACGATCAGCGTGATCTACTCATAAAACATTCAATCTTGCCGCTTGGCCGTGAGAATGGAGTGATTCACATGGCCGTCGCCGACCGAGTCGATGCGGGCCTGGCGGAGCACCTGGCGAGAACCCAGAACGGGAAGGCCGAAATTCATGAGGCGCCCAGGAGGGCCATCGACGATGCCCTGGTTCGGATCTTCCGAGTTGAAGACACACACTATGCGAACTGGTCGCACGCCGAAAACCGGCCGGATCAGTCCGCACGTCGCGTGCTGACACCCGCTCAAAAACTGACTGGCGTTGCCTTGCTCGCTGCGCTTTTGGCCGGATTGGGATTCATGCTGCAAGACACCGTGGTGTTTGTGTTCGCACTCATCACGGGGTTCTACCTCATCTCCGCCCTGTACAAATCAGGCCTGGTGCTACTTCAAATCGCGAAACCGCGCGAAACCCCGATTTCGGACGATGAAGTACGCGAACTGGTGGACGAGGACCTACCCTGTTACACCATCCTTGTGCCGCTGTATCAAGAGGCCAATGTCCTTCATGGTCTTATCGCCGGTTTGGAAGCTCTCGACTATCCAAAACAGAAACTGGATATCAAGCTACTCCTGGAGGAGGACGACACCGAAACGCGGGAGGCCGTCGATCGTGAAGCGCTGCCTCTCCATTTCCAGAAGTTGATCGTTCCCAGAGACGGTCCTAGAGGGAAACCGCGTGCGTGCAATTACGGACTTCGCCAGGCGAAAGGCGAATACTGTGTGATCTTCGACGCCGAAGACCAGCCCGATCCCGATCAATTAAAAAGAGCAGTGGTTGCGTTCCGCAAGAGCACAGATAGAACAATCTGTGTGCAGGCCAAACTCTCATTCTATAACCACGATCAGAACCTCCTGACCAGATGGTTTGCAAACGAATACCTGACGTTGTTCGACCTGTACCTCCCCGCCCTCAATGCATTGAACACCCCTATACCCCTGGGCGGGACCTCCAACCATTTCTGGACTGATGCGCTGCGCCAGGTGGGCGGCTGGGACCCCTTCAATGTCACCGAGGACGCGGATATAGGAATACGGGTGGCCAGGGAAGGATGGGAGACGAGAGTTATCGACTCCACCACGTATGAAGAAGCGACGAGCCAGCTGGGGAACTGGATCAGGCAGCGGTCGAGGTGGATCAAGGGATTCATGCAAACATGGCTTGTCCATATGCGAAATCCGCGGAGGCTCTACTCCGAAGTCGGGGCTATGGGTTTCCTTGGGATCCAGGTGATGATCCTGGGCACCTTTCTTGCCTGCTTCATTAACCCGGTCATGTGGCTAGTTTTGCTGGCATGGTATGTCACCCATGCGGCGGGCATCCAGGAAGCTTATCCGGCGCCGGTCCTATACCCGGCGGTGATCGCCCTCCTGGCAGGCAACATGGCTTTTGTTTATGCGCCCGTTATAGCCTGCCTCCGGCGTGGCTATGGCGAAGGTGTCAAATACGCGCTGGTCATCCCCCTGTATTGGGCTCTCATGAGCGTTGCCGCCTGGAAAGCACTGTATGAACTTGTCTTCAAACCACATTACTGGCAGAAGACCCGGCACGGGCAGGCACAGACCTCGGTGGTCAGAAACTCGCAGCCAACTGGGCTGCCGGCGGTGTCGCCGGGGACCTTAGCCTTTCAGGAGGCATCGGCCTCACAGGGGATAGCCTTACTGGAGGCATCTACGTTGCATGGAACATCGGCCCTCCAGGAGGCACCAGTGTTCCGTGAGACATCAGAGGTACCGGAGTTAATCAGTGTCAGCGATCAATAGCCCGAAGTTCGCGCGAGACCAACTCGCTAACGTGGCCGGCTTAGCGACGCGGGCTGAATCGATGGCCGCGGAGGTCACCGTGCCGGCCTGGCTGGTTTTCCTGGCTGCGACTGCCCTTGGGAGCTGGGCGCTGTGGCTTTATTCGGAGGCCGACCGCACACTGGCTTACGGCGACGCCATAGCTCACCTCAATGTCGCGCGGTCGGTGGTCGACTCGGCAACCCCGTCGTTGTCGCAGTTAGGTGGCGTCTGGCTCCCGCTCCCCCATTTGCTCATGCTACCGACCATTTGGAACGATACGCTGTGGCACACAGGGCTCTCCGGCAGCATCGTCTCGGTGCTCGCCTTTGGTCTCTCCACGGCATATATGTATCGGACCATCCTTGCCCTCACCCAGAACGGGCTCGCCGCGCTGCTGGGGTCGGCCCTGTTCGCGACCAACGCAAACTTACTTTTCTTGCAGGCGACGCCGATGACCGAGGCCCTGACAATCTTTCTTGTCCTGGGAGCGACATTCCATCTCCTTCGGTGGGCGCAAGGCGGTTCTCTGATTCATTTCCTGCTGAGCGCCACTTTCGTCCTCGCGGCGACAATGACCCGATATGAGGCCTGGATCCTCGTACCAGCAGGACTTGCAGTCGTCGCGGTGACTTCATTTCAGCGAAACCGCACCCTTGGACACGTGGAGGGTTTTTCGCTGGCGTGGGGAACCCTGGCCTTCTATGGCATCTTCCTGTGGTTCGTGTACAACCAGGTAATCTTTGGAGACGTGCTGTACTTCTCATCTGGATCGGGCGCAGCCACGGGCTATGCCAATCTGGTAGAAGCCGACGGTCTCTTGCCGACAAAGCACGACCCCGTCCTCTCGGCGTCCGTCTTTGGGTGGACCGTTATCGACAACGTCGGCCTGCCGCTCGTCGTGGCCAGTGTGGCAGGCTCTGCGCTTCTGATGGTCAGTCGTCTTCCACTTGGGATAAAGCTGGCAGCGCTACTCCCTTTTTCGCTTTTCGTCTTTCATGTCGTATCCCTGACCGCCGGGCAATCAGTGGTCTGGAGCCCCCACTCGTTCCCGAACGATTTCTACAACACGCGATATGGTCTGCTGGTGTTGCCCGCAGCGGTAATCGCGGCGAGTTACCTGGCGGCTGGTCGGCTGAGGTCTTTTGGCCCCTTCGTTCTGGCCGCTGCGCTCCTGCCGCAATTGCTGGCGCTTCCCTCCATGGCAGGAGGAATCACAGACATCGAAACTCAGGCGGTCGAAAGACAAGAGTTCGCCGACGCATGGGTTGATTCGAACTTCCCTATTGTGAACGCGGGGAAGCAAGTCACGCTGACGGAGGCGTCGATCTTTGGCCTTAGCTACGAGAGAGTTGACGTGGCCGCAAATTGGATTGGCGAACACGCGCGAGACGGCAAGATCCTGGTATCTGCTCAAGCCAATTCTATCCTTATGTTCCGCTCCGGCCTGCCGCTCTCTCGCTTCATCAGTGAAGGCAATAAGCCGTATTTCAGCGAGGAGTTGCAGTCTCCTGGACGTCATACTCGCTGGATCGTGTATCAGCCAGAAGGAGCAGTGGATGATGCCGTTCGCCCTTTGGTGGAACCTGATGGACCGGCCGGCTTCCAGCTTGCTTTCGAGGGCGGCGGCTTCCAGGTATTTGAACGATCCGACGCGTTGCCTGCTGTCCCAGATAGCCAGAACGGATCTCAATCAGTGCCCGTTGGAGGGTCGTGGCCATGAAGTCACTCGCATTTCGCCTAAAGTACGTGCCCCTAATCCTCTTCGTCGCGCTGCTTGCGCTATCGAATACTGGAAATACGCAGAATGCCCTGGCTTCGCCGCCGCCCGAGTTTGAGAATCTACCACTGATTTCCGGACTCAACGAGCCTATGTCCTTCCGATTCCTGCCGGACGGCGATCATTTTCTGGTGGCAGAGAAGGCTGGAATCATCAGAGTCTTCCACATCGACTTGACCGAGGCACCAGTGCCGTTCTTGACGCTGCCGGTTTCGACCACCGGCGAACAGGGACTCCTGGCCATTGAAGTGGACCCCGACTTTGCGCTGAACGGGGACGTCTACGTTTATTACACAACGCCCGCTGGTTTCAACCGCCTTTCCAAGTTCACATCATTTGACTTCGGTCATACAGCAAACCCGAATTCCGAAGTTGTGCTCCTCGAGTCAGACGTGCCTTCAGATACGGCGCATCACGGCGGCGACATCCACGTCGGTGCTGCCGGCGAGATATGGCTGACAATGGGCGAGAACCTCAATCCCGGCAACGCTCAGAACCTCGGCAATATGCACGGGAAGATCATGAGAGTAAACAAGGACGGCACCATTCCCGCTGATAATCCCCACTTGGGTGACCCAACGGCCAACGATGCCATCTGGGCCCACGGCCTCCGCAACCCGTTTCGCTTTACCCTCTTGCCGAACGGCAAACCGCTCGTGGCGGATGTCGGTCAAAACGCGTGGGAGGAACTTAACATCATCGAAAAGGGCGCCAACTACGGCTGGCCGCTTCAGGAAGGACCGTGCACCAGCTGCCCCTATACGAACCCGGCATTCGCTTACCCAAACACGTTGGGCTACGCGTCGGTCACGGCCGCTATGGTCTATTCCGGGAGCACGTTCCCGCCCCAGTACCAAGGCGCAGTCTTCTACGGCGATTACGCCATCGGTTGGATTCGCTACCTCGTCTTCGACGAGAACTACGAGACCGTGATTTCTGATAACGACTTTGAGCCTTATGCGGGAACCGTCGTCGATATGCAGCAGGGTCCGGATGGCAGCCTCTACTATGCAACTATCTTTCCCGGCGGTCTCCACAAGATCGCACCTTCGGGCGGAAACAGGGCACCGGTTGTACAGGCGTCCGCCGATCCCACGGCCGGACTCCCTCCGTTGTCTGTCGATTTCTCATCGGCCGGCACCTACGACCCGGACGGGGATCCCCTGTCCTACCTATGGGAATTCGGTGACGGCGCGACATCAACCGATCCTAACCCCAGCCACGAGTACACATCTGCGCCATCTGCCTCGCCCCCCAGTGATACAGTCGGCCATTGGACGTTCGATGAGCCGCCGGGTAGCACCACGGCCGCTGATTCATCTGGCAACGGCAACCATGGAACGCTTGTCGACATGGACGCGCAGACCGCCTGGGTGGCAGGGAAGGTGGGTGGAGCCATCAACCTCGACGGGTTGGATGACTATGTAAGCACGGGGTTCGTTACCCAACTCCCCAGTTGGAGCGTTGCTGCCTGGGTGAAGAGTCCCGCTGCGCCCGCAGCAACGGGAGAAAAAGCACCGATATACCGGGGACAAGCCTTTCACTTCCACTGGAATCACCCCGACCCAGTTCATCGAGGAGCGTCCACCGTAATGGTGGGTGGCGAGTGGCACGCCGCGAGTTTCGGCGACTTGCAGCCAGACAGGTGGTATCACCTTGCTTCGATGTACGACGGCGAAACGATGAAGACATACAAAGACGGCATATTGGTCACTGCCAACACGACACCCTCCGGCCCTACAGAATACGAGAGCATGCCCCTTCTGTTTGGGAAACACGCCAACGACTTCTTCGGCGGCACTATCGATGATGTCCGCATTTACGGCAGGCCCCTTTCGACTCAAGAAATAGCTTCACTTGCCGGCGGGAACATGTACTCGGCGACGTTGACGGTCAGCGATACGCAGAAATCTTCGATAAAGACCCTGGGGATCGCTGTCGGAAACGAACCGCCGACAGCAACGATTGACTCGCCAAGCGAAGGATCGACCTACGACGCGGGAGACTCGATATCCTTCGGTGGTTCGGGCAGCGATCCGCAGGACGGGATCCTGCCCGCCAGTGCGCTGTCGTGGAAAGTGATCTTTCATCACCTTGAGCACGTACATCCTTACTTGGGTCCGATTCAAGGCCAAGCAGACGGCAGCTTCTTGATCACGACGGATGAGATGAACAATGCCGACACATGGTACGAGGTACAGCTCACGGTGACGGACTTAGGCGGTCTGAAACATACGACATCCAAGAATATCTACCCCAATCTCGTGGAGTTGACGGTCAACAGCAGTCCTGCCGGATCGCAGTTCACGGTCGATGGGCGTCCGTATAACGATGTGCTTAACGAGCAGGCTGTCGTTGGAGTCGAGAGAGTTCTGCACGCTCCCTCTCCTCAATTCATTGGGGGGGTCAGGTACAAGTTCGATCAATGGTCAGATGGCGGGCAGCAAACACATGCCATCGTTACCCCAGGCGTTGATACAACTTACACGGCTAATTTCGTGGAATGGCCGCTTCCCCCGCCACCGTGGCTCACTACCGACGTTGGCGGTGGCTTGCCCGGATCGGCGGAGTACAATGGCGGCGTCTTCACGCTAACCGGCGCTGGGTCCGACATCTGGGGGGAATTGGACGACTTCCGCTACGTCTATCAGCCGTTGTCTGGGAATGGAGAGATCATCGCTAGAGTCACATCCCAGACGCCCACCGATGGTTGGGCCAAGGCCGGGGTGATGATCAAGGAGTCCGCAACGGTGGGCGCTCCCTATGCGCTGTTGGCCGTTACGCCATCAAATGGATACGCGTTCCAGCACACCGTAGAGACTAGCGTGTCAGGCGAGCCTTATGCCTTCCCGAACGCGTGGATGAAACTGACGCGGAGTGGCAACGCTATCGAAGCTTACACATCAACAGACGGCGTGGTCTGGGATGTGATGGGGGCAGGAACAGTTCCAATGGCCACAGACGTGACGGTCGGACTGTTCGTTAATTCACACAACCCGTCGGCGCTTGGCACTGTCACTTTTGACAATGTGACGGTCACCGATTTCCCGCCGCCGGACCCACCACCACCTCCTCCGTGGGTTACCACCGACATTGGCTCTCCTACCATTCCTGGGTCTGCGCAGTACGCCAGCGGCGTCTTCACTCTCAGTGGCGCCGGAACTGATATCTGGGGCGAATTGGACGAGTTCCACTACGTCTATCAGCCGGTGTCTGGGAATGGAGAGATTATCGCCAGAGTTACATCGCAGACGCCTACAGATGGTTGGGCCAAGGCCGGGATAATGATCAAGGAGTCCGCCACAGCTGGCGCTCCATATGCGTTGTTGGCAGTGACGCCAGCAAATGGATACGCGTTCCAGCACACCGTCGAGACCAATGTGTCAGGCCAGCCTTATGCTTTCCCGAACGCGTGGATGAAACTGACGCGGAGCGGCAACACTATCGAGGCTTACACATCACCGGACGGGATCAGCTGGAGTGCCATGGGGTCAGCGACAATCCCTATGACCACGGCCGCAACGGTCGGATTGTTCGTTAATTCACACTGGTCGCCGCTCAGCACCGTCACTTTTGACAACGTAAGCGTCACAATGGCGCCAGATCTGGACGCCGACGGCGTTTCCGACGCTGGCGACAATTGCCCGGCCTGGCCCAACCCGGGCCAGGCGTCTTTGCCGTGGCCGGTTCCTGTAGGTGACGCAGATTGCGATGGATTCACAGCAACGATCGAGGCGTTCGTGGGCACGGACGCAGCCAAGCATTGCTCCAATACCTCAGCGACAAACGACGAATCAATGGACGCCTGGCCGACGGATTTCAACGACAGTCGGTTTACAACCCTGGCGGATGTAAACATGATGTCGGGGTCATACAACAAGCTGAAAGTGAATAGCGACGGTTACAATGGTCGGTTCGACCTGAACGCAAGTGACAGCGTGACGCTTTCGGATGTGGCTTTGATCGCCCCGTTCTACAACAAGAGCTGCACATGAACAGATCCATCCGAGTCACTACCTCTCTCAAACGCACACGTTCACCGAGGTAGCGGTTACTCGCTTCGTTAGACTTGTGCCTGGCTACGCAAGGACAACCCCGGCGAGCCGAGCTATCCATCCCGCGAGATGCTCAGACAACGGGACCTCGCGCTTCCCTTTGCTACCCAAACCGGTGTGCCTTGGTGTCACGACACGGGAATAGACGACACCACGCCGGTTCCATCAGGTCACGCGGAGTTATCTGCGGGGACGAATCGAGACGGATCACAGCAGATCCTCGAGCTGACCAGGCAGGTGCACTCGATGGCGACGGGGCTGCACGATGGCCGCCCGCAGGACAGCGATTCATGACTGTCGACGCAATGGGAGATGTCTCTCGTCTCGATGCCCCGGCCTCGCAGGGAATCGTAGCCTTTGATTCTTCGACTACCAGGGGATGCTTGCCGACACCTCGTGCGTCAGAGTCGGCAGGTCCGCCTCTGAGCTAACGTGTCGCGGCGGCGTGTAGAACGTGGCGTACGGGCGCAGGCGAAGGACGACGCGGTCTTCCCGCCTGGCACCGTCCGCAACCATCGGACGCACGGAATCCGGCAACGGGTTACCAGCCATCACCCCGGCGATGCGCATCATCAGGTCAACGACGGCGTCTTCCCCGGTCTCCACCTGGGCGTCGCAGTAGACGACCATGTACGTCGGCGGCCAGTTCTCGTCGAGCACGCACAGCGAGACCTGGGGATTGCGCCTCACCGCCTTGGCCTTTGCGCGCGCTGCCATCGTCGAGACGAGGATGTCATCGCCGTCCATGACGTAGTAGACGATCGACATCGCCGGGCCATGTTCCTTTCGCTGGTATCCGAACACCGCGGTCCGATGCGACTTTACGAACTCTCTTCGCTCATTGGCGTCCATTTCTTCCTCCCGGACTTGACATCGTTTCGTGCTAAACGTTTAATACTAAATGATATCCGGTGAGTCAAGACATCCTCCCCTTCGAGCAGCACATGCAGGCGTTCCTCGCGAAGTCGGGCACGAACCTTGACGCCCAGGCGGCGGTCTTTAACCTCGACCACGCGGCCATGGACGTGATCGCGACGATGGAGGGCCTTGCGCTGAGGCCGCATGACCTCTCGCACGCCGGGTTCGTCGTCTTGATGACGATTTGGATCACCGGCCCGCGCGAAACTCGCGAACTCGCCGCTGTCCTCCGCGTCACACGTGGCGCGATCGTTGGCTCCGTGAACACGCTTGAACGGCGCGGCCTCGTGCGTCGCATCCGCTCGAAGATCGACCGCCGCCTTGTGACCGTTGAGCTGACTGACGCTGGACTTGATCTCGTGACCCGTGCGCAGAAAGATTGGCGCGAACTTGAGGTGAAGGTAACAAACGGACTCACCGTTGCGGAGCAGCGCACCCTGGCCGGCCTCTGTCGCAAGATGGCCGCAGCCGCTCGCAATCTGCGGCGCGACCGAAACGGCCACATTGAACCCCTAAACCCAGAGCTATTCCTTTCAAACGCCAGGAAAATGCCAAGCAAACTCGCACCAGCCCCGGCAAGGAGGTAAGCCATGACCCTGCATCGCATGAACTCCATCACGATCGGCGTGCCCGATGTACCGAAGACCGCCGAGTTCTATCGTGACTTCGGTCTCACGGAGACATCTGAGGGCAGGTTCGAAACCGCGGACGGCGGCGAACAGATGCGCCTGGTTCAGACTCCGTTCCGGCGCCTGGTCGAGCTCAACATTGGCGCCGAGCACCTCGATGACGTTGACCGCGTCGCCTCTCAGCTAGGCGCCCTCGACGTCGAAGTCCAGCGGACCGAGGACGGCCTCGCCGCGGTCGATCCGGGTACTGGCGTTCGCGTTGTCGTCGAGGTCGCGCCACGCCTCCAGCAAGAGACTGTCGCGCCGACGCCGTACAACGGTCCCGGCCGAGTCGAGCGACTCGGCCGAGCACCACGACTCCAGACCGAGGAGCCGAAGGCGAAGCCTCTGAAGCTGGGGCACGTCGTCATCGGTACCACAGAGCTTGAGGCGAGCCAGAAGTTCTTCATGGAAGGCATCGGCTTCAAGCTGAGCGACCAGGTGGGCCAGGCCGCGTTCTTCCTCCGCTGCTCGGAGGACCACCACAATATGCTCCTGCAGAGCGCCCCCCTGCAGTTCCTTCACCACACCTCCTGGCAGGTGGACGACGTGGACAAGATCGGCCTAGGCGCGCACCACCTGCTCTCGAAGGATCCCGCCAGGCACGTCTGGGGGTTCGGGCGGCACCATGTTGGCTCCAATTTCTTCTGGTACTTCAGGGACCCGGCCGGCAACTTTGCGGAGTACTACGCCGACATGGACTGTATCCCTGACGACCAGGTATGGAAGCCCCAGGTGTGGGACGGCATGAAGTCGCTCTACTCGTGGGGCCCGCCGCCGCCGCCTTCGTTCCTGCGCCCGGATGACCTCGCGGAACTAATGGCCGGACTCCACTCCCCGAAGAGCTAGCCTCGTGAAGTTCGTCACGTTTACACACAACGGTTCCACGCGCGCCGGTTTCATCACGGATTCAGGGGACATCACTGACCTGGGTGCCCCGATGCGCGATCTCCTTGAAGCTGGCGATCTGGCCGAACAGGCGAAACAGGGCGGCGCGGCGATTCCCGCCGCGGAGGCCAGCATCGAGGCGCCGGTGCCCAATCCACGCAAAGTGCTGGCGATTGGACTGAACTACCGAGATCACGCTGAGGAATCGGGTCAGCCGATACCGCAAAGGCCGGTGGTCTTCGCCAAGATGCCGACATGCATCACCGGCCCTGGCGCGCCGATCCACATACCGCGGGTCAGCCGCGCCGTCGACTGGGAAGGCGAGCTCTGCTTCGTTATCGGAAAGAGGGCACGCTACGTCAAAGCCGAGGAAGCCGGCCAGTACATTGCCGGCTACATGATCGGCAACGACGTCTCCGTTCGCGACTGGCAGTTCCACTCGCCGACGTGGATGATGGGCAAGTCCTTCGACTCTCACGGGCCGATCGGCCCGTGGCTGGTGCCCTCGGACGAAGTCGACGCCGGGCACCTGCAGGTGCGAACGTTCGTCAACGACGACCTGAAGCAGGATTCCAGCACAGAGCAGCTGATATTCGGCGTGGGCGAGATCATCGAGTATCTCTCCGCAGGTTTCACGCTGGAGCCGGGCGATGTCGTGTTCACGGGCACCCCTGCCGGGGTGGGTGGAGCGCGGAGGCCGCCGGAGTTCCTGAAGCCCGGGGATACGGTGCGCGTCGAGATCACGGGCCTCGGCGTGCTCGAGAACCCGGTGATCGAGGAATCGGCGGCGTGAATGACCGATACGACGTCCTGGTCTCCGGCTTCGGGCCGGTAGGCCAGGTTGCGGCGAACGTCCTCGGTCAGCGCGGCTTCCGGGTCGCCGTCTTCGACGTTGCCACCAGCATCTACAACCTGCCGCGTGCCGCGCACTTCGATGGGGAAGTGATGCGCATCTTCCAGTCCATAGGCCTTGCAGAGGCAGTTTTGCCGGCCTGTGCCGAAGTGAAGGGCATGCACTTCCTTAGCGCGAAGGGCGAGACGCTTCTTGCCTTCGACGCGCCGGAAGGACCAACCTCCAACGGTTGGCCGGTCGGTTACCTCTTCTATCAGCCGGATCTTGAGCAGGCGCTGCAAGCCGGCGTCCGTCGCTACCCCAATGTTGACGTCTTCACCGGGCACGACGTGACGGCGATAGATAATCGCGAAGACGGCGTCGCCCTGACCGTGCTGGATACCCGCTCGGGTGAAGAGAAGACGTTCGAGGGCGACTGGCTCTGGGGCTGCGATGGAGCGCGTTCCCTGACTCGAAAGGCGCTGGGCATTGGACTGGAGGACTTTGGCCTGGACCAGCCATGGCTTGTCATCGACGCGCTCCTCAAGCGCGACTGTGAGTTGCCGAAACTCGCTCTGCAGATCTGCGACCCGGCGCGGCCCTCTACCTTCGTTCCTTCCTGCGGACGTCACCGGCGCTGGGAGTTCATGCTCATGCCGGGCGAGTCACCGGAAGAACTGGAACAACCGGAGGCTTACTGGAGAATCCTGTCCAGGTGGATCACCCCGGACGATGCTGAAGTGATCCGGGCGGTGGTCTATCGGTTCCACGCCCTGATTGCGAAGGACTACCGGCGCGGCCGGGCGTTCATCCTGGGCGACGCGGCTCACCAGATGCCTCCCTTCCTCGGCCAGGGGATGTGCGCCGGAATCCGCGATGTCGCGAACCTCGCCTGGAAGCTCGATGCGGTACGACAGGGGAATGGTGGTGAGGGACTGCTCGACACGTACTACGAAGAGAGGGCACCGCACGTGCGCACGATCATCTCGAGAGCGGTCGCTGCCGGTCAGGTGATCCAGGCGACTGATTTGAAGGCGGCTGCGGCGCGAGACGCTGCATTCCTCGCAGCCGATCAGCGGCATCAC
>DAINRO010000002.1:52490-73778 GCA_036741795.1 Chloroflexota bacterium
AAAGCCGGTGGCGCCGCCGGCATCGTCTGAATCGAGGTGAAGGTACCGTGATAGCATGACGCACCAGCACAACCAATAAGGAGCACCCCTGTGACCGAGATCCGCACTTCCACCGTCAGCAACGGCTCCACCACACCGGGCTACCTCGCCCTTCCCGCGGGCGACGGACCTTTCCCCGGCGTCATCGTCATCCAGGAGTGGTGGGGGCTCAACGACAACATCAAGGACATCGCCGAGCGCTTCGCTCGCGAGGGCTTCGCCGCCTTCGCGCCTGACCTGTACCACGGCAAGGTCACGGCAGAGCCCGACGAGGCGATGAAGGCGATGATGGCCACGGACATGAACCGCGCCTCGCAGGAGCTCGTCGCCGCGACGGAGTACCTGTCAAAGCAGGACATCGTGAAGGGGCGCGGCATCGGCGCCACTGGCTTCTGCATGGGTGGCGGACTAGCCCTCACGCTCGCCTGCGACACCCCGCTGATCAAGGCCGTCGCCCCGTTCTACGGCGTCAACCCCCAGCCCATCGACCGCGTCTCCTCGATTGACGGCCCTGTTTTCGCCGTCTACGCGGAGCACGACGACTGGGCCGGACCCGCTGTCCGCGAAGCGCTGGAGGCGGCGCTCACCAAGCATGGCAAGCAGTTCGAGGTAAAGACCTACCCCGGCACAGAGCACGCTTTCTTCAACGACACCCGGGGCGAGATTCACAAGCCGGAAGCGGCCGCCGATTGCTGGGATCGCGTGCTGTCTCTCTTCCGCGCCAATCTGTGAAATCTGTGGATTAGCTCCATAGCCTGTTCGTCCCGCGATGCGCGGCTGCTAGACTAAGGCGCAACCCATGACCACCGCCACGACCACGCAGTACGAGACCGTAATCGGCATCGAGGTCCACGCGCAGTTGCTGACCCGCAGCAAGATGTTCTGCGGGTGCACCATGCCAACTCTGCAATCGCCCCCCAATACCCACGTTGATCCCGTGTGCCTCGGCATGCCCGGCGTACTGCCGGTGATGAACTCCCGGGCGGTGGACTTGACGATCATGACGGGCCTCGCGCTCAACTGCACGATCGCCTCCGAGGCCAAGTTTGACCGCAAGAACTACCACTACCCGGACCTGATGAAGGGGTACCAGATCTCCGAGTACGATCTCCCTATCTGCGTCAACGGCTGGCTGGAGATCGAGGTCGACGGCGACACGAAGCGGGTCGGCATCACCCGCGTCCACCTCGAAGAGGACACGGCCCGTCTGCAACACCAAACCGATCCCGTCACCGGTGAACACTTCTCACTCGTCGACGTCAACCGCGCCGGAGTTCCCCTGATGGAAATAGTCTCCGAGCCGGACATCCGCTCGGCGGAGGAAGCACGGGCCTACCTGCAGAAGCTACGGCAGGTCCTGCGCTACATTGGCGCCAGCGAAGCCAACATGGAGGCCGGGCAGATGCGCTGCGAGCCGAACGTCAGCATCCGGCCCGAGGGCGTGAGCGAGTTCGGCCAGAAGGTGGAGCTGAAGAACATCAACAGCTTCAAGCACGCTTACGATGCAATCCACTTCGAGGAGAAGCGCCAGGCCGAGGTGCTGAACTCCGGCGGCCGCGTTGTCCAGGAGACGCGAGGCTGGCGCGAGGACACCAATCAGGCCGTCCCCCAGCGCACCAAGGAGTTCGCCGAGGACTACCGCTACTTCCCTGAACCTGACCTTCCCCCGCTCGCGATCTCCGAGGAGTGGGTGCAGCGCATCCGTGAGAGCATGCCGGAACTGCCGGATGCCAAGCGCCATCGGTTCGAATCGAGCTACGGGCTCTCCGACTATGACGCGCGCGTCCTGGCGGAGTCCCGCGCCCGTGGAGACTTCTTCGAGGAGACGGTGGCAATCGCTGGACCGGAGCGCGCGAAGACGATCGCCAACTGGATCAACGGCGACTTCGCCCGACTGCTCAACGCCACCGCCGGCGCCGACATCGGGGACTCTCGAGTCACCGCCGCGGCCCTCGCCGAGTTGGTCGCACTGCAGGGGTCCGGCGCCATTTCCGGAAAGACCGCCAAGGACGTGTTCGAGCAGATGTTCACGACCGGGTCGTCGCCGAAGTCGATCGTCGAGCAGCAGGGGCTAGGACAGATTGAGTCCACGGACGAGGTGTCATCCGCTGCGGCCGCCGTCATCGCTACGAACGAAAAGGCCGTCCAGGACTATCGCAGCGGCAAGGAGGAAGCGATCAAGTTCCTGGTCGGGCAGGTGATGAAGGAGACGCGCGGCCGGGCGAGACCGGATGTCGCCGAAAAAATGCTCCGGGAAAAACTAACGGATGGGGCGTAGTCAAATGCCGTTGCGGCGCGTTACTACCTGCAGATGAAACGAATATTCGCGTTCGACTTCCTTAAGTGGTTCTACCCGGGCATGCACATCAAGCGCTGGCTTGCCCTCACCATTATCGGCGTTGCGATGCTCACCTTCGGCCTCAGCTACATCGTGCGCGAGGCCTATCTCACTGGTTTCACCCTCCCTGACTTCTTCTACTACCTGACGCTCCAGTTCATCCCCCGCTATGTCCGTGGCGCCGCCTACATGCTCTCCGCCATGGGCCTCATCCTCTTCTCCATCTACAAACTCAACGAGTCGCTGCTCAATGTCCTCGTGCCCAACCGCAGCCGTACCGAGAGTATCGTCAACACCATCTACACCCAGCGTTTCCTCCGCAAAGGCCCAAAGATCGTCGCCATCGGCGGCGGCACGGGCCTATCAAGTCTCCTTCGTGGCCTCAAGGAGTACACGGGCAACCTGACCGCCATCGTCACGGTGGCCGACGACGGCGGTTCCTCCGGGGTCCTCCGGCGTGAACTCGGCGTCCTGCCTCCGGGAGACGTCCGCAACTGCATCGCCGCCCTCGCCGACGCCGAGCCCTTGGTCACGAAACTGTTCCAGTACCGCTTCTCAGACGGTTCCGGACTCGCCGGGCATTCTTTCGGGAACCTCTTCATCGTCGCCATGTCAGGCGTCGTTGGGAACTTCGAGGACGCCATCCGCCAAACGAGCCGGGTGCTCGCCGTGCGGGGGCAGATCATTCCCTCAACTCTGGCGAACGTCACACTCTGCGCTCGCACTGAGGACATGCAGACGATCCAGGGGGAATCCTTGATCGGAGGGGAACACGGCGAAGGCCACGATTCCCGCATACAGGAGGTCTACCTCCTGCCCGAGAATCCACCCGCCCACCCGGAAGCGGTGCGCGCGATCCTCGAAGCAGACCTCATCGTTCTCGGGCCCGGAAGCCTCTACACCAGCGTCATGCCGAACCTTCTGGTCGAGGGCGTCCGCCGCAGCATCCTCGCCTCGTCCGCGCCCAAGGTCTACGTCTGTAACGTCGCCACGCAACATGGCGAGACGGACGGCTTTGATGTGGCGGCCCACGTGAAGGCAATCGAGGAGCATGTCGGGCGCTCGGTTATCGACTATGTCATTGCCAACAGCAACATGCCGCACAGCATCCCCAAAGCGCCCCAGTCGGAGCCCGTTCGTCTGGACGCAAACGTGAATAATGGAATACGATTGGTGCTGGCCGACGTAATCAGTGATGAGAACCGCTACCATCACGACTCGGCCAAGCTCGCACAGGCCGTGATGCAGATTTACCTCGACCGCGGCCAGGTACCAGCGGAACCCGAGGAGGTGCTCCTCGAGGTTGACCTGGTTACTGCCGATAACTAAGAGAGATTTTCCATGGACGTTGAAGACGCGCTTTCGCTAGCTGCAATCCTTGTATCGATCGCCCTGATCGCCGTGATCCTTCTACAGGTGAAGGGCGAGGGTGTAGGCGGACTCCAGAGCGGTTCGTTTGTGCGCACCCGCAGAGGCCTTGAGAAAACGTTATTCCAGCTCACGATCGTACTCAGTGTTGTCTGGATCGGCGTTTGTGCACTTGCGGTTTACGTGAACTAACTCCCGCACCGCCCGCTCCTCTTTTATGAGTATCGATAGTTCGTCGTCGCCTCCCACAAGGCACCGCGCGGGTTGGCCTCTCCTGGGTGTCCTTGGCGCCGGCGTTGTGCTCTTTGTCCTCGCCTTCTGGGTAATCACCGATCCGCTCGGCGATGAGCACTCGACCGGCAGGATCAAATACACCGAGGCCGTCGTCGGGGTCCCTGCCCGGATCAACCCCCTCTTCGTCCACCTCAGCGACGCTGACCGAGATGTCTCTTCCCTCGTCTTTTCCGGGCTCATACGCCTCGACGGCGCCGGTAGTCCGCAGCCTGACCTCGCCGAACGGTGGGATGTGGCTGAGGACGGCAAGACGGTTACGTTCCACCTCAGGAAGGGAGTGACATGGCACACGGGCGCGGAGTTTTCGGCGTCCGATGTTCTGTTCACGTACGCGCTACTGGCGTCACCTGAACTCGAGAGTGATCCGGAGCAGTCATCGCTGTGGGCGTCGGTAAAGTGTGCCGCGCCGGACTCACTGACCGTGTCTTGCGTCCTGCCGGAACCTTATTCGCCCTTCCTCACGTATGCCTCGGTCGGCATTCTTCCACAGTACCTTCTCGAAGGCGTCACCCCCCAGGCGCTCGCGGACGACGATTTCAACCGTTCACCCGTCGGCACTGGTCCGTATCAACTTACGCGCCTTAACGAGACCAGTGCGACGCTTCGGGCCAACGACCATTATTACTTCGGACGGCCAGGCCTCGATGAAGTGGAGTTGAGGTTCTTCCCCGATATCGGCGCGGCCGCCGCCGAACTCGTTGGCGGAGAGGTCCAGGGGCTGATGGTCGACCTTTCAATCGACCCGGACGATTTCCAGGCCCTGGAGTCGATCGATTCAATCGACGGGTACGTTTCCAGCCGCAGCGCCTACACCAGCCTCTTCCTGAACAACACGACACCGCCACTTAACGAACCAGCTGTCCGGCGAGCCGTTGCCCTCGCGATCGACAAGGACTCCATCATCTCCAGTCTGCTCGGCGGACGCGGCGTGCCCGTGGATACACCGGTAGTACCGGGCGGTTGGGCGTTCGACGAAGCGCTGTCCGTGCCGGGCCACGACATCGGCGAGGCCCGCACCGTACTCGACGAGGCCGGCTGGGTGCAATCGGACGGTGGAACACGAACCAAGGGCTCCGCTGAATTGCGTATCACATTGCTGACCGACGAAGACCCTCTCCGGGGCGCCGTGGCGGAAATGGTCGCGGACCAGTTGAAAGACATCGGCGTCGCGACAACAGTGTCCCAGGAGACGTCCAGCGATCTTGTCCGCGAGTTTCTCACGCCCCGCAATTACCAGGCCGCCATTTTCGGGTGGGATACCGGCCCAGACCCCGACCCGTACCCCGCGTGGCATAGTTCCCAGGCCCGGGACAGTGGCCGAAATATAGCCGGGTACGCCAACGATTCCGCCGACGAACAGATGGAGAAGGCGAGGCAATCGTTTACGGGAGAAGAGCGCGGGGCACTCTACGCATCCTTCCAGTCGTTGTTCGTTGAAGATGCCGCGAGCGTTCCCCTCTACTCGCACCTCTACACCTACTATGTGGGTAAGGAGTTCGCGAGCGTGGATCCGGGGCTATTGTTCTGGCCGTCCTCCCGGTTTCGCAATATCGAAGAGTGGCGGTACACACCTGCTGCCAAAATCGGGGGTTGAAGTCCTGTGACGGGCGTTGAACTCCTGGCGATACTCATAGCAGTTATCGCCGGGTGTGGTCTTGCCTGGTTCGAGATGGGCCGTGATCGCGACTTCCTCGGCGCCGCTGTCATTCTCATCGGTGCCCTTCTCGTTGGCGGATTCGTTTCGGTCCTGATTACCTAGCGAGGCATAACTATCACCGGGATCTGGACGACGTTTGTCGCCCGTCCGGTGTCGGTCGTCCCCAGGTAGACCCAGAGGCAATACGGCGTCGGCGCCGTCACCCCATTGATCACGATGTCGGCCGCGAAGGGCCGGGTGAAATCGTTAACCTCGAGCCCCGGGGGGGCAACCCTGTATTCGCGGGAGAGCGGGGGTAAGTTGTTCACCTGCAGCACGGTCTGCTTCTGGTCCACGACGGAGACTGAGAGACCCTTTTCGTCCTGCCCGATCGTCGATCCCCACCCTCGCACGTGCACGGGGACGGTCACTTGCGCGTTCGCCTTCGGCTCCTCCACCTGGAGTTGACTGGGAGGTGCAGGGTTAGGGTTGGTCGAGCAAACCACCAACGGTGTTACCGACGGCGTAGGGCTGGGTGTCGCCGTCCGGCGCACACGTGGCGTCGCCGAGCCGCTCGGGGTGACCACGATAACCTCGACGGGGTTGGACACCTCCGGGCTCTCTTCATCGCCTCCGCACGCGGTCGCGACTAGAAGGGCGCCTGCGGTCGTGGCGATGCAGAGGGCGCAGAACTTCACGAATGACATGACAACTACGTAAACGCTCGTTGTGGCGCGCCGGTTGCCTCTGCCTGTGCGACTTTGCCGTCAGGCGCCGCTGGGTCATACTCGCCGTGATGTCCATCGTGTTCATAGGGACGCCAGAATTCGCCGTTCCTTCGCTGAAGGCTCTCGTCGACACCGGGCCCGACATCGCCGCAGTGGTAACCCAGCCTGACCGCCCGGCTGGACGCGGGCGCACGCTCACGCCGTCGTCGGTGAAGGCCGCCGCGACCGAACACGGTCTGACGGTCCTACAACCCGCGAGCCTTCGTGATCCCGAGGCCGTGGAGCAACTCCGAAAGCTCGCGCCAGAAGTGATGGTGGCGGTCGCGTACGGCCAGATACTCCGGCGAGAGGTTCTGGAGATACCACCAAAGGGCGTGCTCAACGTTCATCCTTCGCTGCTGCCCCGATGGCGCGGTGCCACGCCGATACCGGCGGCTATCCTGGCGGGCGACAACGAGACCGGAGTCTCGATCATGCTCATGGACCAGGGCATGGATTCCGGGCCAATCCTGGCGCAGCAGACGACGCGGTTGTCCGACTCCGAAACTACTGCAACCCTCACGGCATCACTGGCTGAAGTTGGCGCATCCCTATTGGCCCACACACTCCCGCGATGGCTCAACGGGGAGATCACACCACGACCCCAGAACGAGGAAGTCGCCACGGTTTGCCACCCGCTTACTAAAGGAGATGGCGCAATCGACTGGACACGCCCGGCGACCGAAATCTGGCGCCAGGTCCGGGCCTACGATCCGTGGCCGGGAGCGTTCACGCCATTCGACGGTGAGAGTCTGAGGATCTGGTCGGCCTGGCCGATTGAAGCGGTGCCATCCAGTGAGGCCGTGGGGACGATCCTGGGTATACCAGAAGATGCGCCACTGGAAGCCCAGGATGCGGCCTTCGCGGTTCAGACCGGAGACGGGGTGCTCGCTATCCACGAGGTGCAGCGGGCGGGGCGTAATCGCCTATCGTCGAAGGAATTTCTGCGAGGCAGTCCCGGTTTGATTGGGACCGTATTGGGTTAGCCGGAAGCTACTCGCTCTCGGCTTCGCCTTCCTCGGCGGCGGGAGCCGCTGCGCCCTCGCCCTCTTCGCCCTCGGCAGCGCCCTCCTCGCCCTCGACGCCTTCCTCGCCCTCCTCCAGTTCGGAGCGCTCGGCCGCAGGCAGGTCAACCCTGGCGACGACGATCTCCGGGTCGTGGACGATCTCGGAGTCCTCGGGTGCCACCAGGTCCGACACGTGGAGTGAGTGGCCGATCTCCGTCAGGCCGGTGACATCGGCTTCGATGGAGGACGGGATGTTCGTCGGCAGGGCCTCTACCAAAACCGCGTTCAGGTCGTGCGTAAGGATGGCGCCGTAAGTGTCCACGGCAGGAGAGAGCCCGACGAAGTGGATCGGGACCTCGATCGTGATCTTGGCGGAAAGGTCGATCTGGTGAAAGTCAATGTGAAGTACTTCGTCAGTGACGGGATTGCGCTGGACGTTCTTGATGAAAGTCGGGCGTTCGGCGCCGTCGAGCTGGACGTAGATGATCTCCGTGCGACCGTGACCCTTCATCAGGAGGCGCAGTTCGTCCGTTGGGACCTGAACGGCCACAGAGTCGAGCTTGTTACCGTAGATGTTGGCGGGCACGAAGCCAGAGCGCCGCAGCGCCTTCACTTTTTTGCCCAGTGTCTCGCGGTGGGCAACGTTCAGTTGGGTCTTCGTGTCCTGGGCCATGGGGAAATCTCCTTGTTTCGGTGCCCAATCAGCGTATCGGACAGTGTGTGGGCCGTCAAACAGGCGGGGAATGTGACCCACGTCACACTTGCCCCTCACAGGACCGTGCTAGAGTTGTGCGTGCATGCGCACTTACACCCCCGCCCCCTTCGCTCCGCGCGATAAAGAGCAGCGCCAGATTGCCCTCATCGAGGCCGCCAACGCGGTGTTCGCCGAACGCGGATTCGACGCGGCTACCACCCGCGAGATCGCAGAGCGCGCCGGCTGCGCTGAGGGACTGATCCACCGCTACTTCGCCGGCAAGCGCGGCCTCCTCCTCGCGATTATGGATCACAAGACCCTCGCCACTGGCACCGACTTCGCCTCGGAGCTGCCGCTCCGCGATTCCGTCCAGGAGGAGATCGAGCAGATCCTCCTCCACGACATCGACTCCAAGTGGGAGAAGCGCGACTTCATGCGCGTCTCCGTCTCCCAGGCAGCCATTGACCCGGAGTTCGGCGAAGCCGTCCGCGAGCGCGTCCAGAGCCGCATCGTCGGCGCCATAGCAGCCCGCCTGCGCGTCCACCAGGACGCCGGTCGTATCCGTCCCGATGTAGACATCGACGCGATCGCCTCGGCGGTCAGCGGCCTCGGCTTCGCCACCGGGTTCATGGCCCGCATCGCCTTCGGCGAACCACGTGAGAATTGCATCAACTCAGCCCGCGCCGCCGCCGAGGCTATCGCCCTCGGCATCGCCCCGCACAATCAGACAGGAGGCTCAAATTGAAGATCGGACTGCAGGTACCAAGTTTCACGTGGCCCAGCGGCCCCGAGTCCATCGGGCCCACGCTCAAGGACATCGCCCGCACCGCCGAAAGTGCCGGTTTTGACTCCATCTGGGTGATGGACCACTACTTCCAGATCCCCGGCGTCGGCCCCGTCGAGCACGACATGCTGGAGGCCTATACCACCCTCGGCTTCATCGCCGGCGAGACTTCGCGCGTCGGCCTCGGCGTCCTCATCACCGGCGTCACCTACCGCCACCCCGGCGTCCTGATCAAGGCCGCGACCACCGTCGACGTCCTGTCCGGTGGCCGCGCCTGGCTGGGCATCGGCGCCGCCTGGTTCGAGCGCGAGCACCTGGGCCTGGGTGTCCCCTTTCCGCCGATGAAAGAGCGCTTCGAGCGCCTCGAGGAGGCCCTGCAGATCGCCCACCAGATGTGGGATCCGGAGAACAACGGTCCCTACGAGGGCAAGCACTACCAGTTGGCGGAGACGCTCTGCGTCCCCCAGCCCCTTTCCAGGCCACATCCGCGCATCATGGTCGGCGGCACCGGCGAGAAGAAGACGCTCCGCTTCGTCGCGAAGTACGCCGACGCCTGCAACATTTTCTCGATGGCCGGCCCGGAGTTCGTCCGCCAGAAGCTGGATGTCCTGAAGGAGCACTGCGAGCGCGAGGGGCGCAACTACGACGACATCGAGAAGACTGTGTACACGATCCTCAACGTCGGAACCAACGGTGAACTGGCGGACGCCCTCGTCCAGCAACTTGGCCCCCTGGCCGAAATGGGCGTCCAGACGGCGCTCGGGGGGATGCCCGGCGTCGATACCCTCAAGCCCATCGAGATCGTCGGCCGCGACGTGATCCCGCAGGTGAGCAAGCTCTAGGACAGACGCAGCATGTTCGGGCGCCTCGAGTACAAGTGGACCGTCGGCGTCGTCTTCGTTTTCGGGCTCTTCATGGAGCTCCTGGACATGACGATCGTCAACGTCGCGATCCCCGACCTCGCGAACGAGTTCGACGCCACCACGACCGAGGTCCAGTGGGTCGTCACCGGCTACCTCCTGAGCCTCGCTGTAGTCATCCCCGTCTCTGGCTGGCTTGGAGACCGCTTCGGCACGAAGAAGATCTTCATGCTGGCGCTGTTCCTCTTCACATCCGCCTCCCTTGCCTGCGGCCTCGCCTGGAGCATCGAGTCCCTCATCTTCTTCCGCGTCCTCCAGGGAGTCGGCGGCGGCATGCTCACCCCCGTCGGCACCGCGATGCTCTTCCGCGCCTTCCCGCCGCACGAGCGCGCCCGCGCCTCCTCCATCCTCATGATCCCCATGGTCGTCGCCCCGGCCAGCGGCCCCGTCATCGGCGGCTTCCTCGTCGAGTACTACGACTGGCGCTGGATCTTCCTCATCAACGTCCCGGTCGGCATCCTCGGCTTCGCCTTTGCCGGCATGTTCCTCAGGGAGGAGAAGCAGGATAACCCCGGCCGCCTCGACGTCCCCGGCGTCATCCTCGCCTCCGTCGGGCTCGGCACCCTCATGTACGCGCTCGCCGAATCGGGGGAGCGGGGGCTCGGCGACCCCACGGTCCTCGCGCTCGGCGCCGCCGGCCTCGTCACGCTTGCCGCTTTCGCCATCGTCGAGCTGCGCACCGCCGAGCCTATGATCGACATGCGGCTCTTCCAGAACCGCCTCTTCTCCGCAACCAACGTCGTCCAGTTCGTGGGCTTCGCCGGCCTCATGGGAGGACTGTTCCTCCTTCCGCTTGTGCTCCAGTCCCCCGCCACGATGGGCCTCGGCGCTTTCGAATCGGGGCTCACCACGTTCCCGCAGGCGATCGGCGTTGTCACGATGGTCCAGGTCAGCAGCCGCTTATACCCGCGCGTCGGCCCTCGCCGGTTACTGATGATCGGCCTCGGCGGGGTTTCGCTGACGATGCTCACGTTCGTCTGGCTCGATACCGACACGAACCTCTGGTTCGTCCGTGGCGCCATGTTCGCCCGCGGCTGCTTCTTCTCGTTCCTGCTGGTCTCGCTCCAGACCGCCACCTTCGCCACCATCAGCCCGGCGATGATGGGCCGCGCCAGCGCGATCTCCAGCGCCGGCCGCCAGGTCGGCGCCAGCTTCGGCGTCGCCCTCCTCGCCACCGTCCTCACCAGCCGCCTCACCCACTACGGCGGCGGCCTCGAACCCGGCTCGAACACCGCCGCCACCTTCGATGCCTTCGACGACGCCTTTATCGTCGCCTCCGCCATCACCGCCATCGGCATGGTCGCCGCCTTCTTCGTCAGCGACAAGGACGCCGCGGTCTCCATGCGCCAGGCCCCAGCCCCGCCCGCAACCGAGGACGTGCAGGCGCGGGCGCCCGTCGCCGCAGGGCGTTGAAACGTGACACTTGACGCCTACCTTAGCGTATGCTCAGATAACCGCGCGAAACGCATCCGCCCAAACCCAACTGGAGGAACCCCATGAAAGCAGCAATCAAGCCCTCGAACGGCGTCGTCGAGATGATGGACGTCCCCACCCCGGAGCCGAAGCCCGGCGAGATCGTCGTTAAGATGAGCATGGCCACCGTCTGCGGCAGCGACATGCACTTCGTCGACGAGTTTGCGAACGAGATGCTCAACTTCGCCTTCCCCGGCTCCCTCCTGGAGCAGGGCCTCCCCATGGGCCACGAGGGCGTCGGCACCGTCGCCGCCGTCGGCGACGGCGTCACCAAGTTTGCGGAGGGCGACCGCGTCGTCTCTTCCTGCCTCGTTGGCTGTGGCCGCTGCCATGAGTGCATGTCGGTGGACCACAGCGTCTGCTCCGGCGGCGGGCGCGTCCTCTTCGGCTGCCAGGCCGAGTACTACGTCGTCCCCTTCGCCGACTTCAATGCCACCAAGGTCCCCGACTCGGTCAGCGACGAGCACGCCATCCTCATCTCCGACATCCTCTCCACCGGCTTCGGCGCCATCGAGCGCGCCGAGACCGGCTTCGGCGCCTCCGTTGCCGTCTTCGCCCAGGGTCCCGTCGGCCTCATGGCCACCGCCGGCGCCCGCGCCCGCGGCGCGGGCCTCGTCATCGGCGTCGACACGATGGACGACCGCCTGGAGATGTCGAAGAAGTTCGGCGCCAACGTCACGATCAACGCCAAGGAGAAGAACGCCCCGCAGGAGATCCTCGCCCTCACCGGTGGCGGCGCCGACGTCGCCGTCGAGGCAGTCGGCACCCAGGCCACGTTCGAGGCCGCTACGCAGTCCATCCGCCGCGGCGGGGTCGTCTCGTCCATCGGCGTCTACGGCCTCACGCCGCAGCTCTCGATGCCGACGCTCGCGCCGTCGTTTCTCCACCGCAAGGTAGTCACCACCCTCTGCCCCTCCGGCAGCGACCGCATGGCCTACCTCTGCAACCTCATCGCCAACAGCAACATCGACCTGAGCCCCCTCTTCACGCACCGGATGACGCTGGACGAGACGCCGAAGGCCTACGACCTCTTCCGCAGCAAGACCGAAGGCGTGCTGAAGATCGCGATCACGCCGTAGGGGATAAGGCCGGGCGTACCAATGCTTGCGCGATCCCTGGTCGTCGCCGTGCTCTGCTTGCTCGCGGGTTGCGGCGACGATGACGACGCCGAAAGTCCAGGGACGCTGTTTACCCACCCAGCGTCGGCTTCGTGCGAATGGCAGGAGCAGGGGCCAACACCCGGCGCCGTGATGATCGCCGGGCATGCGGACGAGGAACAAGCTGTACTCGTTCACTTCATCGTCCCGGAATCCACGTTTGACCTCGAGACCTACTTCCCACTCGAAGACCGGTTGGTCGAGCAGCTGGACCTGGCAGGCATCGGCGAGTTTGATGGCAACGAGGTCGGTCCCCTCATGAGTGACACGAGCAAGGTCGAATACACGATCTACACGTACGGCGAGAGTGCAGAGAGAGTCGCGGAACTGGTCATGCCGGAGGTCTGCAACTACGCGTCCGGTGCCGAAGTCGAGATTGTAAAGCGGTACGGCGAACCGGGTGCCCCAGAGGCCACGCTGATCCCCGCGGAGTAGGCGTCCGCGCCAGTAACGTTAACCGCACCCTTACCGTCTAACTCCTCGAGCGCTCGAAGCGCCCAGGAATTGGATATGGCCATTCGCATCGCCGCGTTAGCGGTCGCAGTACCACTCATCGCATTCGGGGCGTTCCTCTGGATCCCGGGTCTTGACCACTCGTGGGGGACGTTCAGCTTCCACTTCTACGTCGTCTCCGCCGCCTCCATCCTCTCTGCGATCGCCTGCCTGGTCTTGATCGTCTCCGCTCGCACGCTGCGCGAGACCCGCGTCATGTTCCTGGCGCTCGCCTTCTTCGCGCTCGGTACCTTCTTTGCTATTCATGGACTCACTACCCCAGGATTCATCTACGACGCTCCCCATGCCGCGCTCGAGCGCTCACCGTGGCTCGCCACACTTGCCGCCGGCACTTTCGCGGCCCTGAGCGTCATCTCCATCCCGGCGCTCACCGACCGCGTCAAGCTGCGCGGCCCCGAGGCAGTCTTCGCCGTGTGCGCCAGCGTCATCGTCGGTTATTTCGTGATTAGCCTGGCATTCCCCGACTGGCTCACCGGCTTCCCGACCCAGGAGGAGTGGTTCCAGCACGTCCTCACGGCGACGACCATCGGCCTCCTGTGCTTCGCCGCCTGGCGCTACTTCCAGTCCTACCTGTTCGCCCGACTCCCCGGTCAACTCGCGCTCGCGGTGGGCCTCGTCTTTCTCGCGGAGGCCCAGATCTCGCTCGACTTCGGCCACTTCTGGTTCTACTCCTGGTGGATGTACCACGGCCTCTTCCTCATCGCCTTCCTCACCGTAATCGGCGCCTGGGCGCTCGAATTCGCCCGGGCCCGAGACGGCCGTGCCATCGCGGACGGCCTCGCGATGCGCGACGCCCTCACCCAACTCGGCCGCGGCCGGCCCGCCGACCTCGTCCTCCTGGCCGACCAGATCGAGAGCCACGACCTGGAGACGTCGCGCCACGTGGACCGCGTCGCCGCCCTCGCTTTCGCCATCGGTAAAGAATGCGGCTTCGGAGCCTCCCGGCTGAGGGACCTGGTCCTCGCCGCCCAGATGCACGACGTTGGGAAGATTGGATTGCCACCCTACATCCTGGCCAAGACCGAACCCCTCACGGACGTCGAATGGGCACAGATCAAGCAGCACCCCGACAAGGGCCGGGAGATCGTCAACCGCGCCCACGGCCATTCCAGCATTGCCACGGTCATCCGACATCACCACGAACGCTTCGAGGGGGGCGGCTATCCGGACGGCCTTTCCGGGGACGATATCCCGCTGGAGTCGCGCATCATATCCGTCGCCGATACTTTCGACGCCCTGACCTCGGACCGGCCCTACCGCCCGGCCATGACTATCGCCGAGGCCTGCTACGAACTGCTGCGCGTCGCCGGCACCCAGCTAGACCCTAATCTCGTGGATGTCGCCGTGCGAGTCATTGTCGGCACGGGACAGACCGACACCAACGGCGCAACCGGGGTTACTCCCGCCGAGGAGCTGCAAGAAGCCAGCTAATTCGGCCCCCCGCGCTACCTGCTAGAATCGGTAGCGCCGTGGCTACCGAAATCTCCTCAATCGACCAGAAACTCGACCTCCTAACCGGCATCCTCCGCGAAATGGGGTCCGTCCTCGTTGCGTATTCGGGCGGCGTAGATTCCACCTTTATCGCAGCCGCCGCCTACGACGCCCTCGGCGACCGCGCCCTCGCCGTGACCGGCGTCTCGCCCTCCGTGCCAGCCAAAGAGGTGGAGGAGGCCAAAGACCTGGCGGCACGTATCGGCATCAGTCACGAGCTGATAGACACCAGCGAGATCGACGACCCGGATTACGTCAAGAATGACGCCAACCGCTGCTTCCACTGCAAGGACGAACTGTACTCGAAGCTCCAGTCCCTCGCCGCCGCGAAGTCCATCGCATGGGTCGTGGATGGATGCAACCTCGACGACACCGGCGACTTTCGCCCCGGCCGCCGCGCCGCCGAACAGCACAACGTCCGCAGCCCGCTGGTTGAGGCCAGCCTCACCAAGGCCGACATCCGCGAACTGTCCCGCGAACGCGGACTCCCCACCTGGGACAAACCGGCGATGGCCTGCCTCGCCTCCCGCATCCCTTACGGCACTCCGGTGACGATCGAGAACCTGTCCAACGTCGAACAGGCTGAGGCGTATCTCCGCTCGCTTGGCGTCCGCCAGGTCCGCGTCCGACACCACGTCCTCCCCACCGGCGATACCCTCGCTCGTGTCGAGACCGATGATGAAGGCCTGGCAGTGCTGCTTCCCGTACGCGCTCAGGTCAACGACCGCTTGCGGGCACTCGGCTACCTCTACGTGACCTTGGACCTGCTGGGATACAGGCAAGGAGCGATGAACGAGGCGCTAGAGAAGTGACCGCTTCAACCTTCGAAGCAGACCTCGAAACCGCCCTCGCGGACGCCACCCGCGCCCGCGCCGACCTCGTGTCGACTGTCCAGTGCCTCACGGAGGCCGACCTCGACAAAGTGAAGCGCGGCGGCTGGCCTATCCACCGTGTCATCACGCACACCATCGAGCACGACTATTACATGGCGATGTTCGTCGCCTCCGCCCGCGGGGAGCGGTTCACTGGGAGCAGCGATGCAACCTGTGGCGGCCAATCCATCGACGAGGTCCTCTGCCGGATGGAAGCGGGCCGCACTGCCCTGCTATCGGCCGTGAATGGCATCGCTGAGGACGACTTTTACACCCTGAAGACGATCGGCCTGGAGGAGTTCAGTCCTCTGTCCGCGATCGAAAATGCTGCCACGCACGACCGCGAGCACCTCGAACAGGTCCATTCGATACTCGCCTCCTGAAGTCCGTCGGTAGCCCCTCGCCAGTCACGCCGCTAGAGTAAGTCTGTGGCCATCACGACCGTCTTCTTCGATCTCGGCGACACCCTCTGGCACTTCCCGAAGATGCCTCCACGGGACGTCGTTCGCGGCCAGACGATGAAGCAGATCGCCGCCCTTCTCGGAGAGTGGGGCGAGGAAATCGCGGGCGAGCGCAGGATGCTCGGTCGCGACATCCGCTTCGCTATCGAGGAGGAGACGCACCAGGCCTTCCACGGCGACTGCGTCGATCCGAACTACCCGGAGATCTGCCGCCGCATCGCGAAGAAGCACGACCTCGATCTGACGACAGAGCAGAGCGAGGAGTTATGGGAAGCCTGGAACCTCGGTGGGATGTTCCTCGGCCGCGCGCTTTATCCCGGCGTCCTCGAGACGCTGGAGGAGCTCAAGCGGCGGGGGTATCGCATTGCAGCCATCACCAACCGCGGCTACGGCGGTCCCAAGTTCCTCGAAGAAGTGCGCGAACTCGGCCTTGAGCCGTACTTCGAGATGATGGCCGTCTCTTGCGACGTCGGCTACCTCAAGCCCCACCCGCGCATCTACCAGTACGCGATCGAGCGCATGGACGTCGAACCCGAAGAGTGCGCCATGGTCGGCGACAACTGGCGCGCCGACGTCGAGGGCGCCAAGACCCTCGGCCTCACTGCCATCTGGTTCCAACCCCCGGAAGACGAGCCCGTAGAGGCCGCCACCGATACCCACGAAACGACGGGACCCGTTGCCCCGGACTACTCCATCACCGAGATTCCGCAACTGCTGGACCTGCCGATCTTCCAGGGACCCGCCCTCTCCGCGTAGCTGCAGGCCTTCAGGCCTGCAAGAGCAGGTCAGAACTCCAGCCGCATTATCGGCCGCCCATCCCGCGCCACCTCAACAAACCCGGCCCGGTCAAACACCGAGCGAACGCCATGGTACCCGCGGTCACCCTTCAGCTCCTCCGTCGGCTCCACCGGGTACGCCTCCAGCATCGTGGCGCCATGAGCCTTCGCGTAGTCGATCGCGCCCTCCAGCAACCGCCCCGAGAGCCCGGTGCGCCGGTGTTCCTTGCCCACGACGAAGCAGACGACGGACCAAATCGATCCTTCGTCATCAAGCCCAAGCCGCTTGAGCGAAGTGGAGTGCACAAGCCGCGGATAATTCGCCTTCCGGTCCAGCGACACCCACCCCGCAACCTCCCGGTCCACGTACGCGATCAACCCCGGCTCTTCCCCTGACTCCACAAGCGACTTTATGTCCGCCTTGTTCTCCCGCGCCTTAGCCTTCGCCATCTCGCTGGAGCGCCGCCTAAACCACATGCACCAGCACCCGTAGGACGCGCCGCTAGGCCCGAACAATCGCTCCAGATCGTCCCAGCGATCGGGAGTAGCGGGGAGGATCTCTACTTTCGACATGGCGCGATTATACGTACTCTCCTTGACACACCCCCACGCCACACATATCGTATCCACATCATGACGCACACGTACGAGGCACGCGCCCGACGAGCCCGACCGAACAGTGGGGTAGCTACGCGCGCATCGTTGTAAGCGTCGGTAGTCCGGACAGGACTTACGCCCCACCAGGAAACGGTGGGGTCTTTTATTTTCTGGAGAATCGAATGGCAGTCAAAGTCGGAATCATAAACGTCACCGGGTACGCGGGTGCCGAACTCGCGCGCCTCCTGCATAACCACCCCGAAGTCGAGATCACATCAATCACCGGCCGCAGCGAAGCAGGCAAGAAGCTGACAGAGGTCTTCCCTCACCTCGCAGAGATCGATCTCACCATAGAACCAGATCTCACGGACAGCATCGACTTCGTGTTCTCCGCCCTTCCCCACGCCGCCAGCGCGGAGGCCTGCGCGCCTCTCGCTCGCGCCGGTGTCGCGGTCGTCGATATCAGCGCCGACTTCCGTATCAAGGACCCCGCGGAATACAGCGAGTGGTACGGCGGCGCCCACCCTGCGCCGGACCTCCTTCCCGCAGCCGTCTACGGCCTACCCGAGATCTACCGCGAGCAGATCAAGTCCGCGAAACTCATCGCCAATCCCGGCTGCTACCCGGAAAGCGCCCTTCTCGGCCTGGCGCCGGCCGTGAAAGCAGGAATCATCGCTCCGGACGTCATCATCGACGCCAAGTCCGGCATCTCCGGCGCCGGCCGCGGCCTCAAACTCAACCTTCATCTCGGCGAGGCTGCCGAAAACGTCTCGGCTTACGGCCTCGACGGTCATCGCCACCTTCCGGAGGTCGTGCAGGAGTTGGCCAGCATGTGGCCCGTCGCAGAAGCGCCCACGAATGCGCGGCCGAAGGTCACGTTCACCCCGCACCTGGTCCCAATGACGCGCGGCATCCTCTCTACCTGCTATGCACCGTTGAACGGCGGTGCGGCGCTGGACACAGCCACCGTTCGCCACGTCTACGAGGACTTCTACCGGGAGGAACCTTTCGTTCGGGTGGCGGATACCCCGCCCTCGACGAAACAGACCCGAGGCACGAACCACTGCCTGGTCTACCCGACGGTGGACTCCCGGGCGCAGCGCCTCGTCGTCGTCAGCGTCATCGACAACCTCGTCAAGGGCGCCGCCGGCCAGGCCATCCAGAACATGAACCTGATGCTCGGCTTCCCCGAGACCACGGCTCTCACCGGCCTGGCCGTGTACCCGTAGATGGAGAAGAAGATGAACGAACTGAAAACGAGAGAAACCATCGAGATCATCGCTGATGGCACGGTCACGACCCCACGCGGCTTCACCGCCGGTGGCATCCACGTTGGTGTCCGCGACGACTGGTCCAAACTCGACGTGGGCCTGCTCGTCTCCGAGCAACTTTGCACCGCGGCTGCCACCTACACGCGTAACAAGCTCATGGCCGCGCCACTACTCATCACGCAGAAGCACCTCGCCAACGGGACTGCCCGCGCCGTCGTCGCCAATTCTGGCTGCGCCAATGCCGCCACCGGCGACCAGGGAGTCACCAACGCGATGACAATGGCCAGCGCCGCAGGAGCTGCACTCGGCATCAGTCCGGATGACGTGGTCGTCGCTTCCACGGGCGTCATCGGCACGCAACTGCCGATGGACCGCGTCGAACCCGGCATCGGCCGCGTCGCCCTCACGCAGCAGGGCGGCATAGATTTCGCGGTCAGCATCATGACAACCGACACTGTGCCAAAGTACATGGCCGTCCGTCATGGCGACTGGACAATCGGCGCCGTCTGCAAGGGTGTCGGCATGATTCACCCCAACATGGCCACGATGCTTTGTTTCATGACCACCGACGCCAACGTCAACGGCACCTTCCTCCAGGATGCACTCCGCCAGGCCGTCGACGTCTCCTTCAACATGGTCGACATCGACAGCGACACCAGCACCAACGACATGGCCCTCGTCCTCGCCAACGGCATGGCCGGAGGATCGGAGATCGACGCCGCTCACCCGGACGCCGAGCCGTTCCAGCGGTCGCTGACTCTTCTCTGCACCGCGATGGCCCGAAAGATGGTCCACGACGCCGAGGGCGGCACGAAGCTGATCGAGGCGACCGTCACGGGTGCCGCAAGTCCTGGGGATGCCCGGCTCGCCGCACGCGCGATCGTCAGCTCGATCGGCGTCAAGACCGCAGTCTATGGCCAGGACCCCAACTGGGGCCGCCCCCTCGCCGCCGTCGGTAACAGCGGTGCCGCGTTCGACCTCGCGAAGTCAAGGCTGTCGCTCGTCCACCCCAACGGCACGGAAGTCACACTGTTCGCCGCAGGCTCCCCTCTCGATTACGATTACAGCGCGGCCAGGACCAGCCTCGCCCCCCAGGACGTCTTCCTCCGCGTTGACCTCGGCCTCGGCGACGGCGAAGCCACCGCCTGGGGCTCCGACCTCACCGAAGAATTCGTCCGCCTCAACAGCGTTTACACCACTTAACCCACCTAGCTGCAGACCTTCAGGTCTGCCCAATCCAACCTCACCGAAGGACAAGCCATGCAAGAACAAGAGATCATAGTAGTTAAGATCGGCGGCTCCACATTGGGCGGCCACGACACCACTCTCGAAGACGTGGCCGAGCTACACAACCGCGGCGAGACTGTCGTCGTCATTCACGGCGGCGGCGCGCTTGTCAACGAGTGGCTCACCCGCCTCGACATGCCGACGAAGTTCGAACGAGGCCTGCGCGTCACAGACGCCGCGTCGCTGGACATCGTCGTCGCTGTCCTCGGTGGCCTCGTCAACAAGCAGATCGTCGCCTCACTTTCGGCGCTCGGCGTCCGCGCCATTGGCCTCTCCGGTGCAGACGGCAAGATGCTCCGTGCCGAGGTTCTCGACGAGAAGCTTGGTTACGTCGGCGAAATCACGTACGTCGAGGCGGCGCCGCTGGTCCGCGTGATTCTCGCCGCTGGTATCCCCGTCATCGCCCCCATCGCTATCGAACAGAAGGGCGATGCTGTGACGACCCAACTCCTCAACATCAACGCCGACACGGCTGCCGGCGCGATCACAGCCGTCCTCCGCCCCAGTCGCCTCATCGTCACCTCGGACGTCCCCGGCGTGATGGACGGCGAAACGGTGCTCGAATCGCTGACCCCGGAGAAGGCTCGCGCCCTGATCGCCGATGGCGTCATCAAGGGCGGGATGATCCCGAAGGTTGAAGCCTGTCTCGCCGCGGTCGAAGCCGGCTGCCAGGCGGCAATCGTCGACGGCCGCGCCGAAAACTCGGTTCGCGCCCTGGTCGATGGCACGCCTACCGGAACGAGGTTCGTCAGCGAATGACGATGGGCACCCAGCACTGGATCGACATCGAGAAGAAGCACTTCCTTCAAACAGGGAAGCGCCTTCCAGCCGTCCTCATCAGGGGCGAAGGCACCCGTGTCTGGGACCTCGACGGCAAGGAGTACCTGGACTTCGTTGGCGGCATCGCGGTCGTCAGCCTCGGCCACGCCCATCCGGTCATTACCGAGGCCCTCCAGCGCCAGTCCCAGCAACTCGTCACAACCTCCAACCACTACTACACACTGCCCCAACTCAAGTTGGCTGAACTCCTCTGCAATCTCAGCGGCATGGACCGCGCTTTTTTCTGCAACAGCGGCGCCGAGGCGGTCGAGGGGCTGATCAAAATCGCCCGCAAGTGGGGCAAGGAACAACGCGACGGCGCCTTCGAGATCATCGTTGCCGATGGCGCGTTCCACGGCCGCACCTTGGCCACAGTGACGGCCTCCTCCAATGAGAAGTACCGCGCCCCATTCACACCACTGGCGGAGGGATTCGTGCGCGTTCCGTTTGACGATGTCCCCGCGATCAAGGCGGCGACAACCGGCAAGACCGCTGCCGTCCTCCTTGAACCGATCCAGGGAGAGGGCGGCGTCAACGTCCCCGCGGATGACTACCTCGTTCGGGTCCGCGAATGGTGCGACGAAGCCGGCGTCCTCCTCCTCCTCGACGAGGTCCAGACCGGCGCCGGCCGCACCGGCAAGATGTTCGCTTTCCAGCACACCTCAATCGAGCCAGACGCCCTCGCCGTCGCCAAGGCAATGGGAGGCGGCTACCCCATCGGCGC
>DAINRO010000002.1:73878-78029 GCA_036741795.1 Chloroflexota bacterium
GTCCTCGCCACGGTCGCAGAAAGAGAAGCCAATGGCTGAAAAGATCGTCCTCGCGTACTCCGGGGGTCTCGACACCTCAGTCGCCATCCGCTGGCTGAAGGAAGACCGCGGATACGACGTCATCGCCCTCACCGTGGACGTCGGCATGGACCGCACCCGGGAGGAACTCGAATCCCGCGCCATGGCCACCGGCGCGATCGGCTACGCCTGGAGCGACGTCCAGGACGAGTTCGTCCGCGACTTTGTCTTCCCTGCACTGAAGGCGAACGCCCGCTACCAGAACGTCTACCCGCTAGCCACTGCCCTCTCCCGCCCCCTCATCGCCCGGGAGATGGTCGCGGTCGCTCGAGCCGAGGGGGCCACCGCTGTCGCGCACGGCTGCACTGGCAAGGGGAACGACCAGGTTCGCCTGGATGTGTCAGTACAGGCCCTCGCACCCGACCTCAAGATCGTCGCTCCCTTGCGCGAATGGGAGATGGACCGCGAATCTGAGATCGACTACGCACAGGAGCACAACATCCCGATCAACGTCACGAAGAAAAGCCCGTACAGCATCGACGAGAACCTTTACGGCCGCAGCATCGAAACCGGTCCGCTGGAAGACCCCTGGACGGAACCGCCGGACGACGTGTGGGCGTGGACCGCATCGCCAGACCTCGCCCCGGCCGAGCCGGCCTACATCGAGGTCGGCTTCGAGAAAGGCCTCCCAGTTTCCCTGCGCGGGAAGGAGGTCGATCCGGTTGGGTTGATCAGCAGGCTCAACCAGCTTGCCGGTTCCCACGGCGTCGGCCGCATCGACGTTATCGAGGACCGTCTGGTCGGCATCAAATCCCGTGAGGTCTACGAGGCGCCCGCCGCCACCGTCCTCCTCGCCGCCCACGAGTCCCTGGAAGCGCTCACCCTCTCGAAGGAGCAGCGCCGCTTCAAGGCCCATGTCTCTCAGGAGTACGCCGACCTCATCTACAACGGCCTCTGGTACGGCACCCACCACCAGGACCTCCAGGCATACGTCGAGAGCACGCAGCGCCACGTCACCGGCTCAGTCCGCGTGAAGCTTCACAAGGGCACCGCCACGGTAGTCGGCCGAAAATCCGACCGAAGCCTCTACGACTTCTCGCTAGCCACGTACGACAAAGAAGACCAGTTCGACCGCACAGCAGCCATTGGCTTCATCGACATCTGGGCGCTTCCGGTCAAAGTGCAGGCCCAGGCCCAACCATTCGACGACGCGCCTAAACAGTAAGGTACACAACCTGGAGGGAATCATTTCGGCCGATCGTGCGTTCGATACGATTAGAAGCCTCACCCGATTCGATCCAAAGGAGCTTGCAGCATGACCGGCACCGTGACCGACATCCATACCACCCCCAGCGCGGGGGCAGCGCCGACTCATGTCGACCAGGTGAACGCCGTCGCCGGGCGAGGTCTGGAGGGCGACCGCTACTACGCCCACCTGGGCACCTACTCCGACACACCCGGCTCAGGCCGCGAGGTCACGCTTATCGCCGCCGAGGAGATCGAGGCGCTGGCACGCGACACCGGCATTCAACTGGAACCCGGCCAGTCCCGGCGCAACATCACAACTCGGGGCGTCGCCCTCAACGACCTCGTGGACCGCGAATTCATCGTCGGCGAGGTTACCCTGCGCGGCACGCGTCTTTGCGAGCCTTGCGACTACCTGCAGAAGACGATGGGCAAGCCCGGCGCTCTCAAGGGTCTTGTCCATCGCGCCGGCCTGCGCTGCGACATCGTCTCCGGGGGAACCATCCGGGTCGGTGACGAAGTCAAGGCCTGACTCATTTCCTGTAACCCAAACGCTTGTTAATCTTCATCCAAGGAAGGATGTGACCATGAACTGTCCCCGTGATGGAAGCGAACTCGCCGTCGAGCAATTTCGCGGAATGGAAGTTGATCACTGCAAAACTTGCAATGGCCGCTGGTTAGATTTTGACGAACTCGATCGCCTCGAAGCGACAGTGCCGTCAACAGAGGAAGAGCGCCGCGCTACCATCACGTACGGTGAGCGCACCAGCGATCTAAAGTGCCCGACTTGCGCCGCGCCGATGAAAGTGTTCAACTACCGCGCTTACGACCTCGAACTCGACATGTGCGATGACGAACATGGTTACTGGCTGGACGCCGGCGAGGAAGGCCGCGTCAGGGACATCATCGACGATCGTGTGCGCGGCCTTGCACGCGCCGCAGAGGCGGAAGCCGGCTGGGGCAAGTTCCTGGGGGGATTGAGGAAGAAGCGCTAGCCGCTAGTTCGGCGAGACGCCCGCCTCGCTCGATTGGCTCGGCACCAACTCGGGGACGTACACTCCAGGCTCAACCCTGCGGACGGCCCGAAACCTGCCTGCCTTGAGTTCCTCGAGCATCTGAGGTTCGCTCGTGATCTCTGCATCGAAGGACGTGGCGAATCGCCCGATCTCCAGCGGCATATGCGCGTCGCTACCTCCGATGGTGGGCAATTCGAGTCTAGCGGCCACCTCGTGCGCCAGCTTGTTCTCGCGGTCGATGCACCCGCCGTTCAGTACCTCTACGGCATCCACCATGCCAAAGACCGGGTGCTGGACCAGTTCGCTGGGAGGGAGCATCTGTTCGCGCCAGCGGTCCCCAAACAGCAAGCTGGATGGCCCCGGGAAATAGCGGAACGGGTGGTTCATCACCATGAATGCGTTGTACTCGTCGCAGGCGCGCCTAAGGTCGCTGGCGTAGCGCAGGTTCTTTACGTCCGCAGGCAGCCCGAACACCCCGATGTGACCCATGTCCGTGGAGTATTCGCGCGCGTTGAAGGCGAATAGCCCGTGGTCGTCCCGCCAGTGGTCCAGTTCGTCGTCGCGCCACTTGTGCAGGTGCTCCGTGATCGCGATTCCAGCCAACCCAACGGCTTTCGCCTGTTCACCCAGGCGCTTCGGTGAAATATCGCTGTCCATCGATCCAACGATCGTGTGGACGTGCATGTCGATTACTGAGCCCATCAAGCCTCTTCGCAGGTAAGCTTCGCCCCAGCCCTGTGGCGAGGCGGCAAGGCCCAAAATACCATAACCTTGACGTGAGCGGAAACATTCGGCGAGGGCCGGGTTCGCCGGAGAATAGTCCGGTTACTGAGGTGAAACGAACCTGGATTTGTACGCGGCTGTGTCGTACGCCACCCAGATGTCTTCTTGCGACTCGTTCTGCGTCACCAACTTAATTTCCAGCAGATGCCCCGGCTGAAGCAGGTGATTGATACCGAGGTTGATCGTGGCCAGTGACCAGGACGCCCCAGAATTCATCGAGATGTGCCCTTGCGCGATAGGGTAGTATCCCTGAGCTGATCCATCGAGGATGTAAGCGGAGAGTTTCAGGTTCCTCCCCGCCTGGAAGTCCTTCGCCGCTATCCAGATTTCCACCGATGCGGTGCCGTTCAATGTGATCGGAACCGTGGCCATTGGCGTCGCCCAGTGCTGGTGCCGGTCGTCCGACTCCTCGTTCGCCCCATTGTTCGTGCGCTTTAAGATACGGCCCGGGCCGCTGTCGAAGTTCGTGTCGTAGTTATACAGGGTGCCCGCTGTTGGGGGTGAAGCGTTGCAGGGCAGGTCGTGCGTCGAAGTCGTTGGGCCCGTCGGCGGCGATGGGATATTGTGCAGGAAGCAGACCGCCGGCCAGCTCGGCGTCGGAGCCGGTGTCGGCGTCGGAGCAGGCGTGGGTGCCGGCGTTACCAGCCTCGGCGTTGGCGCTGGCGTGAGAATCACACGCGGCGTCGGCCGGGGCGTTGGAGTTGGCCCGTTTGGCGAAGTCGGCTTCGGCGTCTCCCCCGGTTTGGTCGTCGGTGTCGGGCTGTCCGTATTGCCGGCGGGCGGAGGCGGGCCTGTAGGCGCCGGCGTTGGTGGCACGTTAACGAACACGTTGCTGTTGTCCCCCGGGATCGGGGGCTCTTCGTAGAAAACCTGAACGATCTCTGAGATTCCGCCGTCGCTCTCCAGCCCAGCCTCGTCACTCCGGACTACATCGACGATCTCGGGGTCGAGAGGCGCGAACTCAAGCGTTCCACCCTCCGAGTAGTCGGCCGCGAGCCGGGACGATATGTCGGCATCCACCGTCGATACGCCAGGCTGTATGAGCGCAAGCGATGCCCCGCCAGCAGCGAGGCCAACGCAGATCACGAT
>DAINRO010000002.1:78129-92178 GCA_036741795.1 Chloroflexota bacterium
GCCACGGCTGCGATCCGTGCGATGATCGAAACGTCATCACCCTTCAACCCCTGGGGATAGCCGCTGCCATCTAGCCGCTCGTGATGGCTCTCGACGAACTCCAGCACGTCAGGCGGCAGTTCCACCGCCTCCAGGATCGCCAAACCGATGCGCGGGTGCTCCTCGATCGCCTGGCGCTCTTCCGCCGTCAGCTTGCCAGGCTTCAACAGTACCTGGTCGCGGATCCCGATCTTTCCGATGTCGTGCAGGTAACCGCCGATCTCAAGCTGCGAAAGCAGGCTCTCGTCCAGCCCAAGCTTGCGGCCCAGCATCATCGAGAGTTGGCCAACACGCACCGAGTGACCCATCGTGTACGGATCCCGCGCGTCTATTGCGCTGGTAAGCGCTCGTACCGTGCTCAGGTGTTGGCGCTGGAGCCGCGCCGTCATATCGTCGAATGACGACGCGAGAGTGCCGATCTCATCGCTCGACGTCACGCCACTGCGGGCGTTTAAGTCTCCGGCTGCCACCTCCCTCGCCGTGCGCACCAGGCGCATGATCGGTCGCGTCAACAGGTGCGCCAGGAGCAGCCCGATCCCCATCGCCGCCGCCATGCCGAATCCGAACAGGAGCGCCACCTGCGTGCGCGTCGCGCTCCCGGCGTTGAAGATAAAGTCCGTTGGCAGCCCCACCGAGTACAGCCCAACGATCTGGTCGCGCACTTCCAGGCGTCCGTATGCCAGGTCGTGACCGCGGCTCCAAACCTCGCGGTGTTCGATCACCGTCGCCTCACCCGGGGTCACTGTCGCCAGCGCTTCGGGCGTCATCGTCAGGTCCATCTCTTGCGGGTCCGAGCCATCGTCGGGTTGGACGTAAGTCGAAACCAGCGGGTTGCCGTCGAAGTCGTACAGTGTGACGTCGGCCAGTGCCTCGGTCTTTGCCTGGATCACGAATGACTCAAGTGTGGTGCCCACCAGTACAGCCCCCACGATCTCGCCACCGCGTGTCACAGGTCCCGCTGTGTAGAACACGAATTCGCGCTCCCCATCGAGCCCAGTCGTCTGGACGATTTGCGCGTATTTGTCGCCCAGCCCGTCAGTCTCGCCCGCCAACACCTTCTCCGCCAGGGGCCAGGCTCCCGGGTTGTCGGCGTCAGCCAGTTCGGTGTAGGTCAGACTCTCTGTGTCCGAGAGAGCCATCGTCACCAACCGCCCGCCATCTCCGCCCAGCACCTGAATTCGCTCAACCTTCGCGTTGCCAGCGACCGGGGAGACGAGCCGGGAAACGGCCCCGGCGTCCTTCGCCGCCACCGCCTCGGGCAGCCCCTCCGTGTACGACACTGTCCGCACCACCGAAAGGTGGGTCCGCTCTTTCCGCACCACCGAATCCGATACCACCCGTCCCGCCTCCGCCAACTGGTTATCAAACCGGTCGGAGAGGGATCCGGTGACAAGCCTTGTCGCGATGAAACTCCCGGCCACCGCCAACCCCACGGTCAGCAACGCGTAGGGCAGTACAATCTTCCACCGCACGTGCCGAAACGGCCACGTTAGTACGCCACGCGGCGTAAGCCCTCCATCAGCGGGCACGGAAGCAGCCCCGGGCCCTCCCCCGGCAATTGCACTCATACAAAGAGCAGGACGCGGGACGATTGTCGCTCGTTACGGAGATGCGCCGGTAGGCGCTGCTAATCGGCCGGGGTGAAGCGTCCGCCCCGGCCCACCAAACGCTTCGGCCGCAGATGAACCGTTCGCTCCGGATCGTCCGTGCAACGGCCGATAACCCAGGACTCGCACCCCGCCGCGCCCGCAAGCTCCATGACACGGGCCGCGGATTCTGGGGGGCAAACCACGCAAAATCCGACGCCCATGTTGTAGACCTGGAACATCTCCTCGTCAGTGACGCCGCCCGTGGACTGGATCAGGCCGAACACTGCTTGTGGCTCCGGCAAGAACTCGATCTCGAAACCAACCGGCGCCTGTGCCCTTGCCAGGTTCAGGTATCCATCGCTCGTGATGTGGCAGAGCGATGAAATCCCGATATCCTCGCGAAGCATCGGCATCACCGCTCCGACGTAAATGCTCGTCGGTTCCAGCAGCTCTTCTCCCAACGTCCGGCCAAGCTCCGGCACATGTGAGTCCACCTTGAGTCCACCGCGTCCCAGCAGGGCCTCTCGCGCCAGCGTTATACCGTTGCTGTGAATCCCCGAGCTGGCCAGTCCAACGATCACATGGCCGGGCTTTGCATCGGCACCAGTAATGATCCGCGCCTTGTTGACGAGTCCCAGGGCCGTCCCGGCAAGGTCGAATCCGAACCCCGGCCGCTCGGAGCGGATGATTTCCTTGATCTGCGAAATCTCGCCGCCCGGGATACTGATGTTCGCTTGCTCCGCCCCCTCCCTCAGCCCGATTCCAATTTCCGCCAGCAACCTGTCCGACGCCTCTTCCACTGCGAGATAGTCGAGCATTGTCACCGGTTCTGCGCCGACGCAGATCACATCGTTGACATTCATCGCAACGCAGTCGATTCCTACCGTGTCGTAACGGTCCACCATCTGGGCGATGATCGCCTTCGTTCCGACCCCATCAGTCGAGATCGCGATCGCTTGATCACCGCCTATGTCGAGCACGCTGGCGTACGCCCCAAATCCAACAAGCGACGCACCAACTCCTGAACGGAGATTGTTAACCACCTTTAGTTCGGCGAGCAGCGACTTGAACCCGGGGCTGTCGTCGATCCGCCTGACCCCTGAACTCTCATAGGTGGCGGGTTCTGACGCTCGATTAGAAGCCAATTTAGCCAGTCTCCCGTTTCGCGCTGGAACCCACAACCCAATTCTTGCGACCGGCAACCCTGAGGTCAACGCCGCTATGCGAGAATACTCCAATGCCGGACCTCGTCTTCACCGCCGCCACCCGCGGCGACATGCCCTTCATCGAGCAGACCATTCGCGAGTTCAACCTCGATGAAGAGAACCTCGAGCCGGATCAGTTCGTCACCCTCTGGAAGCCCGGCCGGATGATCGCCTTCGGTCGCATCAAGCCCTACCAGCGAACTTACGAACTCGGTGCAGTCGCAGTCGTCGAGGAGGAGCGCGGCCAGGGTCTCGGCGAGGCCGTCATACGGGAGCTGATTCGCCGCTTCCCCCAGGACGAGGTCTATATCACGACCAACCTCCCCGCTTACTACGAGCGCCTCGGTTTCCTCCGAACAACCATCCTCCCCGACGAGCTAGTCGCCAAGATCGAGCGCATCAGGGCCCTGGAAGGTGTCGTCGGCATGGTCTACGACCGTCGCATCGAGGCACTGCCCACTCTCCCAGACGTCTACCGCGCGAAGCACTTGCTGGAGTCCCACCTGCCACGCACTCCCCTGGTCCACAGTCCGGCCCTCTCGCGAGAACTTGGGTTCGAGGCCCACCTCAAGCTTGAGAGCCTGCAGCCGATTGGCGCCTTCAAAGTCCGCGGAGGCGTCACCCTCGCGGCCGGGCTCGCAGACGACGCACGCGAGCATGGCATCATCGGCGCCTCCACCGGCAACCACGGCCAATCGCTCGCCTACGGCGCCAACTTGCTCGGCATTCCCTGCATCATTGCCATGCCCGTCGAGTCCAATCCTATGAAGGTCGAGTCGATGCGCGCCCTCGGCGCGGACGTGGCCTTCCACGGCGATAACTTCGAAGAGGCCCGCCTCTGGGCAGAGGAACATGCCCGAGAGACCGGGATGCGCTACATCCACCACGTCAACACACCCGAACTCGTTGCTGGGGTCGCCACCATCAGTATCGAGGTTCTAGAAGACCTGCCTGATGTGGATGCCATCGTCACCCCGATTGGGGGTGGCAGCGGCGCGGTCGGCCACTGCATTGTGGCCAAGACCTTGCGGCCGGGAGTTGAGGTGATCGGCGCTCAGGCCGCCGGCGCGCCCGCTGTCTACAACTCCTGGAAGGAACGCACCCTTCAGGAGGCCCAGATCGATACCGCCGCCGAGGGTCTTGCCACCGGCCACGCCTACTACGTTCCCGTCAGAACCTTCATCGACCACCTCGATGATATGGTCATCGTCACCGAGAACGAAATCAACGACGCGGTCGTTCTCCTCGCCCGCACCGCCCACATCATCGCCGAGGAGTCCGGCGCCGCGACCACGGCCGCGGCCGTCCAGCTGGCGGAACGTCTGCAGGGCAAGAAAGTCGCGATCATCGTCAGCGGCGGCAATATGACGATGGATACGCTGCGACGCTTGCTAACCAACGCGTAACAATCCCGGGCGCGTGGCGTGACATGCATCACAACTCCCGCACGTAACTCCACCCTATAATTGACTCAAATGGCCGCCACGGGCACCTTTGTCCTCGCCGACATCGGCGGATACACGTCCTTCCTATCAGGCGTTGGCATCACTCATGCCCGGGAGATTACCGAACACCTCCTCAATCGCCTGATCAAGACCAACCGCAAGCACTGGAAGGTCGGCAACATCATGGGCGATTGCGTGTTCTTCTACACCCAGTCTCCGGAGCCTCCGCGACAGACCTTCGACAACGTCCGCACCCTCTACCACACGTTCCAGGATGCAAAGGCCGACGTTGTTTCCGGTTCCACCTGCCGCTGCGGCGCCTGTGACCGCACTCACGAGCTATCTCTGAAGTTCGTCGTTCACGAGGGCGAGTACGACATGCAGAATATTGGCGGCCGCAGAGAGCTAATTGGCCACGATATCGTGCTGGCGACGCGGCTCCTCAAGAACTCGGTGCCGGTCGAGGAGTATGTTCTCACTACGCCCGCAGCCTCCGCCGTAACCGATGCCGCCGATCTGCCAGCCGCCGCCGCAACGGACGATCTAGAGGCGATAGGTCCGTTCGAATACTCCTACATCGACCTCACGCCCATCCGCGAAGCCCATGCCAGGGCGCGCGAATTCTACATCACGCCCGGGGAGTCGGCAGTGTCGGTATTAGAGGACATCGAAGCGCCTGCGGAGGTCCTCTGGCAAGCGCTGATGGACCTGGACAAACGAGCTATCTGGCAGACCACGATCAAGGAGATGAATCACATAGAGGGAGAGGAAGGCAAGGTGGGTGAAGTCCACCAGTGCCTTCACGACGATGGGACGGAGATAGTCCATTTAACGATCGCCATCGACGATCTCGGGCGCCGCAAAACTGAGCGTATCTGGATTACGCCCAATCTGATGAAGGACGTATACATGACCTTCCAAGCGGAAAGCACCGGCCCGGGAAAGAGCCGGGCTCATTTCTACGGCAAGCTGAAGCCGCGGATACCAGTTGTCTCGCACGTTGCCTGGCCCGTGTTTCTGTGGATGCTCAAACGGGACGTCAAGAAGGACATGGCAGGACTCAAGGAGTACTGCGAGACGGGCAAAGTCGCCGCCCGCGAAGCCCAGTCGAGCGCGGTCTAGACTCTTGTTCCTGGGCCGCGAGACCGACTAGGCGTCAGCGCCAGCCGACGCCAGGAACGCCGGAATCGCCTGGAACTGTTCGTTCTCCTCCTCGTCCGTCGTAGGCAGAATCTGGCCCCGCTCCTCGCAGCGCACGAATGCCCGTACGACTTCCGGATCGAATTGCGTCAGGGAGTTTCGCAGTATTTCCTTGATTGCCATCTCGTGGCTCATCTTCTTGCGGTGAGGCCGGTCGCTGGTCATCGCCGTGTACGAATCCGCCACTGCCAGGACACGCGCAGCCAGCGGAATTTCCTCGCCCTTCAGTTGGCGCGGGTATCCCTGTCCGTCGAACCGCTCGTGGTGCGCCAGCACAGTGTCGCCAGCGTCGCGAAGGTGAGTGATGCTGGTCAGTATTTTGAAGCTCAGTTCCGGGTGCTTCTTCATCTGCTCCCACTCGTGGCCGCTCAGGTCGCCCGGCTTCGTCAGGATCGACTCCGCGATCTCGATCTTGCCAATGTCGGCGAGTACCGCCGACTTCTGCAGCAGGCGGATCTCGTCGTGTCGCATCCCCAACTCCACCGCCACCGTCGCCGCCAGCTTCGACACGCGCGAGGTGTGGAACGACTTGATGTCGTCCCGCAGGTTCATCGCCCCGCAGAGGACGCCAATGATCGAGTCGTACTTGTCGCGTACCGCGTCCAGGTAGCCTTCCATCGTCTCCTGCTGAGTGCGCACCTCCCGCATGTTCCGGAATAGCGCCACCCACAGAATGATGCAGACGATCCCGGTCGCAGCCAGCGGTCCCAGTAACACGGTCGTCACGCCCAAGACGACGGACATCGCCGCCGCCTGTGCGGTCACCCATGCCCAGCGTTTCACTGTCTTTGGCGGTTCGTGCTCAAATCCTGCCATTAGTTCTGCCCCCTATAGACTGCCGAAGACGTCTTCCGGCACTGCCTCGATATCCCCGGAATGCTCCGCCCCGATCGGTTCCATATCTCTTGCGAGTTTCCTCGACACTTTGTTCGCGTACATATCGGCGTCGGCCCACTGGATCATCTCCTCGACGCTCTCCCCGCCCCACGGATAACCCGCCAGGCCGATTGAGACCGTGACCATCAAGGACGTGCCGCCGTCCTCGTACATCGGTGCCGCCTCCAACCCTGCCCAGAGCCGCCGCGCCAGCGCGAACGCGCCGCGCTTGTCAGTCCCTTGCATCACAATCCCGAACTCGTCCCCGCCCAGCCGGCACGGGACATCGCAGGAGCGCGTGTGGCTGGCGATCATTTTGCCCAGGTTGGCGAGCACCACGTCGCCCACGTTGTGACCGTACTCATCGTTGATCTTCTTTAGCCCATCCAGGTCCAGCAGCATCACCGCAAGGGATTGCCGCGACACCCTCGCCTTATCGATCTCCGCCCTCGCGGTGTCATAAAAGTGCCGCCGGTTGAACAGCCCCGTAAGCTCATCGCGGAATACCAGTTCCTGCAGATCCGTCAACCGGTCCACCAGGTGCTCCCGGTACCGGTTGAACACGCTCAAATCCATCTGGCGCATCACTAGCGTGCAGAACAACGCGTAGGCCAAAGGTACTCCGCCTACCAGCGTGTAGAGTATGTACTCCCACCACGCCCCATCTGCCGTGGCGACGAGAGTCAGGAAGCAAGCGACAGTGACCGCCGTGACCGCCATTCCACCGAACCAGGCAACCTTCCCAACAGCCTCTTCCTGGCGCGCCAACTCCCGCTCATCCGCCTTCGCGGTTTCCGGGATCATTGCTTCCATCTCAATCATCGCGCAAGACCTGTCATCGAACGATGGCGCCGATAGCTCTCGTCCACACAGGTTAAGACGGCCCTCCGAATGGCGGGTTACACGAAAACACCAGAACTAAACTAACGTGAGAATCCTTCATCTAACCCGGCGCAGACGATAGATTTGGTTAAGGTGTCTCGAACGTGTGCTGCTGCGGGCCATCCCCGTACCGGTTATTGCTCGCCCCCAACCATGCCCCTCTGCTATCCTGAGCCCCGTACGAATCGGCTGGCGGCAGCGCCCCATACTGCCCCGGAATCCAACAATCACAGACCTGGAGTAGATCCCGTATGAACTTTGGCCTTACTGAAGAACAGCAGATTCTCGCGAACGTCGCTAAACGCTTCCTGGACGAGAAAGCGACCATGCCCAAGGTCCGCGATGTTATGGAAAGCCCAACCGGCTTCGACAGCGACCTCTGGTCCGCCATGGCCGAGCTTGGCTGGCTTGGCCTGACCATCGGCGAAGACTACGGCGGCGCCGGCCTCGGCTGGGTGGATCTTGCCGTCTTGCTCGAAACGACCGGTCGCGGTCTCCTCCCATCCCCGCTTGTCTCGCATTCCCTCTGCGCCACAGCCATCTCAGAATTCGGTAGCGACGAACAGAAGCGCCGGCTCCTCCCGTCCCTGGCAGATGGGTCCTCCATCGGCACCGTGGCTCTCGTAGAGGATGGCGAAGTCCTCGGTCCCGCCGGCGTTGAACTGACCGGCATACCCGACGGCGAGGGGTTCCGCCTCTCCGGCAAGAAGGCGTTCGTCCAGGACGCGGGAGTGGCGACCGTCTTCGTGATCGCATTCCGTGCGCCCGACGGCGTTCGTCTCGGCATCGTCACGGCCGAGGGAGAAGGCGTGAAGCCTCACGCTTATCAAACCATGGATGAAACCAAGCGAATGGGCGACCTCGTCCTCGACAACGCCCCAATTGCCGGCACTGACATCCTCGCCGCTGAGGATGGAAGTACCGCCCTCAACCGGCTCCTTGACCTCGGCGCCGTCGCTGTCACGGCCGAGATGGTCGGCGCGATGGACCGCGCCCACGAGATCACCACCCAGTACGCCAAGGACCGCACGCAGTTCGGCGCCCTCATTGGCAAGTACCAGGGGGTCAAGCACCCTCTGGCCGAAATCTACGTCGACATCGAGACCAGCCGTTCGCTCGTCTACTACGCCGCTTGGTGCGTTACCGAGCGGCCCGAGGAACTCTCCGTTGCCGCCGCCCGCGCCAAGGCCTACGCCGGCGACGCGTTCAAGCGCCTCGGCGTCGACGGAGTCCAGCTCCACGGCGCCATCGGATTCACGGCAGAGTACGACATCCAGCTGTATCTCAAACGCTCAAAATGGGCCTTCCCGGCCTTTGGAGACCCCGATTATCACTACGAGCGAGTGGCCGCTGAACTGGTCACCGCGGGCGGAGGAAGCTAATGGACTTCACACTAACGAAGGAAGAAGAAGAGTTCCGCACCGAGGTCCGTGACTTCATCTCTCAGCACCTGGCCCCCGGCGCTCGCAAGGATCCCACGTTTCTCGCCAACTGGCTAAAGGCCGTGCGCGAGAAGCGCTGGGTTGGCTTCAGCTGGCCCGAAGAGTACGGCGGCGGCGGCGGCGGCCTCATGGAGCAGGTGATCCTTAAGGAGGAGATGTCGAAAGCCGGCGCTCCACCGCTAGGCCTCTGCATGATGGGCCTCCAGTGGGTTGGCCCCGCCATCATCCAGTACGGCACCGAAGAGCAGAAGGCGAAGTTCCTCCCCGAGATCCTGGACAGCAAATACCAATGGTGCACCGGCTACTCCGAGCCTGCGGTCGGCAGCGACCTCGCATCGCTTCAGTGCAAGGGCGTCCGCGACGGCGATGACTACGTCGTCAACGGCCAGAAGATCTGGACCTCCCTGGCCGCCTGGTCGAAGTGGATTATCCTCCTCGTCCGCACCGACTTCGAGGTCGAGGACAAGCACGAAGGCATCACCTGCCTCCTCGTCGAGATGGACTCCCCCGGCGTCGAAGTTCGACCTATCAAGAACATGTCCGGAAGCTCCCACTTCGCCGAGGTCTTCTTCGACAACGTCCGGGTCCCCGTCAAGAACCGCCTCGGCGACGAGGGCAAGGGCTGGGGCGTCACGATCTCCGCGCTGGCGAACGAGCGGTCTGGCATCTCCGAGATAGCCGGTCTCTCCCGCGACCTGCAGGAGCTTGTCGAACTGGCACAGAACACGAAGCGCAACGGCCGGCCGGTCATCGAGCAAGCCGCAATCCGGCGCCGGCTTGCCCGGGTCGGCACCATCATTGAGGGGATGCGATTGAACGGCCAGCGCTACCTGACCAAGCAGCTGCGGGGCGATCCCCTGTCCAGCGAGACCTCCGTCAACAAGCTGCACCGAGCCTTCCTCGCAATCGAGATGGGCGACCTGGCTCTCGACATCAAAGGCAGCGCCAGTCAGTACGTCGGCAGCAGTAACGGAGCCGGTGGGGACGAGTTCAAGGTTCCGAGCGGAGCATTGGACTGGCCGAACGTAGTAATCGGCGGTGGTACGCCGAACATCCAGAAGAACATCATCGCGGAGCGCATCCTGGGGCTACCCAAGGACTAAAGTCTACCGACAGCGCTTGATCAGGAAACGAGAAAGGGGAGGGCAAATGCCCTCCCCTTCTGGATTTCGGTCGATCGATGTCTAGCCGCGTGCGCGAGTCACCCTTAAGCCAACTGTGGCTGCACCCAGCGCGGCAATCGCGCCAACCACGAGCCAGGTAGTGGACACGCTTCCGCCGTCCCCGCTGCCATCGCCCGTTGGTGGCAATGCGGCAGGCGTCGCCGTTGCTGGCGCCAGCGTCGGTGTGCCAGGTGCTGGGGTTGGGGTCGCCGGAACCTGGAACTCGTATGCGCCAATATCGCAGGCCGCGCTCCCGTCGCTGTCGCCATCCTGCGGCCGCGTTATCCCGCGTTGGTCGGTGGCCGGCGGCGGGCAGCCGGCTGCGATCGCATCGATCGCAGGACTACCGGCACCGAGAGCGTGCGTCTGCGTTGCTCCACCGTTTCCGGCAAGCGCACCCAAAAGTGGGTCAACGCCGGGGTGGTCACCAGAGCCCAGGCCGCAGGTGTTGTCGCTGTCCAGGTTATTGCCCGAGGACACGATGGCATTCACATCGGCCACGCAGTCCTCGCCTGTGTTATTGGCAATGATCGTGTTCGAGAGCGTCGTCGTTGCGCCGCCGCCGCTGTTGAAGATGCCGCCACCGTCCAGGGCAGCGGTGTTGTTCGCGACGGTCACGTTGTTCAGCGTGATCGGCTGCCTCACGAGGATCCCGCCGCCGCCGTCATCGGCATTCACGCCGTCCGCGGTGTTGCCGCTGACGGTGCTGTTCGTCAGCGTCATCGTTGTACCGGTGTGCAGGATCCCGCCGCCTTTATCGCTCGCGAAATTGCCGCTGATGGTGCTGCCGGTGATGGTCACGGTGCCGCTGTTGTTGAGGATGCCGCCGCCCTTGTCGGCATTATTCCCGCTCACGGTCGTATCGATCAGATCCAGGGTCGAGCCGCCCGTATGGTAGATACCGGCGCCGTTGCTGGTCGTCGAGTTGCTCGTTACAACGACGTTCGTCATGGTCGTTGTCCCGCGGTCAAGGACGCCGCCGCCGTTCGATGTGATGTTGCCTCCCCGGACCGTCACGTCGCTAAAGGCGTAGTTTCCGGCAGCGATAATGTCGATTACACGGTCGATCCCGCTGGCATCGATGATCGTCGAGGAGGCGCCTGCTCCGCTGATCGTCAGTGACTCAGTGATGTCGAGGTCGCCCGTCGCGTTGGCATCCTCGAAAGTACCGGCGATGCTCAGCACATAAGTCCCTGCCGGCAGCGAGATAACGTCCGCACCGCTGCCCGCCGGGCACGCGTCCGACGCAGCATCCGTGCTCGCCGCCGTTATCGCTTCCCGTAGCGAGCAGTTTCCGTTGGCGTTTAGCTCGTCGGCGGTGGTATTCACCGTGATGTCCACCGCATAAGCGGGCTGTCCCCCTGCCAAAAGCAAGGCGATCACCGCCATGGCAATCGCGACGCCGCTGAGTCGCACCACTATCGATCCGTACATACCTGGACCTCCTTCACTGTCATTCAGTGGTTCCATCATTCACAAAACCAGGAGGGGGAGGGCAAAATGCCCTCCCCATCTCGATTTCGGTCTATCGAAACTTAACCGCGTGCCCGAGCTACCCTCAACCCAACCGTCGCCGCGACCACAGCAGCCATAGCGCCAAGTACAAACCAGATAGGTGACAGGCTTCCGTCGCCCCCGCTGCCGTCACCCGTCGGCGGCAACTGGGCTGGCGTTGCTGTTGCCGGCGCCAGCGTCGGCGTCCCGGGCCCCGGGGTCGCCGCCGGTGGCTCAAGCTCGTAAGCGCCCATGTCGCAGACTGCGGTGCCGTCACTGTTGCCGTCCTGCGGGCGCGTGATGCCCCGCTGGTCGGTCGCCAGGCAGGTCGCGTTGTTCCCGGCATCGGTCGCCGGGCTTCCGGCCGGAATGGCCATGGTTTGAGTCGGTCCGCCGTTGGCTGCCAGCGCCGCCAGCTGCGGGTTCTGGCCTGGCTTGTCTCCGGTGCCGGTCAGATCGCAGGTGCTGTCGCTATCCAGGTTATTCCCGCCCGAAGTCAGTGTCGTCACGTCGCAGTCGCCGCCCGTCGTGTTATTTGCGACAATGCTGTTCGTGATATCGACCGAGGGATCACCGTTGCCCAGGGCCACCGAGGCGCCATCATCAACAGGCGGAACGCCCGCCGAGACGAACGTCTGAGCCGCAACCTTCAGTGTTTCATCGCTGAGGCCACCGCCACCGCCAGAGGCGCTGTTGCCGGCAATCGTGCTGTTGTTGATCGTCGTTGCCCCGAACACCGAGATGCCACCGCCGATCCCACCGTCGTTTACCGTGTTTCCGGTGATCGTTGTGTTATTGATGGTCGCCGTGCCGCTGTTCGCGAGTCCGCCACCATCCAGTCCGCCAAAGTTGTTGTTGAGTGTCGAGCGGTTGATCGTCAGCGTACCTCCGCTGTTTCGGATACCTCCGCCGTTGTCTTTCTCGGACGCACTATTGTTGCTGAGCGTGCTGTCGTTGATCGTGAGTTCTGCGCCGCCGTTGTTCTGGATCCCGCCGGCATCCTGGGCATCGTTGCCGGTGATTACGACGGAGTTCAGCGTCAATTCCTGGCTGTTATTGATCGCACCCCCGTCCTGGTCGCCATTGGCGCTTCGCATCGTAATCCCGGACATCGTGACCGCGAAGGCACCGTTGTTGGAAAAGATGTCGAAGTGTCGTTCGCCGCTGCCCGCGGCATCGATGATCGTCGTCGCCGCTGCGGCGCCGTTAATCGTCAGGGCGTTGACGATGTCCAAATCGCCATCAACGTTGCCCCCCTCACTAGTTCCCGCGATCGTCAGCCCGTAGGTGCCAGCCGGCAACGTGATCACATCCGCGCCGCTACCCGCCGGGCATGCGTCCCTCGCGGTATCCGTGTTGGCCGCCGTGATCGCCTCTCGCAGCGAGCAGTCTCCGTCATCAGTGAAGTCGTCGGCCGTCGTATTCACGGTGATGTCCACCGCATAAGCGGGCTGTCCTCCTGCCAGGAGCAAGGCGATCGCTACCAGAGCAATCGCGACGCCGCTGAGTCGCATAACTACCGATCCGTGCATTTTCATGGCCTCCTTCGGGTTGTAACCCATTAAACGCGCCCGGCCCATGGGGGTTAAGGTTCGCATGAGACTCTACGCGGCCCTGGAGCCACGGGCAATGCCCGCGGGAGGTAACTGGTGGAAATGTCCCGCGAATTGCAGTAAATACCCACAAAAGTCCGTACTACCCATGAATCAGTCGCTTGCGCGAAGTGTGCCATACTGGCGAGAGCAAAGAGGAGGAACAAATGGACAACCTGCTTTTAACCTCGTTCTGGGACGTAATCGCCTGGATCGTCATCGTCTTCTTCTGGACGATGGTGATCTGGATGTTCATCGCCATCTTCGGCGATATCTTCCGGCGCCGTGACATTTCAGGGATCGCCAAAGCCTTCTGGATCTTCCTGATCTTCGTCTTGCCCTTCCTCGGCATCCTGATCTACATGATCGCCCGCCCCGCGGACGCCACCGCGGAACAGGACGCCGAGATCCTGGCGCAGCAACGCCAGATGGCCGGCTACTCCGCCACCGCGGAGATCGAGCGCGCACAGGCGCTCCTCACGGCCGGAGCCATCACCCAGGCCGAGTTCGACAAGATCAAGAGCAACGCACTCTCTTAGGCCCCATTTCGGCCTACCCATACACGCAGTTGCGCACACTGCCATCGAAACGACCATTTCCGGCTCACGGGAGGAAGAAACATGCTCAAATGGATAATCGCTAGCGCCCTCGTTGCCACACTGGCCCTAACGGCTGCCTGCAGCGACAACGATGACGACGAAACCGGTACGGGCGACGACGCCTCCGCAACTCCGTCCGTTTGTGACCAGAAGGACGCCGTCGACACGGCCGTTGCGGACTTGACGGACATCGACGTCTCGGCGGAAGGCACCGACGCCCTGAACGCCTCCATCGCCAACGTCCAGTCCGAGGTGGACGAGCTCAAGGAAGTCGTATCCGAGGACGTGCAGGACGAAGCCGACGCCCTCGACACTGCCCTTTCCGATGCCGACGACATCCTGTCAGGCATCGAGGACGACGCCACGCTAAACGAAAAGATCGACGACGTCCAGACCGCGATTACAGGTGTTGTCGACGCCTCGGAGGATCTCGCCACCGCGCTTCAAAACGAGTGCGGCTAACCGCATACCAGTCCCTTCCGCGACGCAACCATAGCAAGAGAGGACACCACGATGGGCATTC
>DAINRO010000003.1:0-62314 GCA_036741795.1 Chloroflexota bacterium
CTATGGACATATTCCACGACCTTGCGGGAGGTGGCTGGTTCCGGCAGTCTTACGGGTGAATGCACCCTAGTTGTGCACCTCTGATTAGCCGATGATCCTTCCCCGGGCTCTCCTCCTCGATCTCGACGACACGATCCTGGATGACAGTGGCTGCGTCGATGAATGTTGGGCGGAGGCTGCTACACGGGGCAGTAGCCTGGTTCCGGGTCTGACCGCAATCGCATTGCAAGAGGCGATCCGTGAGTGCGGAAGCTGGTGGTGGTCTGACGCCGAGCGCAATCGCCGTGGCAGATTGGATCTGCGTGCCGCGACAACGGTGGTAGTTGGCGAATCTCTTCACCGGCTTGGTTTCCAGGACACAGCTGCCGCTGGCGTGATCGCCAATCACTACCGGGACCTGCGGGAAGAGAAGGCACGACTCCATGACGGCGCGCTCGAGACCCTGGAGTGGGCGAGGTCGCAAGGCATCATGCTTGGGCTCATGACTAACGGCGCCGGCCCAGCGCAACGTATCAAAATCGAGCGCTTTGGCCTGGAACGCTTCTTCGGGCACATCGTGATCGAGGGTGAATGCGGCTACGGCAAGCCTGATCTGCGGGTCTACGAAACGTTGCTGGGGGGCTCTAGGGGTCAGACCAAGCGACGCCTGGGCTGTTGGCGACAACCTGGAGGCCGACGTTCGCGGCGCCATGCGGGCCGGGATTCACGGTGTGTGGGTGGACCGTCACGAAAGAGGCATCGCCGACGATGGACCGAAACCGGATCGCGTCATCCGTGAGCTTCGCGACTTGCAGAACCACCTCGGCTAGGTTCCGCGACAGACTCTACTTGACGAAAACGAACGTATGTTCTTATGTTGTCTGAGCGGATGGATATATGGCCCCTTATACCGAACTGCACTGTCACTCCAACTTCTCTTATCTCGAAGGAGCTTCGCACATCGAGGAGCTTGTTCTTCGTGCCCGCGAACTGGGGTATGAATCGCTTGCGCTGACCGATCACGACGGGCTACACGGGGCGATGGAGTTCGCGCAGGCAGCTCGCGCCTGGGGGATGAAGCCGATCACTGGCGCCGAGATTACGCTCGATTCCGGCCATCACCTGACGCTCCTTTGCCGAAACAGCCGCGGTTACGCCAACCTCTGTCGGATCATTTCTCATGCCCATCTGGATCATGTTAGAGGCGAACCCTTCGTTGCCCCCACTTTCCTGGCCAATCACACCGACGGCTTGATCGCTCTGTCTGGGTGCAAGCAGGGGCTGGTGCCCGCCCTGGTAGCCGCTGGAAGGCACCGCGAAGCTGAGGAAGCCGCACAAGCATACGTTTCGTCGTTCGGGGCGGACAACTTCTTCCTCGAATTGCAGAGCAACCTCGTCTACGGCGACCTTCAGCGGAACCACCAACTCGCCGTGCTCGCCGACCATCTCGGCATCGGCGCTGTCGCCACCGGGAACGTCCATTACCACGAGCGCGATCGGCATCGCCTCCAGGATGTCCTAGTCGCGATCAAAAACCGGACTTCCTTGGATGCCAGCCATGAATTACGGCGGGAGAATTCTGAGTTCTACCTTCGGTCTCAGCCTCAGATAGCGGAGGCGTTCCATGATTTTCCGGAAGCGGTGGCCCGCACCAGGGACGTTGCCGAACGATGCGAGTTTGATCTGACCAAAGACCTGGAGTACCGGTTCCCGGATCACCCGGTACCCAGCGGAGAATCTCAGGAGTCGTACCTCCGAAAAATTTGCCACCAGGAAGCGGCTCTTCGTTACCCGCGCTTAGAGTGCAGAATTAAGGAGCGGCTGGAAGAAGAGCTGCGGCTGATCGAACATCACGGCCTCTCTGGTTTCTTCCTGATCCACCGGGAGATCTTGCGTCTGGCAGAGGAAGTAGCGTTGCAGATCAAGGGGCGGCCATACCACGGACCGCCAGGCCGGGGTAGGGGTTCCTCGGTTGGCTCAGTGGTCTGCTACCTGATCGGCCTCTCTCACATCGACCCCATAGCCAACGACCTATTCCTGGGCCGCTTCCTTAACGAGGAGATGGCATCAGTTCCCGATATTGATCTCGATTTCCCCCGTGACATCAGGGAGAAGCTGATGCTCCGGATGTATGAGCATTTCGGTAGCGAGCATGTCGGGCTCGTTGCCGCCTTCCCGACTTACCGGATCAGGGGCGCGGTCCGCGAGGTCGGAAAGGCGCTTGGTCTCCCGGCTGCGGAAATCGACCGGCTGGCAAAAGTGAGCGATGGGCATTCGGCAAAACACGTCCGAGAGGAGATGCAGAGTGACAGTGGTTTCCGCGAGAAACTGGGGTCTCGCGGCTGGGGGTTGCTCGCCGACCTCGTCGAGCAGATCGCCGGGTTTCCGCGCCATATTTCGCAGCATGTCGGGGGAATGGTGATTTCGTCGCAGCCCCTCATCGAGTGTGTGCCGATGGAACAGTCGGCGATGGAAGGGCGAGTCCTCATCCAGTGGGATAAGGATTCCGTGGACGACGCTCGGATGATCAAGGTCGATTTCCTCGCCCTCGGGATGCTATCCGCCCAGGACGAGTGTTTGGAACTGATCGAAGAGCACAGGGGAAGGAAGATTGACCTTTCTCGCATCGACTTCAAGGACAAACGGGTCTTCGACGGGATCTGTGCCGCGGACACGATGGGCGTGTTCCAGATCGAATCGCGAGCCCAGATGCAGAGTCTGCCGCGGGTCAGGCCCCGGACCCTGGACGATCTGACAGTGCAGGTCGCGATCATTCGGCCCGGGCCGATCGTTGGCGGCTCAGTTAATCCATATATCGCGCGCCGAATGGGCAAAGAGAAAGTGGTCTTCGATGACCCTGGCCTGGAGCCTGTGCTGGGCGAAACGTTGGGGGTAATCCTTTATCAAGAGCAGGTCCTGCAGGTTGCCATGGCCATTGCCGGCTTTTCGGCAGGACAGGCGGAGGGGTTGCGACGGGCGATGAGCCGCAAGCGTTCACGCGAGGCGATGGAGAAGCACAAGCAGACATTCATTGAGGGCTGCCTTGGCCGTGGTGTGTCGATAGAAGTCGCGGAGCGCGTCTTCGTCAAGATCGCCGGTTTTGCCGAGTTCGGTTTCCCGAAGGCACACGCCGCCGCCTTCGGGTTGCTCGCCTACCAGACAGCGTGGCTGCGGACTTACTACGCGCCGGAGTTCCTCTGCGCCCTCTTCAACGCCCAGCCAATGGGGTTCTACGCGCCACACGTCCTCGTGAACGACGGCAAGCGCCACGGCGTGCCTGTCCTTCCAGTCGACATAAATCTGAGCGATGCAGACTGCGCTGTTGAGGAAGTGACCCCGGGCGCGGATATCTTGCCTGGAGTTCCAGGAGGTAGCCTCGGGGTGCGCATTGGCGTTCGCTACGTGCGGGGAATGGGCTCGGAAAAAGGCGCCAGGGAGGTAGAGGATGTCCGAAAGCAAGGCGGGCCGTACCGATCTTTGTTCGACCTCTTGGAACGGACGTGCCTGAGCAGGGAACAGGTCGACAACCTGATTGCCTGCGGCGCGTTCGACAGCCTGGGGCTGGAGCGGCGCGAGTTGCTCTGGCAGCTCGGCCTGCTCTACCGACCTGAAGGCCGGGGGAAAGCGAACCGGCAGCTGGCCCTTCCTCTACCGACTATCCAGGACATGCCTTCCGGCGCGGGTTTCTACCTGCGGCCGATGAGCCAGTGGGAGAAGATGCGCGCCGACTACCTGGTTACCGGCATGTCGCCGCTCCATCACCCGATGCAATTTGCGAGGCCCGGCCTGCACGAAGGTATTGTGCCGACGAAGATGGCGGAATCGCTCGACAACGGCCGGGTGGTGGAGATCGCGGGTCTAGTCGTTTGCCGGCAGCGCCCGGGTACAGCCAAAGGCTTCGTCTTCATGGTCCTGGAGGATGAGTACGGGCTCGTCAACGTCATCGTTAAGCCGCCGCTTTACGAGCGGTCCCGTCCGATCGTGCGGGGAGAACCGTTCCTAATCGTTAAGGGAGAACTGCAACGGCGGGACGGGATCACCAATCTCATGGCTCAGAAGCTAACGCCATTCAACGTGGGCGAGCTATCCCCTGCGGCTCACAACTTCGGCTACGGGCACAGCCATCGCTGACGATGTAGCATAGGCTTCACATCGCCTGGCGGAGGAGTCATGACCACAACCTCGACCGAAATTCACGGTATCTGTAAGGACGGCTTCCAGCGAGTCAAAGAAGCATTCGCGAGTAACTTCGCCGATCATGGTGATGTAGGGGCAGCGCTCGCCCTGGTAGTCGACGGTGAGATCGTCGTCGATATCTGGGGAGGCCACGCGGACGCACAGAGGACGCAGCTCTGGGAGCAGGACACCATCGTCAACGTCTTCTCGACGACCAAGGGGGTTGTCGCCACCTGTGCCAATCGCTTGATCGAGGAAGGCCGGCTGGATCCCGAGGCCCCCGTCGCCCGGTACTGGCCAGAGTTCGCCCAGGCAGGGAAGGAAACACTGCCAGTCAAGTACATCCTCAACCACCGCGCCGGCCTGCCGGCGATCGATAACCTCCTTCCGCGGGAAGCCACCTATGAGTGGGCACCATTCATCGAGGCGTTGGCCGCCCAGAAGCCATGGTGGGAACCGGGGACGAAGCATGGCTATCACACGGTCACATTCGGACACCTCGTGGGAGAGTTGGTGCGCAGAGTCACCAGGACATCAGTTGGCACCTACTGGCGCACTGAGATCGCCGAACCCGCGGGCATCGACTTTCACATCGGCTTCGGCCCAGAGCTGGACGGTCGATGTGCCGAAGTCATCCCGGCGCCACTCCAGATGCCCGACCTTAATCATCCGCTGGGCAAGGCCATCCTGGATCCGTCCTCAATCACGTTCAAATCGTACATGGTCACTCCGGAGCCAATGCTCAATCCCGCGTACATGAATTCGCGTCAATGGCGCGGTGCCGAAATACCGGCCGGAAACGGGCATGGCAACGCACGCGCCCTGGCCCGCATGTACGGCGCTCTCGCCACCGGCGGAAGCATCGATGGCTTTCAGATTCTCGCTTCCAGCACCGTGGTCGAGGCTTCAATGGAGCAGTCATATGGTTCGGATGCCGTTGTGTTCTACCCGACGCGGTTCGGCCGCGGCTACGCGCTTGCGGTCCCGGAATATGCGCTCAACCAGGGCAGCACCCTGTTCGGCCATGGCGGGTTGGGCGGATCGTTCGGGTATGCCGATCCGGTCGCAAGGCTCGGATTCAGCTACACGATGAACAAGATGATTTCATCGCCCGTGGACATAGACCCGCGCTGGAGAGCGATGTTCGACTCCGTCTACGCGTCTCTCTAGGCAGGCTTACGCGCGCGGAACCAAACGCTGTACTCGTTGCCGCCGACATTAATGTCGGTGAACCCGGCCCGGCCCAACCGCTCACCGAACGTTCCCTCGTCGACAGGCACGCACGTATCCATCACGTGAAATACCTTGAAGCGAAACGACGATTTGCTGTCGGACCCCATGAAGGTTGCACCGGGCTTGAGGACACGGCAGGTCTCGAGAAGCAGCCGGTCCTGTTGCTCGATGGAGGGGACGTGGTGGAGCATCGTGAAGCAGACTGCGCCCGTGAAAGATGCATCGGGGAAGGGCATCTTGGTGCCGTCCCCCTCCACGATCGTTGCATTGGTACCGGCCATCCGCTCCTTGAGCGCTTCCGCCAGATCGTGGTCGATCTCGATCGCCGTCAGAGCCGGGACCCGCTCGCGGATCCACTCAGTCGTCCTTCCTGGGCCCGGGCCGATCTCAATCGCATTTTCGCCGAGGTCAAGGTCTTTGAATGCGTTGGGGAGCATGTACTCCTGGACGACCTTTGCCCAGCTATCCGAGCGGCAGTACCAGCGATGCAATAGGTTCATTCCGGGAGTATAGCCATCTTGCCCCGGCGGCAGCCAATCCCTAGCCTAGTGGCCAATGATGCCAGTACTCGCCAGCGATTGGGACGACATCGAAGCGTGGTTGAAGGCCAATGGCACCGATATTCTGATCATCATCGGAGTCGTCGTTGGAGTGAGAATCGCCTGGACGGCGTTTTTTCCGAAAGTAGCCCGCGCCGCGATGATGTCAGGCGCTCATCCACCGGACGCCGAAATGGAACGCCGGGCGGACACAATTATTGGGGTCGTCAACTACGGATTCACGTTCTTTCTAATCATCGTTGCGTCGGTGATGGTCATGACGGAGTTCGGCGTCGATGTTACTGCCTTGGTGGCCGGGTTGGGCATCACCGGACTGGCGTTGGCGATGGGTTCCCAGCAGTTCGTGAAGGACGCCATCAACGGCATCTTCCTGCTGGCGGAGGACCAGTACCGCACGGGAGACGTAGTTACGATCGCCGAAACCACCGGCACTGTGGAGCAGATCACCCTCAGGCGCACGGTGCTTCGCGACGCTGACGGCGTGGTCCACTCGGTACCCAATGGGAGCATAGCTGTGGTATCGAATCACACCCGGGACTACGCCGTCGTGAATATCCAGGCCCGCATCGGAGTGAACGACGATGTCGAAAAGGCGAAAGCTCTCCTCGTCGAGACTGGCCGCGCGGCGATGGAGGACAGCAACCTGTCTTCATTGATCACCGAGGAGCCAACTGTCCTCGGCGTATCAGCGGTTGACGATGGCGCGATGACAATCACAGTTACCGTGCGCACCACGCCCACCGGCCGCTGGGAGGTTGAGCGAGAACTAAGGGAGCGCCTCGCCGCGGCGCTGAAGAACGAAGGGTTCAAACCTTCCAGCCCGCCTATCAGCCCGGGAGCGAATCGCGGCGGCACGCCCTAGCCGCGAAACTTGATGTAACGCGTCATGCCGATGTTACGTCTATGGAAGCAAGACAGAAAATGCGCAGCAGTTAACCTCCTGCATAAGGGCGCGTTTAACCGTCTGTAACACCGACAATTTCAGGGGCGACCTCCTTCTGGTCCGCCAGCAATTGGCGGATTATAGCGAGAGGCAGTCAGGGGCGGGCTGCCTCTCGTGCTTTCTGGGACATTGCGCCCACGTCTCTTCTTCCAGCTCGTCTTATGAAGTCTTCTCTTCCAGTAGCGACCTGATTTCGGTGATCGTAGCGTCGCGCCACCCAGCCCAAATCGGTCCCTGCTGAAACTCGTCGCTCCGGCGCCGCATCTCCTGGATATCCTTCTCGCGGTCGAGCCCTTCGAAGAGGTCGCGCATGGTGTCCAGTTCCGCCTCCGCCTTGGCAGGGCGCTCAATCCAGTGCGTGATGTACTGGTGATCGCGCGTGTAGAAGACGGCCACAGGAATTGACTGATACTGACCGTCTTTCAGGAACTCGTCCATGATGTCCAGGTTCTCGTCGCGCGGGAAAGCGCGGAAGTCCCACCCCGCCGCCTCGGCGATTCGCACGAGGACGGGAAGGCCTCTAAAGACGTCCGGGCACCAGTCTTCTCCCAGTACGAGGACTCGGGCGGCTCCGCCGTCTCTCGCGGTTAGCTCTTTTAGGGCCGCGGCGTCGTCGGGCGATACTGCCGTGTTTTCATAGTTGTGTTGAAACTTGGGCACGTTTCTCTTGATGTGAGCCATCCAATCGGGCCAGGTCATGCCCTGGTCGAAGCGCTCCCTCGTCACTACACTTTCCTTTTGCTGAGTCATCCCAACCCTCCTTCGCCTAGACAGTCTAACCGGTACCCGTTGACCCGGCTTGTCTTGCTTCTTCCCAGAGATTCAGCTTGGTTTGAAGATCAGTCGCCGGGAGGTCGATTTGGCGCCCAACCGCGATGTCCTCAACTCTCGAGAATCTTGCCGCGAATCGCGAGCTTGCCAGGGTGAGCGCATCCTCGGCGTCAATGCCGAGGGAACGCACCAGGTTCGCCAGGGCGAAAAGGGCGTCACCGGCCTCCAGCTTCTGGCCTTTCTCCTCCGCATCCCGCAATTCCTCCAGTTCCTCCGTGAGCGCCGCCCAGTACTCTTCGCTGCGCTCCCACTCGAATCCCACCTTGCCCGCACGGCGTTGCAGCGCCTGGGCGTAGGCGAGGGCGGGCAGCGTCCCTGGAATCCCGGCGATGGCCGACTGCTCTCCGCGCTCCTTTTTCTTCAGTTCATCCCACTGCTCCACCACCGCTTCCGGCGTCGAAGCTGACGAATCCGCGAACACGTGTGGGTGACGGCGCACCAGCTTGGACGATACGTCGTAGATCACATCTGCCATCGTGAAGTCGCTGCTCTCCGACGCGAGTTGCGTTTGGAGAATGACCTCGAACAAGAGGTCGGCGAGTTCCTCGCGCAATTTCGCCGGATCGCCACTGTCCAGGGCATCGAGCACCTCCGCAGTTTCTTCCAGGAGATATGGTCGGAGAGAATCTGGCGTCTGAACGCGATCCCAGGGACACCCGTCCGGGCCTCGCAGGGTTGCGACCAATTCGCACAGACCGGCAAACGTCCGCATGCTCTCTTCGGAGGGAATTGGTTGGCTCATCGCCGTTGATGATAGCGCAGGTAAACTCGTTGACACCCTTTCGCGTTACTACCTACGATGAATTCGACGAGACCGATGTTCACTCGTAAACCAGATACTGAACTTGGCACATTGCGCACGCTGCTGCTCGTCGTCTTCGTTCTCGCGATTCCAGTTGCGCTCGTCACCACGACTATTCGAGCCGTGATCTCCGAACAGCGGGTATACGATTACTCGGTGCGGGAGTTCGACGCGGAGGCAGCGTCGGGGATCCCGGAACCTGAATTGATCCGGGCGAACGGTGACATCCGAGACTACCTCGCCGCGGATTCCAGCAACTCTCTCGCTATTCGCGTGACAGATGACACGGGCGAAGATGTAGCCCTGTTCAACGCTAGAGAAGTTGTGCACATGCGCGACGTGCAGGACCTTGTCCAGGTCATGTTCACAGTGCAGATGGTGTCCGTGGCCCTGGTGCTCACGCTTGCCGTGATAATGGTCGCCCTCTGGCCGGTACGCGTCCTGGCTGCGGGCCTCCTTTACGGCGCATTTCTTACGGGCACGCTATTCGCGGTGGCTGGCGTGGTGGCCCTCAGCGGCTTTGATTCAGCATGGTCGCAATTCCACGGAGTAGCCTTCACGAACGACCTCTGGCAACTCGACCCCGACAGAGATCACCTGATCCAGATGTTCCCCGAGGAGTTCTGGTTCCAGGCGACGACGTTGATCGCGGGCGCAGTGCTCCTCGAGGCGATCCTGATGGCGACGCTCGCCACCGTCTGGCTAGTGTTTGTCAAGGAGACGCCATCCATTGCCCGCGAACTGGAGAGGGTTCCGTTGCCGGGAAGGGCGGGTCACTCGAGGCTCACTGGGCCGGACGCGCGACCCGCAGCGCGGCCCTAGGCTTCAGGCCGAACAGCTACAGCCGCTACATTCTCCGCCACATCCACCGCCACTTGCTTCTGAGAGGTCACTTCCGTCGCCGCCTGAGTGCACCGCCGCAAACACCGACAGGACTCGCTTGGCGTTAGCATGGCCACTCGGACAGAGCGCCGGGTCATCCATTCTGGCCACCGGCCTGAGCGCCTCGAACTTCGCACTGCACTTGTCGCAAACGTATTCGTACACGGGCATCACGTCACCTCGATTATTCGGACGAGAACTGAAGGTATTTCGTTAGCGGAAGCTACTCCAGGTAGTCCTTAAGCTTCTTGCTCCGGCTCGGGTGGCGCAACTTCCGTAGCGCCTTCGCCTCGATCTGTCGAATCCGCTCTCTCGTTACGTTGAACTCGCGCCCAACCTCCTCCAGCGTTCGGCTGCGTCCGTCCTCGAGGCCGAATCGCAACATCAGGACCTTCTGTTCGCGCGGTGTTAGCGTCGAGACGACTTCCTGGACCTGCTCCTTGAGGAGCTGGTGAGATGCAGCTTCGGCCGGCGCCATGGTCCCCTGGTCCTCGATGAAGTCGCCGAGGTGGGAGTCCTCTTCCTCTCCGATGGGAGTCTCCAGGGAGACGGGCTCCTGTGACACTTTCACGATCTCGCGAACCTTGTCGGTGGCGATTTCCATGCCCCGCCCGATCTCCTCGCTGCTCGGCTCGCGACCGTACTCCTGGACGAGCCTGCGGCTGATGCGGACGAGCTTGTTGATCGTTTCGACCATGTGGACCGGGATGCGAATCGTGCGCGCCTGATCGGCGATAGCACGGGTGATGGCCTGGCGGATCCACCACGTTGCGTACGTGCTGAACTTGTAGCCCTTGCGGTAGTCAAACTTCTCCACCGCGCGGATCAAGCCGATGTTTCCCTCCTGGATAAGGTCAAGAAGTGACATTCCACGGCCGATGTACTTCTTCGCGACGCTGACCACCAACCGGAGGTTCGCTTCGGTGAGACGTTTCTCGGACCGAAACCCCTCGTCCTTGAGCTGTTTGAAGTGGAAGCTGATTGCCTGGTCATGCTTGAGCAGGCGGTCCCCCAGGTCTTCGGGTGGTGACACGATCCGGGTCGCCGAGCCCATGTCCTCGGCCGCCCAGCCGATGAACTCCGCCTTGGGCACGTGCGTGGCGATGGAAATGCGGACGGTGAGATGCTCCGCTTCTTCCTGCTCCAGCTTCAGCTGCTCGACGAGCTTCTCGATCATCTCAACGTCGAGTTCGCCATCCACTACTTTTCGGAACTCGGGCTCCTCCACAAGCTGAGCCAGTGTCGACTTCAGGCCGAGATTCTTCTTGATGACTTCGATTCCCCGGCGCACCTCGTGAATGTCCTTCATGATGCGGGCCATGACGTCAACGCCACGGGCGTTACGACCGGTCTCTACGAAGTGCTCCTCCTCAAGGCGATGAATGTACAGACCCTCTTCCATCGACCGGGCCAGCCGCTTCTCGTCGTCGGCTGTGAGTAGGCTGACCTTACCGATTTCGCGCAGGTACATGCGGACCGGATCGTCAATCCCCTCCTCCAGATCTAGTTCGGCGACCTCCGGCTCGGGTTCTTCTGGTTTGCCGGCATCACCGACCCATTCCTCGATGTCAGTGGGCGCGCGAGCGGATACGCGACCCGGGATGTCTGCTGGGTCGTCGTCTGTCGCCACCACACCCAACGGCGTCAGGACGACGTCGTCTTCGTCTTCCGCATCCTCATCGACGTCCACCGTGGCGTCGTCCGCGATGTCCTCGAGAAGATCGTCTGCCAGGCGCGCACGCTGGCGTTGCCTGCGCTCGCCGGTTTCTTGGTCCTTCTTGTAATCGTTTACCATTTACTCCACTCCGGACGGGATGGGCCCGTCCTTTCTCCCTCTGGTATGCAATTCGCGACCGATCTCCATGTTGCGCTGGATCAGGGCCTCCATCTCCCGGGACGCAAGCGGGTCAACATCAGATGCGTCTGGGCCAGGCCGGTTCTCGTCCTGAAGCGCCGCAATCTGGGCCGCAATGGCCTGCTGTTCTGCTTGCAGGCGGCGTTGCTTCAGTTTACGAATGCAGTCATCCACGACTCCGGGGGCTTGATCCTCACCGGAGATGGGCAGCCTATACATTATAAGACGTTCCACATAGGCCGCTAGATCCGGGTTTGTCGCGCGTTTCAATTCTTCCCTGTCTTCGTGCTGTTTTCGGAGTTCAAGGATCGACTTTCCGCGAGCATCGATCAAAAGATCGGCGGACGCATCGGCAGGCACTGGTACGTGGTTGTACTGGAGCAGCGTCGCGAGCAGGAATTCTTCGCTCGAAAGGGGGCCATCGACGGCGGATCTTCCGCTGGTCCCAGCCTCGAGGTTCCGGCCCCCGCGACGCGCCATCGCGGCCAGCTCGGGTTCCGGCACCTGGGCAAGGCGCGAAACCTTTTGGATGTAGTGCGCCCGAATGACTGCGTCGTCGATGGAGCGGACAATCTGGAGCATTTCGCCCGCGGCGGCCTTCTTTCCCTGCGGTGAGACGAGATCCGCGCGGGCCGCGACATACTCGATCCAGAAGTCAATATACGGGCGCGCTGAGTCGATCGTGCGCCTCCAGACTTCCGGGTCCTTTCTGATTAATTCATCCGGGTCCTTACCGGCCGGGAGGGCGGCGACGTAGAAATGACCGCTGGTCTGCAATTCGACCGGCAATCGTTCCTTGAATGCCATCGCGTCCGCGGACACCCTCTCCGAACCGGAAACGTCGAGAGCTACCTTGTGCATCGCGTCCTGCCCCGCCCCATCAGCGTCGAGTACTAGCACCACCTTGTCGGCGACCCGCTTTAGCAGGGCGTACTGACGGTCGGTGAGCGCAGTGCCCATCTGTGCCACGACATTCTTGTGGCCAAACTGGTGCGCCGCGATCACGTCCATGTAGCCCTCGACCACGACTGCCTGCCCTGCAGACCTTATCGTTTCGGAGGCCTTGTCCAGGGCATACAGCGTGCCACCCTTGTCGAATATCGGGGTTTGCGCCGTGTTCAAGTACTTGGGCATGGAGTCATCAAGCGCTCGCGCGCCGAATCCGATTACCCGTCCTTTCGCGTTCCAGATGGCGAACGTCAGCCGGCCGCGAAAGCGATCGTAAAGGCCGTTGTCGCCCTGGATTACCAGCCCAGCCGCCAGTAATTCCCTATCGCTGAACCCCTTCTCTCGAAGGTGGTCCCGGCAGTCGTCCCAGTTGTCGAGACTGTAGCCCAATCCGAAGTCCCGGGCCGTCGCATCGTCGATACCGCGCGACTCGACGTAAGCTAAGGCCGCGCTCCCGGGTGGCGTCTTCAGCAATCGTGCGAAATATTCGGCTGCGGCCTCGTTCGCGGCGAAAATGCGTTCACGCTCTCTGTCTTGCTCGATCGAGACCTTGCGTTCGGGCAGCTTTACCCCGGCACGTTCGGCAAGGAGACGCAGCGCCTCGGGGAAGTCCAGCCCCTCACGCTTCATGACGAATGAGATGACGTCTCCGCCAGTGGCGCAGGCGCCGAAGCAGTGCCACGTCTGCCGGTCTGGGGTGACGATGAACGAGGGCGTCTTTTCCTGGTGGAAGGGACATGGGGCCTTGAACGTCCGGCCAACCTTTTTCAGTGGCACGGACTGGCCGATTATCTCGACGATGTCCAGGCGGCTCTTTACTTCTTCGATTTCATTCATCGACGTAGAGCGGCTTCCTCTAGATGGGGGCGGATGGGCTCGGAGGCCAATGGGCGAGCCTCCACCCTATTACAACAATCGAAAACGCAATAAGTTTCGTTCCCCATTCAGCCCGCCAAAGATTCAGGCTCAAGAAGCCCCCTCTTTCCCGGTAGGATGGCGCCGAGCCGCTGCGCAGTGGCGATCGCGTAACGATCGGTCATTCCCGACACGTAGTCCGCGGCCCGCCGCCGTGGCGGGTCCTCGGCGATGACGAAGTCACTGCGTATTTCTTCGGGGTGTCCTGCAAAATGCTGATAGAGGAGGCGTACGATGCGCTTTGCTTCCTCTGTTTCCTCTTGCCGGTCCTCAAGCGTGTATACGCGCTGGAACATGAACTCCCTGAGCACATTTGCGGCGGACAGTACCCGCGGACTCATCCCGACCCGCCGCTCCGGGGGTGGTTGTCCTTCGCCAGTAGCCCACCAGGAGTGGTCGACGATATCGCAGACGAGCGAATTGATTCTCTCCGAATGGCGTTCACCAAGCGTGCTCCGGACTTCCGCTGGGAGCGCGTCCTCGGAGATGAGCCCCGCCCTGATAGCGTCGGCGATGTCGTGGTTGATGTAAGCGATGGCGTCGGAGATTTTGACGATCTGTCCCTCCAGGGAACTGGGCACGCCCCAGGCTTCAGCCATGATGTCTTCGCGCACCTTGGACGAGTTGACGATCCCGTCGCGGACTTCCCACGTCAGGTTCAGCCTTTCGAGTTTGTCCACGACACGCAAACTATGTTTGGCGTGCCGAAATCCTTCCGGGACGACGTCTGCTAGCGCCTGCTCCCCGGCATGCCCGAATGGCGGGTGTCCGATGTCGTGGGCAAGGGCGGACGCCTCGGCCACATCCTCGTTCAAGTTGAGGGCGCGTGCGATGGTGCGGGCAATCTGTGCGACCTCCAGCGTGTGCGTCAGCCGCGTGACGAAGTGGTCGCCGACCGGGGCGATGAATACCTGGGTCTTGTGCTTCAGGCGCCGAAACGCCTTGCAATGGATGATCCGGTCACGGTCCCGCTGGAACTCTGTCCGGACCGGAGAGTGCGCCTCGGGGATCTCTCGACCGCGGCTTTCCTTACTCTTCAGGGCAAGCGGAGATAGGGCATTCTCGCGGTTCTCAAGGTGCCGGGCAACAGCGGACAGGTGAGAGTCCACTTCAGAAGTCAATCGTATCTCCAGAGGGCAATTCTAACCCGCGCCGGGGCTTATCCCGATGGGCGATTGGCGCAGATTGTGGATAGGCCGCGGGGATCAGGAAGCCGGAGTGAGCGCGCCCGCCGGTTTCGCCGGTGCGCCGGCCTCTTCTGCGAGTTCAGCTTCCACTTTCGCGATGATCTGGCGCGTTTTGCCGATGACGTCGCGGTTTATCGAAACGGAGGTCACGCCCCACTCAACGAGCTTCCTGGTGACCTCGGGGAAGTCGCTCGGGGCTTGCCCACAAATCGATACGGTGATGCCCCGGCGCCTCGCGCCCGTGACCAGCACCTCCAATGCCTTCATCACTGCCTCGTTCCGCTCGTCAAAGGCCTCCGCGAAGTGTGCGGAGTCGCGGTCCACGCCGAGGGTGAGCTGGGTAAGGTCGTTGGAGCCGATGCTGATTCCATCAATGCCAACATCGATGAACTTGTCGAGGAGGAACACGTTGGAGGGAACTTCAGCCATCATCCAGAGCTTGAAGTCCTCGCTTCGCTTCAGACCGTAGCTTTCCATTAAGCCTTTGACCTGGCCCAACTCGTCCGGCGTGCGCACAAACGGAATCATCACCCAGAGGTTCGGAAACTCCGCCCGAACACGTTTAATCGCTTCGATCTCGAGGCGGAACACTTCGGGGTCGTGGATATAGCGGGCGGCGCCACGGTAGCCAATCATCGGGTTTTCTTCTTCGAACTCGTACTTGTCGCCGCCTTTGAGATTGCGGTACTCGTTTGTCTTGAAGTCAGTGGTCCGATAGACAACCGGACGCGGGTGGAACGCCTTGGCGAACTCGCGAAGCCCGGACGCAAGCCGGGTGGTGAAGTCCTCGGGGCGGCCCTCATCGATGCAGAGCCGTGGGTGCTCTTTGATGTAATCCGCGACGATGAACTCGGCTCGCAACAAACCGACACCGTCCACGTTCTCCTTGGCCATCACGTCCGCCAGGCTGGGCTCGGCCAGATTCAAGTAGACTTTGGTGTTCGTCTTGATGTTGATCGCTTCCTGCCGACGCTGTTTCCACTCTTCGGCCCAGGTCAGTCGGCTCTCGGCTTTACCTTCGTAGACAACGCCCCGGGACCCATCGACGGTGACCTCGCGATCGGCGGCCAACACCGAGGTGGCTGATTCCGTTCCCACCACGCAAGGCACACCAAGCTCACGGCTAACGATCGCGGCGTGGCAGAGCCGTCCCCCCTCGTCTGTGACAATGGCTGCCGCCTTCTTCATCGCCGGGACAAAGTCCGGCGTCGTCATCGGGGCCACGAGAATGTCGCCTTGCTCGACGAGGCTGATGTCCTCGGGCGATGTGACTACCTTTACCGGGCCAAAGGCAACGCCCGGGCTGGCCGCAGCTCCTTCGAGGAGGACCGGGGAAGGTTCGGGAGCGCCGTCGTCTTCCTCTTCGGCCATAGTGGAGATCGTCGTTGTTACGGGGCGCGACTGCACGATGTAGAACTTCCCGCCCTCGAACGCCCATTCGATGTCCTGGGGCCGGCCGTAGTGGTTCTCTACACTGACACCGATCGCGGAGAGGTCCTTCACCTGTTGTTCGGTCAGTTTCGGCTTGCGCTGGTCCTCTTCAGGAACATCTACCCAGAGGTTATTCTCCTCGCCCGGACGCGCCCGTTCCCTCCGAATGAGCTGGCGTCTCTGTGCCTTGGTCTCCTCCTTCGTGATCTCGAGGCCAACCTTCTTTACCACGAAGTGGTCAGGCGTTACCGCACCTGAGACGATCGCCTCGCCGAGGCCGTAAATCGCGTCGATGACGATGTCCGCGCTGTTGCGCTTCGGATCGATCGTGAACATGACGCCAGAACGTTCTGACTGGACCATGTACTGGACGACTACGGCAATCCCCACGTCGAGGTGGTCGAAGCCAGCCTCCACGCGATAGAAGATGGCCCGTGCTTCGAATAGGGAGGCCCAGCATTCCTGCACGGCGCGGATGACGTTATTCTCACCCTGTATGTTCAGATAAGTGCTCTGCTGGCCTGCGAAAGACGCCTCGGCGAGGTCCTCTGCCGTGGCCGAACTGCGCACGGCAACGGGAAGCCCTTTCATCTGGCGGTACGCGCGGGCGATCGCCGTCGCCGTCTCGGATGGCATGTCCGCCTCGAGGATCAGGTCCTTGATTGCGTTTGAGACACCCTGGAGAGCCGTTCCATCGTTAACATCGACACCCTCGAGCACCGCCTTGATCTTGTCGCGAATTCCAGCGGCATCGAGGAAATGGAAATAGACATCGGAGGTGACGATGAACCCCGACGGGACCGGGATACCGGCCCTGGTCAGTTCACCCAGGTTTGCTCCCTTGCCTCCAACCAGGACCACGTCATCTTTGTCTACCTCACCAAACCAGGCGATAACCTTCACGCTCCGGCTCCTTCCGTCGGCTCGTTTCAATATCCGGTGACTTCACACGTCACCCGCGATTATATCGAGCCTCCATGCCCCCGCAACAACGGCAAGCATTCAATCAACATAACAGTTGATCCCGGGCGTGATTACTCGACGGTGACGGTCTTTGCGAGGTTCCGAGGCTGATCAACGTCACAGCCGCGCCTCACGGCAACGTGATACGAGAACAACTGCAGGGGAATCGAGGTTAGAACCGGCAATAACAACGGCGAAAGTTCCGGGACCGAGACCACTCGGTCAGCCTTCTCGGCGATTTCGTCATCTCCCTCCGAACAGACCGCGATGACCGTCCCCTCCCGCGCCTTCACCTGTTCGATGTTGCTCATCATCTTGTCTCGGAGGTTGTCGTTCGGGCAGAGAGCGACTACCGGCATGTCGTGGTCGATGAGGGCGATTGGTCCGTGCTTCATTTCGCCCGCCGGATACCCCTCAGCGTGGATGTAACTGATCTCTTTGAGTTTGAGCGCACCTTCCATTGCCACTGGATACTGGGCGCCGCGGCCGAGGAAGAGGAAATCGCGGCAGCGATGGAACTCATGGGCAAGTTTTTCGACATGAGCCTCCTGCTTCAGCACCTCACCTGCCAGGTTTGGGAGGCGCGCCAGCGGCTCCAGGTAGCCCGCTATTTGTTCTGGGTTGAGTGTGCCCCTCACCTGCGCGAGGTAACAGGCCAGCATGTAAAGCGCCGTGATTGAAGCCGTGTATGTCTTCGTACTGGCAACGCCAATCTCTAGGCCGCATCGGGTGTAAACTGAGCCTTCTGCGACTCTGCTCGCCTGGCTGCCGGGGACGTTTGTGATGGCGATCTGCGGGCACCCCTGGCGCTTTCCCTCCTCCATCGCCGCCAGCGTGTCGACGGTCTCTCCTGACTGCGTCACCGAAATGACCAGAGTGTCGGGACCCATGATCGGCCCGCGGTAACGCATCTCGGAGGCGTTGTCGAAATCCGCCGGGATCTTCGCTATCTGCTCAAAGTAGGTCCGGCCAATCATCGCCGAGTGGAGGCTCGTTCCCATGCCGACCAGGACCACCCGCCGAATGGCCGCAATCTGCGCGTCGGAAAGCCCGATCTCATCCAGTTCGATACGCGATTCCCCGAAGAGGGCGCGGCCCCGAATCGTGTCCAGGATCCCCTCCGGCTGCTCGGCGATCTCCTTCTGCATAAAGTGCTTGTAGCTGCCCTTGGCTGCCGCTAACGGATCAAGTGGCACCACCTCAGGCCTGCGTTCGGTCGCCACGCCCATCTGGCAGTATTCGACGCTGTCCTTTCGCACGCGGGCCGTATCGCCATGGTCAAGGAAGACGAGCCGCGCCGTGTGCGGGAGAAGAGCGGGTAAGTCGCTGCCGATGAAATTTTCGCCATCTCCATACCCGATCACCACACCGCCTGCGTTGCCGACGCGAGCTGCGACGATGGTCCCAGGCTCTGATTTACTGAACGCGAGAATTGCATGCGCGCCCTTTAGCGCGTTCACCGTTTGAATCAGCGCGTTATGAAGGTCACCTCCGGATTTGAGGTTCTCTTCGAGGAGGTGCGGGATGACCTCCGTGTCAGTCTCCGACAGAAACGTGTGTCCAGCTTGTGCAAGGCGCTTCTTAATCTCGTGGTGGTTCTCTACGATTCCGTTGTGGATGACGACGATGTCGCCGGAACAATCGCTGTGGGGGTGGGCGTTGACGTCAGACGGGCGGCCGTGCGTTGCCCAGCGAGTGTGCCCGATTCCCTGTTTGCCCCGTGGCCACTGCTCGTCGAGGAGTTCGGCGAGACCAGAGAGTTTCCCTTCGCGCTTGCGTACGCTGAGGTCCCCGGTTCCGTCCAGGATCGCGATGCCAACACTGTCATAGCCGCGGTATTCAAGCCGCCGGAGGCCATCGATCAGGACCGGCGCCGCTTCCTGTTCGCCCACGTATCCAATGATCCCGCACATGGTCTTACCGTCCTTCTGTGTTTTGCTGACTAAAACGCAAAACCCCGGTCATGGGTTCGTGGCTGTCGTTTCGGCATTGGCCTGTGGTGGGGAGGTCCCCGACGAATAGGCGCCCCTGAATTCCTCGGGAAGGAGGCTAGCGATCTCCCTCATTATGCGGTCGGTCCCACTTTCGATGTCCGCCCGGGTCACCTTAGGTTGTCGGTCCAGCGTGAATGGATGGCCAAACTGGACATGAGCGCGGGTGCGGCGAAAGAAATCGCGCGGAAACTTGACGCGCTCCGTTCCCCAGATCGCGACCGGTTGAACAGGCGCCCCCGATCTTAGTGCGATTAACGCCGAACCGGGCTCTCCTCGCTTCAACCCCTCCCCGTGGCTCCGCGTGCCCTCGGGAAACATGCCCAGACACCCGCCTTGTTGCAGGTGCTCTTGCGCCTGGCGGAGCGCTTTCAGGTCGGCGTCGAAACGCCGCACCGGGATCATTCCCCCGATCTTCATCATTGGCCCGATAACCGGAGTCGAGAACCACTCTGCTTTGGTCAGCCACGCGATCTGACGGGGCGTCGCATGGGTCAGCACCGGCGGGTCAGCATTGTTGAGGTGGTTACAGGCCAGGATCAGCGGCCCATCTCTCGGTACGTTTTCCCGCCCCTGGATATCGAGGTTGCCCACGACGAGGAGAATCAGGCGTACCCATGTCAGGTTGGCGTAGTAGAAGACGGAGCGAAGGAAGCGCGTCATTGCTTGTCGGTGGAGGCCAGGCGAATGACTTCTTCCAGCACTTCCTCGACTTCCTTGCCGTCAGTACGGATCACGACCGCGTCGTGGGCCGGTCTGAGCGGCGAAACTTCACGCTCCGAATCGATCTGATCGCGCCGGCGAATATCGTCCATTACCTCCTCTTCGGTCCCGGCACGGCCCGACCTGTGGAACTCCTGGTGCCGCCGCCGCGACCTCTCCGAGAGAGACGCGTCGAGATAAACCTTAAGCGCCGCGTCCGGAAGTACGACCGTGCCGATGTCGCGGCCCGCCATCACGATCGCCCCTTCCTCGGCTATCATTCTCTGCTTTCTCACGAGCGCCTCCCGCACACCGGCAACACGGGAGATGAGCGAAACCGAGGCTTCGACTTCGGGGGCACGAAGCAAGTTTGTGACGTTTACCCCGTCGACGAATACTTGCTCTTCCTCCGCGTGATCCGGGGACGGCAGCGAGACGTCGATGCGAAGATCTCGCGCCAGGGACGTCAGGGCTCCCGCATCCTCAATACTGACATTCCGAGCGAGAGCCGCTTGCGTCACGGCGCGGTACATGATCCCTGTGTCCAGGAAGTGCCAGCCCAGCGCGAGGGCAAGGCGGCGGCCGATGGTGCTCTTGCCTGAGGCGGCAGACCCGTCAACGGCAATAGCACGGGGATGGCGTTGACTGGGGCGGGCTCTACGTGGCCCGGCATCTGTGCCGGTGGCCGCATCAGTCATCACCGGGATTATAGGTTCGCGCGCGCCCGGTGGTAAACTGTCACTCCTTGCGAACCAGCTCCCGGAATAGGATTGCACCGATGAGAGCAAGGCATGCCAGCACAAGGATCGCAAGCGGCGTTTCCCAGGGCGAGGCGTCCTCCTCACCAACTGGAACAGGACGCACGTCGTCATCAGGGCGCCCGTCGTTTGACAGGATTGGCGCTCCGCTCCACCCGTCTTGGCCTTCAGGAGTCTCTCCGTAAATTGTCGCAACCGCCGGCCCGGCGGCGGCACTCCGAGCACTGCGAGTGCGTGATCCGCGCGAAGGGGAGGATACTGCGCCTTCGGGAGATCCCGGTACTGGTTCCGCCGGCTTGAGCGCCGCGTCATCGAACAACGCCGTTGCCGCAGCCTCCGAGTATGGACGGAGCATCAGTCTAACCTTGGCGGTCCGTGCCTCTGCAGGCACCTGGACCGATCCGGTGGTCATTTCTTGAAACGACGAACTCGTCGTCACGACCGCAGAGTCATCCGAATCCATCGCCTGCCCGGAGCCGTCCTCCGACGCATACCACGACAGGCGTACGAAAGCCTCACCGCCAGACGGCTTTGCCCACGCCGACGCCTCAATCCATGTTCCCGCAAGGACTCGAACAGTTTGGAATGCCCACTTCGTTGAGGTCGTCGACGAACTGAGCTCCAGCGACTGGCTTCCACTCACCCGGTCCGACTCCATAACCCGGTCCTGACCACCGATGTTGCGCCACCCGTAGGCCGTGCCGTCATCACGAATCAACTCGAAGCTGCCGTTGGTAAGGGTGTCGAAGGCAGCGGGTTCGGTATCGCCGGGCACGGGCGTTGGTGCGCCAGGGACTCCGGGTGGCCGCGGAGTTGTCGATGGGCGAGGCGTTGGATTGGGATTGGGTGCCGGTGTCGGTGTCGGCACGGGAGGCGGTGGAGGCGGCGGTTGCGTTGGTGCCGCCGTCGGTGGGGCGGGAGTTGCCAAAGCCGCAAGATTTGTGTCGTCGACGAGGGCGGTGAAGGGGCTATTCGCAATGACGAACAGGCCAACCCGCGCCATGGCTGCTCCTTGTGGAGCCGTTCGGAATCCCGTGCTCAGAGGCATATAGCCCGGGTTGTGGCTTGTTAGCCATGCCGAATCCGTTGTCGAGATCAGCGAGTAACCGGAATTCAGCCAGGAGATACGCAGAAAGACCCGGTCGATTCCAGGACTATTAGCAACCACCCAGGCAGAGAATTCATACGTCCAACCCGGTTGCACCGCTTTCCACTGGAAGACATCGACAGATTGTTCGAAGCTGGTGCTGGTCATCGCCAAAGACGCAGAACCGGAACGGGATTGCGCGGATGTTTGGAGCGCGGCGTCAAGACTTGCCCACCCCTCTATACCGCTCTCGAAGCCGGGATTGATCAATCCCTCCTCGCTCTGCGATGTCGAGGCAAGCAGCATCGCGGACATCGCCGCGAGAACCAGGGATACGCAGATTCTGCGCAAGGGGCGGGGCTCTCCTCCAGTGGGGCTGCGCCGATACTAACCAACGAATGGCAGACTGCTAACGATTCTCGTCAGCGCAATGTGGATAAGTTGCTGTTTTCTGGCGCACACACCCGCAAGTTACACAGATCGGCTTGACATCCCCTGGAAGCTCCCAATAAATTGGCCTCGCTTCCCGCGTCGGGTGAGTGCTGAGATGAAGGGACTCTACGGAGCGGACGGGCGACCGGTCGCCCGCCTGAGACCTCGAATCCAGGCGTGATCCCGGCACGGGAAGCTTTCCTTTTGCCAACAAACTTGCGGTTCGCGCAATCGCGGCTAACGGCGTACAATTACCTCGTGGTCAGCAAACTGACGCGAAACGGCGAGTGGACCTCGCTTTGATTTCCAAACCGAGTAGCGACCGGTCTTTCACCTGATTTGAAGGGAACCTTATGACCTACACCATGTCCAATCCCTGGACTATCGAGGGACGCTATCTGGCCATTCAGAAGGCTGTTGGCGACGTTTACGAGCAGTACTTCGCCAAGGGCCCAAGGTGGGTCGCGAAGCATCTCCCACAACGAAAAGAGATGGGCGACTACGCGGACAAGATGAGCGATGAGACCAAGGAGATTCTTCTCGGGGACTTTGGCGTCGAGTCGTTCATTGAAGACTACGCAGTCATGGCAATCAACGCCTCAGGCGACAGCCTGAGCACCCGTCAGATTTACACCCAATGGGTGTTCGATGAGAACCGCCATGGCAAAGCCCTCTGGTACTGCCTCGCGGACTCCGGCCACTACACCCAGGCGGAGCTGGACGAGTACCACTACGAATGCGGACAGGATGTCTGGACTTTCGAGCGCCAGACGGGACATGAAGCCACTCCAGAACGCGGTGCGGCGTATGCGATTGCCCAGGAGCGGCAGACCAAGCGGAATTATCAGAAGCTGCAGAAGCGGATCTGGGAGGAGTACGGCAACCCAACGGACTCGAACGGAAGGCCGGTCTACCCGGCGATTTCCGGGGTTTGCCAGACGCTCGCCACGGACGAGGGGTTCCATGAGGGTGTGTTCCGCAAGATCACCCGGGCGTACCTCCGGTTCTGGCCGGACAAAGCGATCCAGGCGATGTGGGATGTTTACGAAAAGTACCGGATGCCGATCGTGAAACTCCCGAACGCCGAAGCATTCATCGAGGCCGTCCTCTCCACCGGCGTCGATTCCCCTCGAGACGTCATCACCAACGTCCTCAAGCCGACGTACGAGGGCCTCGGTTTCGAAAGCCGCGCTGCCCTTAAGCGCGCCGCTCGCGACAGCTGGGACCTTCCGGAAAACGCCATCCTGGTTCTCGATGACGAAACACCTGATGATCTTCCCGCCGGCACCGAGCCCTATCGTGTTAACCACAACGGGACGTTTACCGCGGTCGCCGGCGGACTGGCTTAGTTGCCAACGTCAGTGCCACCTGGTTCGCTCACTCGGAAACCCCGTAGCGTAGTATCGCTGTTAGGCCCTGCGGCGCGCCCTGCCTCCCCGCGCAACAGAGGATTGCGGACATCGCGAAGAGTTCACCAGGCACCATGAGGCGGGTCTGGAAGACAGGAGATGGGGCATGGCCAGCCGGCTCTTCATAGGCAGCCTTTCCTGGGACACCTCTGACGAATCGCTCCGCGCCTTCTTCGAGCAGGTCGGCACGGTTGAAAGTGCAGAGGTGGCCCGTGACAGATACACGGGAAAGTCCAAGGGGTTCGGGTTCGTCCAAATGGGTAGCGACGATGAAGCCCAAAAAGCAATCAAGGACCTCAATGGCCGGGAGCTCGACGGCCGCAGCATCAACGTCGACGAAGCACGTCCTCCGCGCGAACGCAGCGAGCACAAGTACTAGAAGGGGTTCGTTCTGACACGTCTATACATCGGTAACCTGGCACACGAAACCACAGACGCAGATCTACAAGCGAAATTCTCGGAATTTGGATCAGTTAAGTCAGTCAAAGTGGCAGCAGACCGGCGGGGCAGGGCGAAGGGATTTGGCCACGTAGAGATGGGCGACGAAGCCGAGGCGCGCGCCGCCATCGAGGGGCTCCGGGGTACGCAACTCAATGGCCGCACGATGGACATTGTCCTCGAAGAGGGCAAGCGTGGCGGTGGCGGCCGTCGCCGTTAAGGCCATGCCTCACCCGGCGTGATCTATAACCTCGCACAGTACAACCTCGCTCGCCTGAAGGCCCCACTCGACGATCCCCTCATCGCCGACTTCGTCGCCGCCTTGGATCCCCTGAACAAGCTTGCCGATGAGTCCGATGGCTTCGTCTGGCGTCACCAGGACGAAAATGGCAACTCAACATCCGTCAGGGTCCGTGACGATCCGATGATCCTCATCAACTTTAGCGTCTGGCGAGACGTTGAATCGCTCTTTCAGTACGCCTACCGCTCAGACCACGCCGCGGTCTATCGGCGCCGCCATGAGTTCTTTCATGTCTTCGATGGCGCCTACATGGTCCTCTGGTGGATTCCAGCCAGCCATATCCCCTCCGTGCGAGAAGGTGAAGAGCGGCTGGACCACCTGCGCGAGCACGGCCCGACGGACCACGCTTTCACGTTCAAGTCCCGCTTCCCGCCGCCCGCGGATTGAGCAGGATTCACGCGGCCGGACTGCTCCGGCCGCGTGAGGGTACCCCTATTGCACGAAGTTCCTGATCTGCTGGTAAGTGGTGAGATTGTCCTTGATCCCTGAATGGCTCAGGCATGTTGACTGCGTGTTCGTTGCGCCGGAAAGGATCGTACTCGTGTCCGGGTTGATCAGCTCATCGCAAGGAGACCACCAGGTGCCGTAGTTAACGGCTCCGGGCGTTTCATCGCCGGAATTCAGCTGGTTCAGGAAGCTCGATCCGGGGAGCATCTGATTGCACGGGGAGAAGAAGAAGCAGCCATACGCCCAGGAGGTCCCATGGTTAGGGCCTGCAATCGAAACCCAATCATCGACGTGCGCGGTCCCTCCCAGGTTCTTCAAGTAGTAGCGGCTCGACAGGCCACCCATCGAGTGAGTGATGATGTCGACCTTCGCCGCACCCGTCGCTGCCTTGATCTCGTTCACCCGCTGGGAAACCGCCTGGGCTATGGTGGCGTTAGACTGCGTGCTACTGAACGTGTAGGCATAGAGACGGTTTGCCTCCCAGCCATCGGCCTGGAAACGAGAAATCACAGTGTTCCAGGTCGCCGCATTGCTGGTGTAGCCGTGTACGAACAGGATCGGGTCCACGTGGCTCGCGCTTGCCTCTTCGCGCTCGCCGACCGGCGAAAAGAGCGCCAGTGCCGTCCCGAGCGCCGCCAACCCCGCGATAACAAATCTGCGCATGATGCACCCCCTTTTGGGCTTGGGCGCCGAGGGACCCACCAGCGGACATCACCCCTGCGCCGACTGGATTGCGCCGCAAGTATGTGAATCCCTCCCGAAGCTGTCAAGAGTCATCTCACCGGGGATGTGGACAACCGAGGGCAAGAAAAAACGGGCGGGGCCTCAAGGCTCCGCCCGTTTTGGTTCGCTAATGCCTACCAGCGCTGAGAGCTGGCCTGGGGTCGCTTGCTGAAGCAGTCGCTGCAGTACACCGGCCGGTCTCCGCTGGGCAGGAAGGGAACTTCGGTTTCCTTACCGCACTGCGCGCAGACCGCGGGGTGCATCTCGCGTTGACGGCTGCCGCCGTAGCTGCCACCGCCACCGCCGTAGCCGCCTCCACCGCCACTGCGGCGGGCGCTTCGGCAACTGGGGCAACGCTTCGGGTCTGTGTAGCCCTTCTGCGCGTGAAATGCCTGGTCCTCGGCGGTAAAAGTGAACTCGGAGTTGCACTCAACGCATGTGAGGGTTCTGTCGCTCATTCGATGGTCTCCTTTCTTCGGTTTGGGCTAGGTCAACCATCGGAGCACTGTGACGGGGAAAAATCGCGGGGTCACGCAACGAGACGGACTGTTACCGCCACTCAGTGTACCACATCGCTCATTTGTTCCCGTCAAGAACGGGTAAGGGTTGACTAGCACGCTCCAACTGCCCTCGAGTCGTCTCTGCCTTAGACTTGTCACGATGGACGTCCACCTCCTGGACGGAACGTATGAGTTGTTCCGCCACCACTTCGCGCTGCCATCCCACGTAACCGCTCAGGGACGCGAAGTGGCAGCAACTCGCGGCGTGCTCGGTTCGGTTCTTGGACTGCTGGAATCCGGTGTCAATCATATTGGCGTGGCGACTGACCACGTCGTGGAGTCCTTTCGCAACGACCTTTGGCCCGGCTACAAGACCTCCGCCGGGATGGACCCAAACCTCCTCGAGCAGTTTCCTTTGCTGGAAGAATCCCTCGCTGCGATGGGCGTCGTCGTTTGGCCAATGGTCGAACTCGAAGCAGACGACGCGCTCGCCTCTGCAGCCACCCAGGCTGCCGTCTCCGCGGACGTGGATCGAATCTTCATTTGCACCCCGGATAAGGACCTTGCCCAGTGTGTCGTCGGAGAACGGGTCGTCCAGTTGGACCGGCGGAAGCGGCTTGTGATCGATGAAACAGGTGTCATCGAAAAATTCGGCGTCTTCCCATCGTCAATTCCGGACTATCTAGCCCTTGTTGGTGACAGCGCCGACGGCTTCCCCGGCCTTCCGGGGTGGGGCGCCCGCTCAGCCGCCGCGGTACTTGCTCGCTGGGGCCACCTTGAGGAAATCCCAGACGACACGACAGGGTGGAATGTCCAAATCCGCGGCATGGACCGCCTGGGCATTACCCTCCGGGAGGGTCGCGATCTTGCCTATCTCTTCCGCGACCTCGCGACGCTAAGAGCCGATGCGAAGTTGTTCGAAACGATTGATGAACTGCGGTGGCGGGGTCCAACGAGCGAACTTGCAGCGATGGCCAGTTCCCTCGAATCCGCCGAGCTGGCCGAGAGAGCCTTACGTGCCGCCGAAAAGGTCAGGGCCTAGCGAAGCCCCTATTCCCACTCAATCGTCCCGGGTGGCTTCGAGGTGATGTCGTATACCACCCGGTTCACCGCGGGTACCTCGTTCACGATCCTGTTGGCGATTCTCGCCAACAGGTCATAGGGCAACCGCGCCCAGTCCGCTGTCATCGCGTCTTCTGCCGTCACTGCGCGAAGCGCAACAACGTGTCCGTAAGTGCGGTAGTCGCCCATTACGCCGACGCTCTTCGTGTCCGTAAGTACTGCAAACGCCTGCCAGAGATCCCGGTACAGGCCGGCGTTCTTGATCTCGTTCATCACGATCCAGTCGCACTCGCGCAGGGCATCCAGTTTCGCATTGGTGACTTCACCGATCACGCGTATAGCGAGACCCGGCCCCGGGAACGGCTGCCTATAAACCATCTCTTCAGGCAAACCAAGGGCAAGACCAACCCTGCGCACTTCATCCTTGAAGAGGTAGCGAAGCGGCTCAACCAATTGGAACGTCATCTCGCTTGGCAAGCCACCCACGTTGTGGTGAGTCTTGATTGTCGCTGCAACTTTGGACTTCGCACCGGCAGTCGCGTGCGCGCCAGACTCAATCACGTCCGGGTAAGTCGTTCCCTGGGCGATAAAGTCCGCTCTCGCCGAAGTCACGCCGGGAAACAGCCTGTCCGTTTCCTCCTCGAAGATCCGGATGAACGTCTCGCCCACGATCTTCCGCTTCTGTTCGGGGTCGGTCACGCCGTCCAGATTATTGAGGAACCGGTCGGCAGCATCGGTGTGGACCAGGTCGATGTTCAGGTGCCGCTTGAATGTATCGACCACTCGCTCGGGCTCTTCCTTGCGAAGGAGGCCGTTGTCGACGAACACGCACGTGAGCTGGTCTCCGATTGCCCGGTGCACAAGTGCGGCCGTGACGGCCGAGTCGACTCCGCCCGACAGTGCGCAGATCACCCTTCCGTCTCCGACCTGCGCGCGGATGCTATTGATCGAGTCGGCGATGAAGTTGCCCTCGTTCCAGTCACCACGGCAGCCGCAAATCTTGTAAAGCCAGTTCTCCAGCACTGCCTTCCCATTTGGCGTGTGCACGACCTCAGGATGAAACTGGATCCCGATGTATCCCTTGTCGTTGGTCATCGCAGCGAAGGGCGATGAGTCCGACGAGGCGAACGATCGAAACCCCGGCGGCATATCGGTGATCCGGTCCCCGTGAGACATCCAGACAGGCAGCGAAGCGGGAAGGCTGGCAAACAGCGGCGAGTCGGACGCGTGATGGATGACGGCGTGGCCGAATTCCCGCGCAGGCGCCGGTTCCACGCGGCCACCGAGCTGGTGTGCCAGCAACTGCATCCCGTAGCAGATCCCGAGGATCGGAAGCCCCGAATCGTAGATGTGCGCGGGCACCTGGGGCGCATCCTCTTCATATACGGAGGCGGGCCCCCCCGACAGGATGAAGCCAGCGGGGTTGAGCGCTCTGACATGCTCCCACGGGGTGTCGAAAGGTACCAGCTCCGAGAAGACGCCGCACTCGCGGACGCGGCGAGCAATCAGCATCGAGTACTGCGAGCCAAAGTCGAGTACGACGATCGTTTGTGTGTGTTGTTCTGCGGGGGGCGGTGCAGCCGTGGCTGAGGGTGACTCCGCGGCCTGGAGATAGCCCGAAACTTCGAGGTCTTCCGAGGTTGGGTGAGAGCGGGCGGGATCGTCTGGTGGGTTCATGTACGAATGATAGCAGGCGCACCAGACGGGGTGCGAGGCGGCCGCGATACGGTCTTGTGGATTGGCGGACTCCTTCCAGTTCCGCTACGCTCTGAGGGATGGCTGAGATCGTCTCCGAACGCGCACCGGGGTTGATCGACCACGCAGTCGCCCTCTTGCGCGACGGAGAACTGATCACTTATCCCACAGACACTTTGTACGGGCTTGGCGCCGCTTCCCGAAACGACGGGGCAGTACGCAAGCTATTCGCTGTCAAAGGCAGGCCACCGTCGCAAGCGCTCCCACTCCTGGTCTCGGACCCGGTGATGGCGGAGTGGGTGGCACAGGTGCCCCCCCTCGGGCATCGTCTAATGTCTTCCTTTTGGCCCGGCGCCCTCACGATCGTCATGACTCGCAGCGAAGACTTCCATTCCGTGGCCCTCTCCGGAGGGCAGACCGCCGCGCTCAGGGCGCCCGCCCACGGTTTCGTGCGCGAACTCATCCACGCCCTCGGCGAACCTATCACTGGCACGAGCGCCAATCGCTCGGGAAGTCGGCCACCGGCGTCCGCCCAAGAGATCGCCTTTCAGTTGGGCCAGATGGTGGCGCTTGTCATCGACGGTGGCACGGTGGGTAGGGGAGTGGAATCGACGATTGTCGACATAACGGGAGAAGCCGGTCCAGTGGTCATCCGCGCCGGAGCGATCAGCTCCTTTGAGATCGAACAAGCGATCGGAGTGAGTGTCAGATCGTCAGAGGACGCTGGTTGAGAAAGAAGACAGTCCGCGACGTCGATGTAGAGGGCAAAAGGGTCCTTGTGCGCGCGGACTTTAACGTACCGCTGGACAAAGAGACGGGCAGCATCCTCGACGACACACGAATACGCGCAGTTATCCCGACCATCGAATATCTCAGGCAACACCAGGCGCTTACGGTCATCGCCTCACACCTGGGACGGCCAAATGGCACGGATCCATCACTCAGCCTGGCACCTGTAGCCGCGCGGCTCGGCGAGCTCATCGAAGCACCGGTACGATTCGTGGCCGAGTGTGTCGGTCCGGAGGTGAGAGAGGCACTATCTGGTTTGGAGCCGGGCGGAGTCCTGGTTCTAGAGAACCTGCGCTTCCATCCAGAAGAAGAAGCGAACGACCCAGGGTTCGCGCGGGCTCTCGCCGATATCGCCGAGGTATACGTGAACGACGCGTTTGGCACGGCCCACCGAGCCCACGCCTCCACTGAAGGAGTAGCACACCTGCTTCCCGCTGTAGCCGGGTTCCTCATGGAGAAAGAGATCGATTACCTCGGCCATGCCGTGGCCGATCCTGAGCATCCATACGCCGCCATCATAGGAGGCGCCAAGGTGAGCACAAAGATCACCGTCATCGAGAACCTCCTGGGCAAGATCGACAAGCTTCTCATTGGCGGTGGGATGGCGAACACCTTTCTCAAGGCTGAAGGGTTCAACATCGGCGAATCTCTCGTGGAGGACGACTTCCTGGACGAAGCCAGCCGTATAGAAGTTCTGGCTGCCGAGAAGGACGTAAAGCTCCTTCTCCCCGCTGACGTTATTGTCGCTGAGCGATTCGACGCTTCATCGCCGGCGCGCCGGGTCTCCGTGAAGGACATCCCGCCAGGGTGGCGGATCATGGACATCGGCGAGACGACTGTCGACGTCTATGCCCATGCTCTGCAACCCTGCAAGACCGTTGTCTGGAACGGCCCAATGGGAGTGGCAGAGATGGCGCCTTTCGCCCACGGATCGCACCGGATCGCTGGCGTCCTCGCGAACCTCGATGCGACTACCATCATTGGTGGCGGCGAAACTGCGGCAGTCGTCGAAGGACTCGGTATCGCCGGCAAGTTCTCCCACGTCAGCACCGGCGGCGGTGCTTCCCTTGAGTTTCTTGAGGGCAAGGAACTGCCGGGCGTGGCTGCACTCATGGATGCCGACCAGATTCTACAATCGCCGAACTCTGGCTGATCCTAGTCCGAGTGCCGTCGCCAGCACCAGTGCCGTCAACGCAAACGCGAACACCGCCGTCTCCACGCCGTATCGGGACGCCGTCAGCCCCATCGCCAAACTGCCGAACGGAGTGAATCCGGCCGCCATCGTGTAGAGGGAGAGGACCCGTCCGCGGAATGCGTCCTCCACCTTCATTTGGATCAACGTCTGGTTGAGCGTCACCATCATCGACCAACCGACTCCGGCTACAACAAGGATCAAGAACGAGATGATGAAAATATCCGATAAAGAAAAGAAAACGACCATCGCCATGTACAAGCAGGCCGCCAGCGACATCACCAACCCCTTCCGAGGGTAGCCAGACATTGAGGCCACGGCCAAACCACCCGGTATCGAACCGAAACCCGCAGCGGTAAGCAAGACGCCATAACCGGCCGACCCTGCTCCCAGGACGTCACGAGCGAATAGCGGCATGAGTCCGATGTATGGATAGATCAGCAAGTTCGGGATGGCATTCAGCAGGACCAACCGCGCAATCACCGGTTCTCCGCGCACATAAGAGAAGCCCTCCTTCAGGCTCTGCCAGAGCGGAGTCCGGATCGGATCGGCGTGAGTGACGGGGTGCAACTGCAAAGTGGCTATCGTCGCGAGCACGAAGAATACGGCCTGCGCATAGTACGAGGCGGCGATGCCAACCGACGCAATGATCGCCCCGCCAACCGCGGGCGCCACGATGCGAGCAACGTTGGCGACAACCGCGTTCAGGGCAATGGCATTCGCGATGTTCTCGCCCCCGGCCACGTCATAGACGAGCACCTGGCGGGTCGGAACGTTAATCGCACCTGTTATCCCGCTGATTGCCACCAGCGGGTAGAGTTGCCACATCGCGATGTTGCCGGTCCCGATGAGTACGGCGATGAGCACAGCGTCAACCGCGGGGACGACCTGAGTGAGGGCCGCAAGCCGCCGCCGGTCCAGGCGGTCCGCCAAAACGCCGGCCACCGGCGACATAAGAAGCTGGGAGATTCCCCGGATGAACCCGAGCAAGCCAAGCTGGAATGCTGAGCCCGTTAGTTCCAGAACCAGCCAGCCGCGCGCCACCTCCTCCATCCAGCTGGCCACCTGCGAGAGGGCTGTGCCGCCGACAAGATAGCGAAATTGAGGCAGGCGCAGGGACGCGAACGTGTTGCGGCTCCGCAAAGCTCTTTCGGGCGTCTCTGGATCGGGTTCGGCTCCTTCGGATGTGGCCATCGGGTACTTAGAGCGTACCCAGGGAGGGGCTTACGGTCCGGCTGTCACCGAAGCTAGTGGCTCGTGGCCAAAGGAGGCTCGATGCCTCCCGGTTCGCTCTGTTTCCCCAGGCAGATGAAGCACACGAACTCCATAGCCAGGTACTGATCGTTCACCCAGACCTCGCCACAGTCCGCGCCGTTGCCACCCTCTTGCTGCCGCAGGTGGAAAGGACGGTGGCAGTTGTGGCAGAGGGCATGGCCGCGGTCAGCAATCGGTTCGCCACAGACCCAGCAGTCCTGCCCCGACCCATCAGGTGACAACGGGAACATTCCGTTCGCTGACCTCTCGCTTAACGATTGCCAATTCATCATCTCGGCTCGCGGCCCTCCCGTCGATGCGTGCATCCCGCAATCGTGACAGGACCATACCCACCTCCGGTCCCTGCTTAACACCAATGGCGATCAGGTCATCCCCGGTCAGCGACGGTCGGACATACCGGGTGTGGTCCAGGAACTCGTTGGCCCGTTCTCGCGCCGGCGGCTCATTGGCGGCGCACGCAAGGGCCGCAACGGAGGGGACGGGCAACGCCCGCAGCCGCGCGGCCACTTCGCTGGGCAGGGACCGGCCGTCGATCTCTCTTGCGGCCGCCCGCGCCACGGGCAGCGACCGCAGCACGTCACGAAGTCGGCCGGACGGGGCGAGGCGGGCGCATAGCGAGTCGACTTGTTCCTCGGGCGTCGTCCACGACACTATTGCCCATCGGGACAGCATGGAATCGTAGGGGCTCCCGCGAAGGCGTCGTAGCGCCGCAGCCTGGTCCACCCCGAAGCGCAATGCAGGGTGGATGGCCGGAAGAATGCCCAGGCCGTCCATCCTGAGCAACATCGCTTCTCGCCTGTCTTCGCGCATCGTACGTTCAATCTCCTGCCGAATGCGCGTCCCGCTCACGCTGTCCAGAGTGTGCAAGTCTCGCCCGATCAGCGCTTCGGTCTCGGTATGGATGGCGAAGCCAAGTCGCTGCTCGTAGCGCACTGCGCGGATCATCCGGGTCGGGTCATCCCGGAGACTGCCGTCGTGGAGGACTCTGATCACGCCATCGCGCAGGCTTGTCCTGCCGCCCGCCGGGTCGAGCACCTGGCCGGCCGCCGCCCCGCCTAGTCGGACGGCCACCGCGTTGATGGTGAAGTCGCGGCGCAATAGGTCATCCTCTATCGCACCGCTGTCGGTGTCGGGAAGAGCGCCCCCCCGGGCGTAGGTCTCTCTTCGTGTTGTCGCAACGTCGACGCTGGCCTGCCCTAGCTTGAGGGTCGCGGTGCCGAAACGCGTCGCCTTCACAACCCGTGCGCCACAAAGCTCCGCGACGCCATGCGCGAGGGCGATGGCATCGCCCTCGACCGCTATGTCCAGGTCCAGCGCCTCCACTTCGAGCAGGAGGTCCCTCGCGGTACCACCGACGGCATAAATCTCGATGGCCTGCTGCTCGGCCTGGGCCACCACGGCTCGGAGGACAGTGGCCTCATCAAGGGACAGCTTTCTGTGGAGTTTCTCGATCAAGTTAAGGCTTCGGGCCATATCGTGACCTTATTGTAGAGTCTTTCCTTGACACCTCTTTTCGCCCACGCCTAAGATTTCATGGTAAACCTTCGCGTAAGTGCGAAATTGAGCCGCTTTCCGGGCGGCTCTTCTCTTCAAAGGTATCTGATTCGCGCTATGGTTAGGCACTTAGAAACGATGCAGGAGTCACGGTTAGTCACCGATCTAGAAGCTCACCTCGGCATCGCCTTCACAGACCGCACCCTGCTCCAGCAGGCCATGTACCACCGCTCCTTCCTCAATGAGGCCGAAGAGGATGTCGAGTCGAACGAGCGCATGGAGTTCCTCGGCGACGCCGTCCTCGGACTCGTCGTCTCCGAGCGGCTCTTTCGCGATTACCCGCTGATGACGGAGGGTCAGCTCAGCCAGGTGCGCGCCATCCTCGTGCGCTGGGACGCCCTCGCCCGCGCGGCCGAGCGCATCGAACTCGGAGAATACCTCGTGCTTGGCAAAGGTGAGGAGATCTCCGGAGGACGGAAGCGGCCGTCCAACCTGGCTGGCGCATTCGAAGCCGTGATCGGGGCTGCGTACATTGACCAGGGATTCGGCTTCGCGCAAGAGCTTGTGCTCAACCTCCTCAAGCCCGACTTCGACGAAATAGCGGCACAAGGATTTTCGGCCGACAGCAAGTCAGAACTGCAGCACGTCGCCCAGGTGCGCTGGCACCAGATCCCCTCATACAGCCTCATCTCGGCTGAAGGCCCTGACCACGCGAAGCTTTTCACCGTCGAAGTGTCGGTCGGAGATGAGGTACTTGGACAAGGACAGGGGCGGAACAAGAAACAGGCGGAGTTAAACGCCGCGCGGCAGGCCCTCGAAACCCTATCGGCGACCGGGTAGGTCGCGTGTATCTCAAAAGACTCGAACTCCAGGGATTCAAATCCTTCGCAGCCCATACAACCTTTGATTTCGGGCAAGGACTTACGGCGATTGTCGGCCCCAACGGTTCGGGTAAATCCAACATCGCCGACGCCCTTCGCTGGGTCCTCGGCGAGCAGTCCACCAAGCTCATCCGCGCCAAGAAGCTGGACGACGTGATCTACGCCGGCTCCGAGAAGCGGGCCCGAGCCGACCGCGTCGAGGTCACGATGGTCCTCGATAACAGCACGGGCTGGCTCCCCGTGGCCTCGCCCGAAGTGTCCATTACGCGTAGGGGTACCCGAAAGGGAGACAGTGACTACTTCCTGAACGGCCAGAAGGCCAAGCTCCGGGAGATACAAATTGTCCTCGCGACCGCTGAGGTCAGCCAGAACTCGTACGCCATAATCGGCCAGGGACTCGTCGAATCCATCCTCAACCTCAGGGCAGAGGAGCGGCGCGAACTCGTCGAAGAAGCAGCGGACATTCAGCGCTACCGGTTGAAGATCGAGGAGGCGGAGCACCGCCTTAAGCAGACCAAGGAGAACGTCGAGCGGGTCAAGCTCCTGATCAAGGAAATCGCGCCCCGGATGGCCGCCCTTGAACGCCAGGCCACACGGGCAGGTGAGCATGCCCGGCTGACCCACATGCTCGAACAGTCCCTGCGCGAGTACTACGAACATCGCTGGAGCCAGGCCCAGGAAGCGGTGACAGTCGCCCGCGCCGCCCACGACCAGGCGCAGGCGGATTTCATTCAAGCCCGCGTCAATCTAGAAACCATCCAACGAGAGGTCGGTGAGGTAACGTCACGACTCGAGGAAATCCGGCGCCTCTCCGCTGCCTCCCAGGCGGACCGCAACCGCCTTGAAGAGCGCGTCCGTGACGCCGAGCGCCGGCTTGCCGTTGCAAAGGAGCGCGGGGCAATCCTCTCGACTCGCCTGGAAGAGCTTCGGGAAGAAGTAGCCTCGTCCGAGGTCGACTTCCAGCGTGCCGAATCGCTGTTGACGGACGGTGATGAGGAACGTGACCGCCTTCAGAAGGCCGTTGACGCAGCGCGGACCGCTGCCCAGGAGAAGCAGGCAGAGGTCACGAAGCTCGAGCAAGAGTTCCGCCAGGCCAACCTCCATGCCGACGATGCCGAAGCCCGTTCAAAGAGGCTGCTTGCGGTGGCCGCTGATATGAAGGCGCGTATCAAACGGCTGACCGATGCTGGCAGCCAACTGGACCGTGAGATCGACCGTCTGAACAACCGGCGCCGCTCCATCGTGAACCAGATGGCCGACCACGTGCGAGTTCTGAGGAGCTTGCGTTCCCAGGGCGAAGGCATGCTCACGGACGTTTCTCAGACCGGGCAGCGCCGTGAGAAGCTCGGCGTCGAAATCCAGAAGTTGCGCGAGTCTCTCGCCGCCGTCGAGGGCGAGCAGAATGCGAGGCGGGGAAAACTCGAGGGGCTGGAAGCGCGCCTAAACGTCCTCAAGGAGGCCCAGGCGCAAACTGGCCCCGACGAGGACGGAGCGATCACTATCGAAGGGGCCGTGGGAACAGCTTACGAACTCGTGCGAGTCCCTCGCGGCCTTGAGGAGGCGATTTCCGCAGCTCTCGCCGATCAGCTTGAGGGCTTCGTCTTCGAACGCCAGAACGATGCGATCGCGGCAATCGAATCGCTGGTCAATCAGAACGGCCCGCGCGCCGTGGCAATTCCGATTGACGCGATGAAGTCGGTTTACCCCCTGAATCTAATGAAGGAAAAGGGCGTGGTTGGCGTGGCTTCTCAACTCGTGAAGTACAACGTCAAGTACGAGCGACTCATCAACTCCCTCCTCGGTCGCGTAATCGTAGTCCAGGACACGGCCACGGCTGTGCGCCTCATCAAACGCAAGCTCGGCACGATCGTCACCATGGACGGCATCGTGTTCGACCCGGCGGGCACCGTCGCCGGGGGGAGGGCAACCGGCGGCAAGACCTTCGCCCTCGCCTATGAACGCGACCTCGAGACGATCCCCAGGGAGATGGACAAGGTTTCGAAGGCGATTGACACCGGCGAGGCTGAGGTCGAGAGGATCAGGAGCGGTCTGCTCGAGGCTGAGACCGCTCTCGCCTCGCTCGGCCGAGAGTCGGATGCCGTCCTCCAGCAGCGGCTTCAGCTCCAGGACTCCCAGGCCGCCCGGCAGCAAAAGCTCGCCCAGTTGCGCGGTGAGATTCGCGGCATCATGGCCTCGATCGAAAACGCCCGCGAACAGCAGGCCTCGTATCAGCAACAGTCCCAGAACCTGGAAAGCGAGCGCACTGCCCTGCAGGAGGAGGCGCGCGAAGCTGGCGACACCGCCAAACATTTGGGCAAGGCCGACAACCTCTTCACCGCCCGCCAAAAGGCCGTTGCCCAGGCCGCCGAAGAAGCCATGAACGCCTTCGGACAGGCGGACGCCGAGCTGCGGTCACTGAGCATCCAGAAGGAAAACGCCCAGGCTTCGTTCGCCCGCATTAAGGCGCAGTGGGCGGCGCGTTCCGAGCAACTCAAGTCGGTCGAGGCAGAGTTGACGAACATCGCCACCTCGCAGGAAGAGGACGAGGTTGAGCGAGAATCGGCTGAGAGCGCACTTAAGGAGCTACTCTCCACGATACAGCCGGACCACGAAGGCACACACCACCTGGAGGCCCGCCAGGCTGACCTCAACAAACAGGTCACATCTGCTCAGCGCCGGATGTTTGAAGCCGAGCGCCTTACGCTCGAGACCGAATCAGAGGTGCGCCGCTGGGAGACAGAGATCGAGAACATGACTCACCGCATGGCCGAGGACGGCATGATCATGGAACCCGACGGTACGGTCCGGCCGGATCGTGCGGAGGCGGAGAGTTCGGCCGTAGATCTTCCGTACTGGCTGGCCGCAGAAGGCGAGGAAGGCCCGGGCGGCCTGCGACCCATCTCCGGCGGCGCCCTGATCGATCCGGACGCCATGGGTAAGGAAATAGACAGTCTTCGACACAAAATCCGGGCCCTCGGTCCAGTGAACGTCGAGGCCACTACCGACTACGAGTCGCTCAAGGACCGCCACGACTTCCTCGAAGGTCAGGTCGGGGACCTCGCGGCCGCCGAAGCGGCCCTCAAGCGCGCCATCGACGAGCTGACGGGCCTCATGAAGAAGAAGTTCCTCACGACGTTTGAGCAGGTCGCCAAGAACTTCGAGTCGAACTTCAAGACCTTCTTTGGTGGGGGTCACGCAAAGCTCAAGTTGACTGACCCGAAGCACCCGTGGGAAACCGGCGTCGAGATTGAGGCCAGGCCGCCCGGAAAGCGCACGCAAAGCCTCTCCCAACTCTCCGGCGGCGAAAAATCCCTCACGTCCGTTTCATTGCTCTTTGCGCTGCTCCAGGCTAATCCCGCTCCCTTCTGCGTGCTCGACGAGGTCGACGCGATGCTGGACGAGGCCAATGTCGGCCGCTTCGCCCAGGCAATCAAGGAACAATCGCAGCGCACGCAGTTCGTCGTTATCACCCACAACCGCCGTACGATCGAACAGGCAAACAACATCTACGGCATCTCAATGGCAAACGATGCCGCCTCACGCGTACTCTCCATGCGCCTCGCTGATGTCTCGGCTGCTGTGATGGAGAATTAACGCTTCCCGGTAATATCGTCCTTGCTCACGCTGCTCGACGCCCCCTAACATCGACCCATGTCCCGCTTCTTCCGCCGCAAGAAGGACACCGATGTTGCCGACGAGGCTGGACCTCAGGTTGGGTCCGAGAACGCCGTAGCCGAATCCGCCGAAATCTCGACCGAGCCGGACACCTCCGTCGTCGACGAAACTGACGAGGCAGCCCACACCGTCGAGGAAGCGACCGAGCGTACCCGCAAGGGATTCTTTGGCCGTATCGGCGGGCTCTTCAAGCGCGGCGGCCTCGACGAAGAACTCTGGGACGAACTGGAAGAGACCCTGGTCCTCGCTGATACAGGCGTGCCAACGACGATGAAGATCATCGACGACGTCCGCCAGCGCGTCGATAAGGAGAAGATCAGCGACCCAGATGCTGCCCTTGTCGCTCTCAAAGAGGAGATGGTCCAGGTCCTGGACGTCGGTGAAAGCCGCGGCCAGATCTGGCATTCCGAGGGCGAACGCGAGACTCTCCCAAGACCGGCCGTAATCCTCGTCGTCGGCGTAAACGGCACCGGCAAGACGACCAGCATCGGCAAGCTCGCCCACCAGTACAAAGCTCGCGGTCTCAGGGTGGTCCTCGCCGCCGCCGACACCTTCCGCGCCGCCGCCATCGAGCAGTTAAAGCACTGGGGAGAGGGCGCTGGGGTAGACGTGATCGCTCACCAACAGGGTGCCGACCCGGGAGCCGTCGTCTTTGACGCCATGGCCGCCGCCGAGAAACGCAACGCGGACATCCTTATCATCGACACGGCGGGCCGCTTGCACACGAAGGCGAACCTCATGGAGGAGCTGCGGAAGGTCAACCGCATCATTCAGCGGAGCGTGCCGGACGCGCCCCACGAGGTGATGCTCGTCCTCGATGCCGCGACCGGCCAGAACGCCATGCAGCAAGCGAAGTACTTCACGGAGGCCGTCAGTGTCACGGCCATCCTTCTCAGCAAACTCGACGGCACCGCAAAGGGCGGCGTCGTCTTCTCCGTCTGCGACGAACTCGGCGTGCCGGTGCGCTTTGTTGGCACGGGCGAACGCCCGCAGGACCTCGCGCCCTTCGAGCCGAAGCAGTTCGTGGAAGCGCTATTCGCACCCTGATTCACCGCCCATTAAGCTTCACCCAGCCGACGGCGCCCTGTATGATTAGTGACGCTTCGCACAAACGATTTCTGAAGGAGCCCGTCGCGAGTGTTCTCACAGGCAAGCCATAACTCCCGCACCTCGGTCAGGGGGACCTCGGTCGGCGATGTTGGCGTCGCGAGTCGCACCGCTGAACTGATTTCCGACCTCAAGGCGGACGCCGCCGAGATGCTCAAGGGCCTCCACCGCATCCAGCATGAATTTGGCTACATCCCGGGGGAGGCAGTCGCTGTCCTCGCGGACCGGTTCAAGACCTCGCCGGCGATCGTTTTCGGAACAGTCGACTTCTATTCGGAGCTGCGCACGACGCCTCCCGCTGAAAAGGTGGTCGAGTGGTGCAGCGGGCCCGCTTGCCTCTTCAAGAATTCGTCCGGCATCCGCCGTGCCCTCCAAGCCCAATTGGGGTGTGAGATGAATGCAGCGTCCGCGGATGGGCAGTTCGAGTTGCGCCTGGTCCAGTGCGATGGCACGTGCAAACTGGCCCCGCAATTGCGCTATCGCGGCGCGTACATGGGCCCCATGACTGCCGCATCAGCCATCGAGTTCGCGCGCTCCCTCAAACCGGCCCCCGAACCGCCGATCGAGGAACCTGAATCCGACGGCGATGGCGAAGTCTCCACCGAAGCAGCACCGACCACGGGTGAGGAGCCTCAGAGCGAGTGACCACCTATGCCGAACTCCGCGCGTCGGCCGGCGAAAGCTGGAGGGTGATCGCCGATCCACAGCGTCCGTTGATCAAAGTCGGGATCGCTACATGCTCCTCAGTGGTAGGGGCGAACGAGACCCTCGCCGCCTTGAACGGAGCGGCGGCAGACGGAAATTTCGATGTGATGACTGTCGGGTGCATTGGCGCCTGCTATGCAGAGCCGACGGTAGAAGTGCATGTTCGCGGCCAGTCGCCCGTCCTTTACGGCAACGTCACTGTGGACCGCGTTTCGCCACTAATCGATGCTGTCCAGCAGGGCACCGTGACCGACTTCGCAATCGCCGTAGTCGGCAGCGAGGGACGTGGCGACGTCCCGCCGCTGGCGAGGCTGCCGTTTTTCGCTAAACAAACTCGCCGCCTCATGGCCCAGTGCGGTGAGACGGACCCCGAGAACATCGACCACTACATCGCCAATGGCGGCTACGAAGGGCTCGATAAAGCCCTCCGCATGGACAAGGAAGCGATCATCAAGGAGCTTCTGGACTCCGGTCTATGGGGGCGCGGCGGGGCAGCCTTCCCAACAGGCCGCAAGTGGGACTTCCTGCGCACATCCGACCGCCATCCGAAGTACATTGTCTGCAACGCCGACGAAGGAGACCCGGGAGCCTTCGTCAACCGGAACCTGATGGAGAGCGACCCAGGGCTCATCGTTGAAGGATGCATTATCGCCGGCTTCGCGAGCGACGCCGACCGAGCCTACATCTACATCCGGGACGAGTATCCGATCCCGGTCGACCGTGTCCAGAAGGCCGTGGAACAGGCCTACGAGAGGGGGTTGGCCGGGAGGGACATTCTGGGAAGCGGCTTCGACTTTGAAGTCGAGGTAGTGCGCGGCGCGGGGAGCTACGTCTGCGGTGACGAGACAGGCCTCCTCAGCTCACTGGAGGACCGCCGCGGGATGCCCAAGATCAAGCCTCCCTTCCCGGCTCAGGCCGGCGCCTTCGCTCAGCCATCCAACATCAACAACGTCGAATCCTATGCCAACGCCCCGATGATCTTGCGAAACGGAGCCGCCTGGTGGGCCTCGGTTGGCACTGAGCGCAACCGCGGCACCAAGATGTTCTCCCTGTCCGGCAAAATCGAGCGGGTGGGCATCGTTGAGGTGCCCCTTGGCACACCAACGCGGGAAGTAATCGAAATCCTCGGCGGCGGCATCCCCGATGGCAAGCAGCTCAAGGCCATCCAATCCGGCGGTCCGCTTTCTGGGGTAATCCCCGCCAGCGAAGTGGATATCCCTCTTGAGCCGGAGTACTACCGCGAACGCGGCACGCTGATGGGCGGGGGTGGCCTCGTCGTCATGGACGAAGACGACTGCGTCGTTGACCTCTGCATTTACTTCGAATGGTTCGCCGAGGACGAGTCGTGTGGACGCTGCACAACGTGCTTCGCCGGGACGAGGCGCGCCGTGGAGATCCTGAAGCGGATCGCCAGCGGCCGCGGCCGCGAAGCTGACCTCGAACTGTTGAAGCTCCTCGGAACCGTCGCCCAGAACGCTAACTGCTTTCACGGCCAGGGCGCCCCCACCGTTGTCAATTCGATGTTCCGCTGGTTCGAGGATGAGCTCCTCGAGCACGTTCAACGCAAGCGCTGTCCGGCTCGGAGATGCGCCGGCCTCATCCGCTACGAAGTCGTTCACCAGACCGACACGCTGCAGGCTGCGGAAGCCATTTGTCCCACAACAGCCATTGTCAAAGACGACGCTGGACAATATCGGATCGATCAACAGAAATGTGTTAAATGCGATGCCTGCCGCGAGGTGTCCCCCTACGCCATAACGATTGTTGACGAGTACGCCAGCTAACCTCGGCGCCCTTCTTGACAATTGCCCTCCGACAATTCAATAATCCGCGCACGCACGCCCCGATCAGGCTCGCGGCATAACGAGTCCAGTGCGTGCAGGGGGAGGGTTCTTGACTTCACGCGTGAACAGCCACGCGCTGTCCGCCGGTGCGCCGGACTTGTCCACACAGGCACCACGCACAGGCGACGTACGCACCCGGGAAGAGCAGTTCCGTGTTCTCATGGAAATGATTCCAACCGGGGCCTTCGTGTGGAACGCCGGTGAGACTATTTACGTCAACGCCGCAGCGGAGCGGCTGACCGGCTACTCGCACGAAGAACTTCTCACGCTGAGTCCCTGGGATCTCGTCCACCCTGATTCCGCTCCCTATCTTTTGGAACAGCAGGACCGATCGCTCCGCGGCGAATCCATCCCTCGGGAGTACGAGTTGAAGATCGTCCGCAAAGACGGTTCTGTTCGCTGGATGCTTATGACATTGGACCGCATGCTCCTCACCGAGCGTGACGATCTCTGGATCGGCACATCGTCCGACATCACGGACAGAAAATTGGCCGAGGAAGCTGTGCGAAGGAGCGAAAGCCGTTACCGCATCCTCTATGAGGACAACCCGGCGATGTATTTCACCGTGGCCACGGATGGCACCGTCCTCGAGGTGAACGACTTCGGAGCCTCGCAGTTGGGCTACGCGCGCCACCATCTCATCGGTCGGTCCGTCCTCGACGTCTTCCATCCCGAAGACAGGCCCAGTCTCAAGAGGCAGATGCGGGCCCTGCTCACGAACCCCGGAGAAACTGCGATCTGGCAATTCCGCAAGATCAAGCGCGACGGCACGGTTATCTGGGTCGAGGAACTGGCGCGTACCACGCAGGACGCCGAGGGAAACACCGTCGTCCTCGTCGTATGTGAGGACGTCAGCGAGCGCCGGAGACTGGAAGAGGAACTGGTGGCCTTGCGTGAGGACCTGGATCGCAAGGCCGAGAAGGCAACGGAACGGGGCAGTCCCTACAACCTGAGCTTTCGAGAACTCACTGTTCTTCACCTCATCGTTGATGGGAAGTCGGACAAGGAGATCGGTTCCATCCTGGGGATAACCCGTCTCACCGCCAGCAAGCACGTCGCCCGGATCCTGAGGAAGCTCAAGGCCGGATCTCGCACCCTCGCCGGCGTCAAAGCAGTACGCGAGGGCCTCGTCGAATAGCCTTTACCTAACAATCGGTACGTCATTCCCATTGACACCTCGCGCGACTGGAATCAGCATCGGAAGTGGCGACGAGATTCAAGCTTGCCGCACCCTCCCTGGCCACTGGGGCGAGAGCCCCCCGCACCGCCCCGGTGGCCCGCTGCGAAAGGGATCTACCAAGCAGGCGGCGTCCGCCACCGGGGAAGGCGCGACTGCGGCCCTCATGGTGCGCGACTACCTCCGGAAACTTTCGGCAAAGGCCGCCTGAGTCCTTGTCCACAATCGAGTGACATAAGCTCGCGAGTCTACCGTCGCGCCGACCCTATACTGGCAGCGGGCGTTCCGCAGTATGTGGGAACGCCCGCTGTATCGCCTGTGAGCACGCCATTACGCCGCCAGTACCTCGACATCAAGCGCCGCTATCCGCACGCTATCCTCTTCTTCCGCCTGGGCGATTTTTACGAGACGTTTGACGAGGACGCCGAAGTTGTGGCGCGAGAGCTTGAGATCACTCTTACATCTCGCCCTGTAAGCAAGGACCAGCGGGTGCCCCTGGCCGGGATCCCGCACCATTCCCTTGACACCCACCTGGCTAAACTTATCGCTAAAGGCTACAAGGTCGCGATCTGCGAACAGACCGAAGCCCCGCAGAAAGGGAAACAGATCGTGGACCGCAAGGTCGTCCGCGTCGTCACCCCGGGGACCCTTGTCGAGGACAACCTCCTGGACGCCACCCGTAACAACTACCTCGCCGCGCTAGTCGGCGACGAGGGTGGGTCGGCAGGGCTGGCCTGGGTCGACGTTTCCACGGCGGAGTTCTCGTGTCTACAGGGCACCATGGCGGAAACCCACGCCGAGCTTGAACGCCTACGGCCGGCCGAGCTGGTCGTCTCGCCCGGCTCAGCGCCACCGGCAGACCTCAGCGCCACACTGACGCCGCTCGCCCCCGAGGCCGCGAGGCCGGACCAAGCCATCTCGGACCTCCTTGAGAGCTTCGGCGCCGCTTCGCTGGATGGCGTGGGGCTCACAGGTTGCCGGCTCGCGGCGGCCGCTGCAGGAATGGTCATCGGTTACCTTCGTGTGAATCAGCCTGCGGTTCTCGGCCAGGTGAGCCGCGTCCTGCTCGTTTGCCCAGGCCGGCATATGCTCCTCGATGCCAACACGCGCCGTAACCTGGAGATGTTCGAACCGCTGCGAGACCGCAAGGACGGGGCGCCGCGAGATACCACTCTTCTCCAACTCCTCGACCGGACGCGAACGCCGATGGGCGCCCGTCTCCTCCGGCAGTGGCTTGCCCAGCCGCTACTCGACCCGGAAACGATTGCCGGAAGGCAGGACTGGGTGCAGACATTTTTTGACTCCGCAGTCCGACGCGGCCAGGCAGAGAAAACGCTGGCGCGCATTCCAGATGTCGAGCGGTCGCTTTCGCGGATCTCGGCCGCCGCCGCTGGGGCACCATCTCTGACTGCGCCGCGGGACCTCAACGCTATTCGGCGCGGCCTCGAAGCCGTGCCCGAATTGCGCCAGATCGTACTCGACGCTCCCGGCGACGCTAGCGCAACGCTTATTTCCGGCGTGAAGGATTGTGCGGGGACGGCGGCGCTTGTTGCCTCCGCCGTCAACGACGATACGGACTCCGGCTTACTCCGCTCCGGGTTCTCGGACGAATTGGATAGTTTGACGAGTTCAGCGAAGAACGCCCGCCAGTACCTCGCGGACCTCGAGCGGCGAGAGCGGGAGCGCACAGGCATCAAGACGCTCAAGGTGGGCTACAACCGCGTCTTTGGGTACTACATCGAGATCTCGAAGGCGAACACAGGTTCGGTGCCGGAGGATTATCTCCGCAAGCAGACCCTGGTCGGCGGCGAGCGATACACGACGCCGGAACTCCAGGAACACGAGTACAAGGTCCTGCACGCCAATGAACTCCGCGACGACCTGGAGAAGCGGCTGCTCCACCAGGTCTGCACGCAAGTCGCGGCCGCCGGAAAGGACATCCTTGAGACCGCTGCGGCCATCGCGCGCATCGACGTTGTCCGCGCCCTTGCGGAAGTGGCCGCGGACAACGGCTACGTGCGGCCCGTTGTAGACGACACCACGGATATCGTGATCGAGGGTGGGAGGCACCCCGTCGTGGAGCGAATGCCAGGGGCGAAGTCGTACGTCCCGAACGACGCCAACCTATCTGGCACCGACGCCCAGATCATCCTCCTCACCGGGCCAAATATGGCGGGGAAGTCCACTTACCTCCGGCAGGTCGCATTGACCGTGATCATGGCCCAGATCGGCTCGTTCGTACCAGCGCGGGAGGCCCGAATCGGCATCGTCGACCGTATTTTCTCCCGGGTCGGCGCTCTGGACGACATCGCCGCCGGCCAGTCCACGTTCATGGTCGAGATGCAAGAAACCGCCGCAATGCTGCACGGGTCAACGAACCGCTCTCTGCTGATCTTCGACGAAATCGGCAGGGGCACCAGCACTTACGACGGCATGGCTATCGCCCGCTCTGTCGCCGAATACATCCACAATCGGCGCGATGCCCCTTCCCGCACCCTCTTCGCCACCCACTACCACGAACTCACCGAAATGGCTGCCGCCTTCCCGCGCATCCGGAACTTCAACGTTGCCGTCGCGGAGGAGAACGGCGACGTCGTCTTCTTGCACCGGATCATCCCCGGCGGTGCCGACCGCTCCTACGGGATTCACGTCGCCCAGCTCGCTGGCCTTCCCCGGCCCGTTGTCGCCCGCGCACGCGAGATCCTGCAGGCGCTGGAAACGACGCGGCCTGAGCCTGCCCCGGAGGCACCCCTTCCCCAGGCGCAGCTCGGCATGTTTGCCCAGCGTGAAGACCCTCTGCGGCGCGACATCTCGGAATTGGACCCTGACTCGATGACCCCCCTCGACGCCCTGCGCACCCTGTATGAACTCGCCTGCAGGGCACGCGAGTCCGCGTAGTGCTGCGCGCCGGATTCGCTGCCCTGGCTATTGTTCTCCTGGTGGCCTGCAATGACGACGATACTGAGCCGACACCGGCTGCCACCGGCCAGCCGCCTAACGCCCTCGAAGTCTCCTCCGGTGACCCGGATCCCCTCTCGCCGGGAGAGTATACCTCTCGCCTGTTTACTCCGACGCCAACGTTCACGGTTGGCGAGGGCTGGGCATCCTCTCTCGTTGACACCCAAATCATCAGCCTTGCTCGCGACATAACGGCTGATTCAGACTGCCTCTGCATCCTTGTTCCAGATTCTGTTTATGACCCGGCAACCGCGAGCAACGTTGCACTTCCCAAGGACCTCACGGAATGGTTCGCCTTAAATCCCGGGCTCGTCACCAGCAACCCCTCGTCTCTCCAGGTTGGGAACCGGGCCGCCAGGCAGATGGAGACGACGGTCGCGGAAGGGGCAGCGCTCGTTGGTGGCCGGTTGCCCCTGGTTTCGGCAGGAGAGAACACGTACTCTCTGGCCCCTGGCGAAAAGGGCCACATCATCGTCATCGATCACCCGGACGGATCGATCGTCCTCGGCATTCGTGCGCCACTAGACGTGTACGCTGACTTCTTTCGGCAGTCTGAGCCGGTGGTCGGAAGCTTGATCTTCGCTGACTGACCATCCACAAACCCGTGCCACTTGCATGCCCGTGAGGGGCGCTGCCATCGATACAATCGGCGCGAGGTAGTCTACCCTTGCCGATTCGCGTCCTTCCGCCCGACGTCGCCGCCCGCATTGCCGCCGGCGAAGTCGTCGAGCGTCCAGCCTCGGTGGTCAAGGAGTTGGTTGAGAACGCCCTCGACGCGGGAGCCTCCTCGATCACGGTGGAGATCATCGGCGGAGGCGCGGAGATGATTCGCGTCACCGATGACGGCTGCGGGATCCCCGAAACCGAGTTGGACATCGCCTTCCAGCGCCACGCCACTAGCAAGCTCTCCGACGACGCGGGCTTGACGACGGTCAAGACCCTCGGCTTCCGCGGGGAAGCACTCCCTTCAATAGCTTCCGTTTCAGACATCGAAATCACTTCCCGGCCTCAGGATTCGGATGCAGCGGGCTATCGTCGCCTGTCCGGCGGTGAGACGACGGAGAGCGGGAGTCGCGGGGCTCCGCCCGGAACCGCGATCCGGGTCGACAACCTCTTCGCCCGGCTCCCCGCCCGGCGCGCCTTCCTGCGCACGCCCGGCGCCGAGACCAGCGCGATCAACACTGTCGTCGGACGCTATGCACTCGCCTATCCGGAGACGCGGATGCGCCTTGTTGTCGATGGGCGCCAGTCCTTCCAGACGCCGGGTAGCGGCGAACTTCGCGACGCCGTCGCCGCCGTCCTCGGGCTCGACCTCGCTGCCGCCATGCTCGAAGTCCATCCGGGGGACGGACCGATTTCCGTCGGGGGGCTCACCGGTCCGCCCCAGGTGGCCCGCGGCAGCCGCTCGCACATTAGCCTCTTCGCCAACCGACGCTGGATCCAGAACCGCCGCCTGAGCTTCGCCGTCGAAGACGCCTATCGGGGAATGCTCATGGTGGGGCGGCACCCGGTTTCTGTCCTGAACATCGGACTGGATCCCGCCGAGGTTGACGTCAATGTCCACCCGACCAAAGCGGAGATCAGGTTCCGCGACGAGAGCGCGGTCTTCTCGGCCGTCCAGAAGGCCGTCCGCGCCGCTGTCGTCGAAAGCGCGCCGGTGCCTGCCGGAGTCGGCGCGGCCTTCGCCGAACCGGCGATGGTGCTGTCCGCGCCCGCCTGGACGCCGCCTCTCTGGGAGGCGGGCGTCCGACTGGAAGATACAGAGTCGACGCGCTTTGCCAACGCAGACCCAAGTATGGACACACCTGCCACTCCGACGCATACCCTGCCGATGCTCCGCGTCATCGGGCAGTTCGGCAACACCTACATCATCGCCGAGGGGCCGGACGGGATGTACATGATCGACCAGCACGCCGCCCACGAACGCGTCCTCTACGAGCAGTTCGCCGCGGCCCGGCTCGAGTCCGCCCCGCAAGTGCAGGGGTTGCTGGATCCGCTGACTATTGACCTGGGGGCCCAGCAACGCATCGCTATTGCCCGCGAGGCCGATCTGCTTTCCGGCCACGGCTTCGATATTGCGCCTTTCGGCGACTCTGCCGTGGTAATCCGCGCCCTACCCTTCGCATTGGCTACCGGGGACGTCCGCGAGAACGTCCTGCGTTTTCTCGACCACCTGCTCGAGGAGGAGCCGGACGACAACCGGGACCGCGTCGCGATGTCCCTTGCCTGCCACGGCGCGATCCGCGCAGGGAAACCCCTCGCTCCCGACGAAATGCGGGAATTGATTCGCCAGTTGGAGGCGAGCGAGACGCCGAACACCTGTCCTCACGGTCGGCCGACGATGGTTCACGTGAGTGCCGATATGCTGGCGAGGGGATTTGGCAGGCGCTAAACGGCACCCGAATCTAATTCTTCAAAATATCTCGAATCCTTGAATCCGCACCGCCGTAACCTGTCGTATAATGCCCAGACCAAAGACTAGAACGCGTTAAGCAAGGGGGTGCGAAATGCGAATTCGGTACCTGATAGCTCCGGTAGCGCTGGTTGCGGCAGCGGCGGTAGGGTTCATGGCCTTGAGCGGCGGCCCGATCCAGGCGGCGAACATTTTTGTCGCCCATGTCCACGACGACTATTTCCATCCGACCGGCGGCTTCGTCGTTGGCCCCAACCACATCACTGCCAAGGCACTCTGCGAAAGCTCAAGCCCTGATCCCTCCTGCACAGCAACGATCAATGAGGGCGACTCCGTCAACTGGATCGCGCCCGCACCTCTCGCCGTCAACCCGCATACCGTCACCGAGTGCACCGACGGCACCTGGACCACTTGCGGCCCTGCCGTCTCCGCCGCCAACCCGATCGGCGACTCCGGCGTCCTCTTCCAGCCGGGCTGGCCCTACCTCGTCCAGTTTGACGACCCCGGTACGTTCTACTACCGCTGCGAAATCCACCCCACCGTCATGCGCGGTGCCGTCAACGTCATCCCCGGCGTCGGTGGCACAGTGGAGCTTTTCGGCACAGACGGCGACACGTCACCGGCCTCCGAATCAACCAACGACGAATCCACGCTCACATACATCGCTCTCGCCGCCTCCGGCGCGATGATAGTGGTGGCCACAGGCGGGCTGATCCTCCGGCGAAAGCGCGCAACGAGAATCATCAGCGACGAGTAATCCTCTAAACGGCGAATGCAAAAGGGGCGGGCCATGCGGCCCGCCCCTTCTATTTACCTTTAGATTCTAGCTCAGTCCCATCTCCGTCTTGATCGCGGCCACCGCGTCCACCATCACCTTGAGCTTCTGCTCACTCTCTTCCACCGTGCGGGTCTTGAGGCCGCAGTCGGGGAGGATCCAGGCGCGCTCCGGCGGCACCACTTCCAGCGTCCGGCGGATGCCATTCTTCACGTCCTCTATGTCCTCGATGAAGCGCGTGTGGATGTCCGTGACACCGACCCCGATGTCCTTGTCTTCCGGGTAGCCGTACTTCCGCATCAGGTCGAGGTAGGCGAAGTCCGTGTTCTTGAATGCGAGGTGGATCTGTTTCACGGGCAGCTTGATCATCTCCGTGTAGACCTTCTCCACCTCGCCGTAGCAGATGTGTGTGTGGAACTCGGCGTCGATCCCGTCCACGGTGGCGTGCATCGCCTCGATCGCCAGCTGGAAGTCCTCGTCCGGCCGCGTGTGGATTGCCGGCTCGTCGATCTGGATGAACTTCGCGCCGGCCTTCACCAGCTCCTCCACCTCGGCCCGGATGATCTTCGCCATATCGAGCACAGCGTCTCGGCGCGACGGGTAGTGCTCGTCGAACGACCACTCCACCATCGTGTAGGCGCCGGTGAGCATCCCCTTAACCGGGCGTTCCGTCAGGGACTGGGCGTACTGCCACATCTCCACCGTCATCGGCCCGGGGTATTCGAGTTTGTCGAAGATGATCGGCTTGTGGTAGTAGCGGTTGCCATATGAGCGAACGAGTCCGCCGAGCTTCATCCCCTTGATCGGGTTGCCGCCCTTCTCACCTGAGAAATACGCAACCATGTCGCCCCGCTCCATCTCGCCGTGCACCAGCACGTCGATTCCCAACTTCTCCTGCACCCGGATCCAGTACTCCGTCGCCTCGCGCTCCAGCTTGCGCAGCTCGTCGACGCCGATCTTGTCCTGGCTAAACTCGCTCCGCGCCTTCGTCAGGTACGCCGGCCTGGCAAAGCTACCGACCGCCGTCGTCGTCAGCGTCGTCCCGGCGCTCCCGACCTTTGAGTTAGCTTGCTGAGTCTGTTCTGTGACCATCAGGCCGGCACTCCTTCCGCCCGTCGGGCGCCTTCAACCATTACCTTCAGTTTCTCGAATGCCGTCTCGCGAGGCAGGTACTCCAGCCCACAGGACGGGCTCACGATCAATCTTTCGGCGGGCATCAGCCTGGCCAGCCGCTCCACCGCCTCCGCTACCTCGGCAGGAGACTCCAGCCGCGTGCCGCGGGCGTCAACGATGCCCGCTCCAAGCTTCTTCTCGAACTTCACATCGGCAAGAGCGTCCCAGTTCTTCTTCCCCCAAACGAGGTCGAGCCCGATCACGTCCACCGGTAGATCCTGCATCGGTCCGAGGATGCCCGCACAGTCGCTGAACCAGGTGTAGAGTCCCGTTTCCGCACCGCTTACTCCATTCAGCAACCGGGTGGCGGCTTGCTTGAAGACCGGGTAGTCGTCCTTGTTGAAGACGATCACCGGGTCATTCACCTGGATGTGCTTGCAACCGGCGTCAATCAGGGCATCTATCTCACCGCGCAGCGCTTCTGCGAACGCCAGTGCGAGCTTTTCTCGGGAGTTGTAATGCTTGTCAAGAGAGTGGGCGGCCAGCGTGTACGGTCCCGGAACGATCGCCTTCACGGGCCGGGTGCTGTTCTCCTGGGCGAACTTCCAGTCGCGCACGAGCGAAGGGCTCTCGAATGCCACGTCGCCGGTGATTTCGGTCTCGCGGAAGTAGGTGTTCGTGTCGAGGTAGCGCTGGAGGCCGCCGATATTGACGCCCTTAAAGTTCCGCGCGACATAAGTCTGGTCGTCGTCCCAGCGGACCTGGCCGTCGGTGACGATGTCGACGCCGGCATCGGTCTGCTCCTGGATCACTTCGACAGTGACCTCGTCGCCCACCTGGGCCAGGTCTTCGTTCGTGATCTCGCCCCGGTCCCGCTTGTTGAGCGCGTTGCGATAACGAGCGGGACTGGGCCTGTTGGGGATCTTGGGATAGTTGCCTACGACAGTGGTCTGCATGCAGCTCCTTGTGGCTGAAACGTATGGGCTAAGCTCAGAATAACAGGTCTTGTTGGGTGGGTGAAGAACCGCTCGCACGGCCCTTTGAAATCGCCGGGGCGGCGAAAACAAGGCTGTGACCCGAAGCCAGTTACCGACTACTCAAGGTAAGCGCGTAGACCGGCCGGATCGCGGATGATGATCTTCCGCCCCTCGTTGCGGATGAGGCCCAGGCGCCGGAACTCGGAGAGATTTCGGTTCACGCTCTCTCGCGTCACGCCGATCATATTGGCCAATTCCTCCTGGGTGATCCGGACATTCAGGAGGACGCCATCCTCACGGGTTACGCCGCTCTGCTCCGCGATCTCCAGCAGCCGCCTCGCCAAACGCCCACCAGCGTCGAGGAATGCGAGGTCTGAGGCCATCTGGTCGCTGCCCCGCAGCCTTTGCGTAACCCGGGCAAGTACGGCCAATGCGGCATCCGGACGTTTCCGGACCAGCTCTGTGAAGTGGTCCCGCTCCAGTACGATCAAGGCGCAATCGGTCACCGCTGACGCGCTGGCGGAACGGGGCTTCCCGTCCAGCAGCGACATGTCGCCGAAGAAATCGTTGGGGTTCATCACGGCCAGCGTCAGATCTGTTCCCTGGGCTCCGGTGACGTGAATCCGCACGGAGCCGCTTTCGACGATGAACAGCGCCTCTCCGGGGTCATCCTTCTGGAACACGATGTCGCCCCGGGTGTAATTGCGGCGCCGGACGCGCTGCGCCAGCCACTGGCGATCGGTGTCCGACAGTGCGGCAAGGAAGGGGACGCGCTCAAGTAGCTGCATGGCTCGCGCCTGAATCGTCTAACGAAAGCGCCACGTGGCGCAAGCGTGTACGATTTACCCCAATATCATCGCAGGAGACGCCAGATTGCAGCTCGCCAAACGCATTGAGTCCTTACCTCCATATCTCTTCGCCGAGATCAGCAAGAAGATCGTGCAGAAGAGGGCAGAAGGTGTCGACATAATATCGTTCGGCATAGGCGATCCTGACCTGCCGACTCCCGAGCACATTCTGGCATCTCTCCGGGATGCCGCCGGCGATCCTGCCAACCACCGCTATCCCGAAAGCGAGGGGTTGCCTGCGCTACGCGAGTCGATGGCGCGCTGGTACGAACGACGTTTTGGTGTCGAACTGGACCCGGCGACCGAGATCCTTCCACTCATCGGCTCCAAGGAGGGCATCGCCCATATCGCCACCTGCTTCATCGACCCCGGCGACGTTGCCCTGGTACCGGACCCCGGGTATCCCGTGTACGCGGTAGGGACGATGCTGATGGGCGGTGAACCCTACTACCTCCCGCTGACCGAGGAGAATGACTTCCTGCCAGACCTCGACGCCATCCCCGGCGCCATCGCGGAACGGGCGAGAGTCCTTTGGCTCAACTATCCCAACAACCCAACAGGAGCGGTCGCGGACCTCGATTTCTTCGAGCGAGCAGTCAAGTTTGCTCGCAGTAACGACCTGGCCATCCTGCACGACGGCCCCTACAGCGAGGTCGCCTACGACGGTTATCAGCCTGTGAGCTTCCTCCAGGCTGACGGGGCTATGGAGGTGGGAGTGGAGTTCCATTCTCTCTCCAAGTCGTACAACATGACAGGCTGGCGCATCGGAATGGCGGCCGGCAACGCGCAAATCATCGATGCTCTTATGCGGGTGAAGTCCAACGTTGATTCAGGCATTCCGCAGGCGATCCAGAAAATGGCTATAACTGCGCTCGAAGGGCCTCAGGACGTTATTCCCGAGCACAACGCGATCTACCAGCGGCGCCGCGACCGCCTTGTCTCGGCTCTCCGCGGGCTCGGTCTGCGCGTGCGGCCACCGCAAGCCAGCCTCTACCTCTGGGCACGGGTGCCGGAATCGATGACCAGCGTCCACTTCGCCACTCGGCTACTTGACGAGGCGGGCGTCGTCGTCACCCCGGGCAACGGCTATGGGCCGACAGGCGAAGGGTACGTTCGACTGTCCTTGACGGTCCCTGACGAGCAGATCGAAGAGGCAGTGCGGAGGATGGAAGCACTCTCACGGACCTGGGCGTAACCCTTGGCATGACCAAGGGCCCCGCCGGCGCGGGGCCCATGAACTTCATTGGTGGAGACGGAGGGGAATTGAACCCCTCGTCCAGGAGAAAACCGACCGAGATATCCTACAAGCTTAGCCGTCGCTTTAATCTTGCCCGCCGTACCGCCGTCGGCCACGTAACCGGCGGGCCAGCCGAAGGTCTTTTGCCTCCCTTATCGGCGTGGGGGAAACAGCACCCCGACATTACGTCGTCGGATCCTGCCCATCGGGGTGAGGCCTGGACCAAACGTCGCTACCTAATTAGGCCGCGAGAGCGTACTGGTTAGAGTTGCCAGTTGCTTTTGTTGCCGGTCGATTAACGAGGATCCGGCATCCTCGGCTTGCAATCCGGGCCCAACCTTCCCTGTCGAACCCATGCGTCCCCATGTGACAATAGAATTATAGCACAAATGAGCTATCCCGGAACGTTGCAAAACGAGATCATGGAGCAACTAGCCGTCCTCGGCGTCTCCCCCTCATCCATCCTCGTCGTCCACACTTCATTCCGCGCGGTTGGATCCGTTGAAGGTGGTCCTACAGGGCTGATATCCGCATTAACTACGGTTCTCGGGCCAAAAGGCACCCTCGTCATGCCCAGCATGTCAGATGACGACGACACGCCGTTCGATCCTGCAGCTACGTCATGCCTGGGGATGGGCATCGTCGCGGATTCTTTCTGGCGCGAGCAGGGCACCTTGCGGAGCAACAGCCCGCACGCCTTCGCCGCCCGCGGACCCGCGGCAGTCGAAATCACCGCTGATCACGCCATTGACGTGCCCCACGGCCTCGACAGCCCGGTCGGGAGGGTGTACGAGCGTGAGGGCAGCGTCCTGTTACTCGGCGTCGGTCACGACGCCAACACCACGATTCACCTAGCGGAAAGCCTGGCTAGAGTGCGTTATAGACGCCCGAAATACGTGATGGTCCGCGAGGGGGACGCCGTCGTGCGGCACGATTACGCCGAGATTGACCACTGCTGCGAACACTTCGTACTGATGGACGACTGGCTTCGCATGGAAGGCGTGCAGCGAGAGGGGAGTGTTGGCCGAGCCGAGGCGCGCCTCATCAGATCCCGCGATGTCCTCCGGGTGGCGACAGCCAAACTGGCTGAGGACGAAACGGTATTCCTTCACCCGGCAGGCGTTGATCACGAATGCGACGAGGCCCGAGCAAGCCTGTCACGTGTCTGATTTTCTTGCTTATTTACTATTCGATCTCATCGCGCGCTGAATATCCCGATCTGCGTCCCGCTTTGCGATGTCCTGCCGCTTGTCGTACTTCCGCTTCCCCCGCGCCAGGGCGATCTCCAGCTTCGCTTTCCCGCCTTTCAGGTAGACGCGCAAGGGAATGATCGAGGCGCTCGAAGTCGTCGCCTCGCGCTCCAGTTCGTTGATCTCGCGCTTGTGGAGGAGCAACTTGCGGCTGCGCGTGGGGTCATGGTTCCGGTTGCTAGCCGGGGCGTACTGGGCGATGTGGGCGCCGACGAGGAACAGCTCGCCGTCGTCCGGGCGCACGTACGCTTCACGGATGCTCATGTGGCCGTCCCGGATCGATTTGATCTCCGTGCCGGTTAGCGACAGCCCCGCCTCATACGTCTTGAGGATCGAGTAGTCGAACCCGGCACGCCGGTTCGTCGCAACCGTCTTCTCGCCAACGCTCATGCTGCGATTGTAGCGAGCGGCGAGGTTTGGGGCGTGTCCTAGCGGCTGGCGGCCAGTTGCTGGTTCAACACGTCGATTGCGGCGCTCATCTGCGGCCCGTAGCCGTTCTGTAGCTCGGCGCTGAGCTCCTCCGGGGTCAACTCCACCGGCACATCCGGGCTTAGCCCCACACCCTCGATCAGCGTCCCCTTCGGGGTCAGCCACCGGGCGATCGTGACATAAAGAGCGCCACCGTTGGACAGCTCACGGATGTGATTCACGGAACCCTTGCCGAAGGTCTGCGTCCCGACAAGTTGTGCCCGACCCTGGTCGCGGAGGGCTCCAGCCAGAACTTCCGATCCCGAGGCCGATCCTTCGCTCACGAGGATGACGACCGGCAAGTCCACAGCCTCGCCGCCAGGTTCCGCGTCGTATGGCGTCTCGTTGCCATCACGGTCCACCTGCGTCAACACGTTGCCGCCGTCGAGGAACATGTCCGCCACGTTCACAGTAGCGTCCAGGCCTCCGCCCGGATTCCGCCTCAGGTCCAGAACTAGCCCCTCATAGCCCTCGTCAACGATCCTCGTCAATTCCTCGCTCAGGTCGTTCACCGTCTGGTCGGTGAATTGCTGAATCTCGACATAAGCGATGCCCGGCACCACGTTGCCATTGGCATCCTGCGCATCATGTGCGAAGACGGTCGGAATCACGATCGTCCCTCGCGTTATCGTCACGTCCTCGGACTCGCGGTTTGCGTGCCGCACCGTCAGCGTCACCTCGCTGCCCTCGGTGCCCCTGATCCGCTGGACAGCGTCCTGGACGCTCCAACCCTCCGTGGATTCGCCGTCCACTGCCAGGATCACGTCACCGGGCAGGATCCCGGCCTGCTCCGCAGGCGACCCACGGAACGGCGTCACGATCGTGATCTCACCCGTCGTCGGGTCCTGGTCCACGTTCGCGCCGATACCTTCGAAGCTACCCGAGATGATGTCAAACCCACTCTGGTAGTCCTCGGGGCTGATATAGACGGTGTGAGCGTCACCAAGTGAATCGATTGCGCCACTGATGGCACCCTCTTCGAGCGCTTGTCCGTTAACCGCTTCGGGAACTACAAAGTCCTCTTCCAGGATATCCTCGATCTCTTCCAGCACACTGTAGTCGGAGCCGGAATCCAGCTCCTGGTCGTCGCCAGAGGGCGCCTGGATGCTACTGCTGCCGCCATTGTCCTCGTCGCCGATCGCGAACCCCACCATCCCGGCGGTCGCGACAACCAGGACGATCACGAGGATGGAGAGGACTAACTTCAGGGTGTTCCACATGAGCTTTCTACCTTTGACATAATGGCGGATATACAGCCCGCCAAACGACTTCAATGGATTCGACGTGAGTCCGGGACTTCGCGTTGCCGGCCCCTACGCGGGAGTCACCTCGATGGTAGCACCGCCCCAAAACCCCCGCAAACGCGACCGGACACGAGTTTTCATGGCTCCAGATACGCCACAACCGCGCGCCGGGATTGCAGCGTAAGCCCTTCTACTGCTCACATAACATATATAGTGCGAACCTACATCGTGAATTGAGGTTGCCGTGGGATATGCTCCGGAGGGCATGACTCACCGAATTACGCTCGAACGAAACACGCTACGGTTCGCCGCCGCCCATTTCACCGCCTCCAGTTCAGAATGCGAACCTCTACACGGACACAACTACGATGTCTTCGTCGAGATCGAGGGAGATCTCACGCCCGAATCGTGGGTCATCGACTTCGGATCCGCAAAGCGTATCGCCCGCGAGATCTGCGGCGGGCTGGACCACCGGTTCATCGCAGCCTCTCGCAGCACGGCCACAAGGATCACAGCCGCGGCCGGCGAGATCACGATCGACGCCGCCGGTAAGCGTTATGTCATGCCGGGAGGGGACGTTGCCCTACTCGACATCGACAACACCACAGCTGAGCGCCTGGCGGAATGGTTCGCGGGCCAGCTCGCAGAGCGCCTGGCCACCCTGGGCGCCGTGAACCTGCGGCGAATCACAGTCGGAGTTGAAGAAATGCCGGGTCAGGCCGGCTGGTTCGTGCTCGACTATCCGCTGGCTAGCGGGTCGTGTTGACACCCATCCGAAAAACCATAAGATAAGTCTTTGCCACGGAATCCGGTCTGCAACCGTCTGGAACCGTGCGAAGGGATTATGCAGATCGACTGGCAGCAGGCGATAAACGACATCCTGGCGAAGAAGCTATCGTGCCCTCGCTGTGGAACCCTCACCGACGACGTGCTCGTCGGGTATCTCAGGTTGCCCGAGGCGTCAGCGTGGGCGCCTCTGTGTGAAGGGTGCACGAAGAAGGAGAACTGCGAATCGCGCAAGTTCGTGGTCCTCTGCGAAGATTGCTCCACCGAGTTGCGCCTCCGCGGCCGCCGCGTCGACGAAGCAGGCTTCATGTCCGCTCTCTTCGAAGAGTGCCGCCGCAACCTCGAAGAGACGCTCGACTACCTCGCGGACTACTGGCGCGAAGACCTGGACATCGACCCCGGCGACATGGAAAAGCGCCTCGAAGAGGTGGACCCAGACCTCTTTGACGAGGAGAACAACTGGCGCACATACCTGGAGGACGAGTACCTCAAGATCCATGGTTGGTTCCGTGAGCGAAAGCTCAGGATCCCCAATCCCGGCTGGCGGTCCGAATACGTCGAGGACGTCGTCTCCGTCGGCTACCCGACCCTCCTCGGCGACTGAACGCGATTTCTGGTATCGTGCCAGCTACCAAATTCTTTCCCGGCCCGAAGGAGACCTGTCATGACCACGCAGTCCCTTGACCAGGCGAAGGCTGAGGCTTTCGCAGGACGAATGATCGACATCGCCTCAAGTGGCGTCCTCAGCCTTATGACCAGTGTCGGCCACCGGACCGGGTTGTTCGACAGTATGTCAGGCATGCCCCCGTCCTCCACCCAACAGATCGCCGATGTATCCGGTCTGGACGAGCGCTACGTCCGTGAATGGCTCGGCTCAATGGTAGCCGGTGGCTTCGTTGAGTATGAGCCCTCCTCGAAGACCTACCTCCTCCCGCCCGAGCATGCCGCCTCTCTGACACGTGCGGCCGGTCCTGGCAACCTTGCCAAGATGACTCAGTTCATTTCGCTCTTCGGCAAGGTGGAGGATAAGCTCGTTGACAGCTTTCAGAACGGTGGGGGTGTACCTTATTCGGAGTTCGACAAGTTCCAGGCCTTGATGGCGGAAGAGAGTGCGGCAGTCGTCGACGCCACACTTATTGATGTCACGCTGCCCCTGATCCCGGGAATCGTCGCCCGACTCGAGGAAGGGATCGACGTCCTCGACGTGGGCTGCGGCCAGGGCCACGCGATCAACGTTATGGCACGCCAATACCCGAACAGCCGCTTCATTGGCTATGACTTCTCCGCCGAGGGCGTCGCCGCGGGCGAAAGAGAGGCCCGGGACTGGGGTCTCAAGAACGTGACGTTCAAACAACAGGATGTCGCGAACTTTGATGACTCGACGGCCTACGATCTGATCACCGCGTTCGACGCCATCCACGATCAGGCAGCGCCGACGAAGGTCCTCGCCAACATCGCGGCGGCTCTTCGCCCTGGTGGGGTCTTCCTCATGGTTGACATCGCCGCCTCGAGCAACCTCGAGGAGAACCTCGGTCACCCACTCGCTGCCCTTCTCTATGGCGTTTCTACCACGCACTGTATGACCGTTTCGCTCGCCCTCGGCGGCGAGGGGTTGGGCACCATGTGGGGAGAACAACTCGCGCGACAGAAACTCGCCGACGCCGGGTTTACCAAAGTGGATGTCGAATCGGTGCCCGGAGACATTATGAACAGTTACTACATCGCCACGGCCGGCTAGTCAGAGGAGAACATCGCAATGACGCTCTATCACAGCCCCTGGTTCACGCTGGAACCCTACCCGGAGATGTCCCTTCCCGATTTCCTGCAGCCCTCGGCGAAGAAGTTCGAGGACAAGCAGGCCCTCATCAACTTCGACGGCGCCAGCTACACCTTCGGGCAAACGTGGGCCGCCTGCCGTAGCCTGGGGCGCTTCCTCCAGGACAACGGCCTCAACAAGGGCGATCGCGTCGCCATCTTCTCCGCAAACTCGCCGGAGTACTTCGTCGCCTTCTTCGGGATCCTCTGCGCAGGCGGCACCGTGACCACCCTGAACCCACTCTACAAAGAGCGCGAACTCCTCCACCAGCTCGAAGACTGCGGCGCCTCTGCCATCTTCACCATGGGCGCCCTCTCCCCTCTCGTCGAGCAGGTCAAGCAACACTTGCCAGGCTTGAAGCAGGTGTTCACCGTCGAAGACGCCTGGAAGATGGCGGCGGAAGCGCCGCCCGAGCCCCACGCCGTACAGTTCAACCCCCGAGAAGACCTCGCTGCCCTACCCTACTCCTCGGGCACTACCGGTCTGCCAAAGGGCGTTATGTTAACCCACTTCAATCTCGTCTCTAATGTCCGGCAGACGCTCACCACCGGTCTAAGCAACGGGTACGGCACCTACCTGGACTTCCTCCCCTTCTATCACATCTACGGGATGGTCGTCCTCATGGCCTGCGGTTTCGCCGCCGGCCTCCCCCAGGTCATCATGCCGCGCTTCGACCCGTCCCTGTGCCTGGACCTCATCCAGAAGCACAAGGTGACGAACCTCTTCGCCGTCCCACCGGCCCTCCTCGCCCTCGCCCACTTCCCGGACGCCGGCAAGTACGACACCTCCTCCCTGCAGATGATCATGAGTGGCGCCGCACCGCTGCCTCCGGAAGTCGCGAAGGCTGCCTCCAGGGCCCTCGACGTCACCGTGCTGCAGGGATACGGCATGACCGAGACCAGCCCCGTCACGAACGTTAATCCGATCACGCGCATCAAGGACGCCACAGTGGGTCCGCCCGTCGCAGACACCATCGAAAAGGTCGTTTCCCTCGATGACGGCAAAGAACTGGGCCCAAGCGAGATCGGCGAACTCCTCACCTTCGGCCCCCAGGTCATGAAGGGCTACTGGCAGGCCCCCGAAGCCACCGAGGAAACCCTTCCCGGTGGCGGCTGGATCAGGACCGGTGACATCGTCTCCGTCGATGAAGAGGGTTATGTCACGATTCTCGACCGCAAGAAGGAGATGATCAAATACAAGGGTTACCAGATCGCGCCGGCCGAACTCGAAGCCCTGCTCATGGAACACCCATCCGTCATGGACTCGGCCGTTATCCCGAAGCGCGATGACGAATCCGGCGAAATTCCCAAGGCCTTCGTCCTCGTCAAGGAAGGACAGGAAGTCAGCACCGAGGATCTGATGCGCTTCGTTGAAGAGCGCGTGGCTCCCTACAAAAAGGTGCGTGAAATCGAGTTCGTCGAAGCGATCCCGAAGACCCCGTCTGGCAAGATCCTTCGCCGCGAACTGATCGAGCAGGAGCGAGCAAAGACGGGCGGAAACTAGCGTATGGTGCGGAGTCCGTTCCTGGCATTACTCGGCACGTTCGCTTTCTTCTTCCTCATCATCGTCGCTGCCACCGCGCTTTTCGTAGCGCTCGCGGATGATGATGTCGAGGCGGGAGACGGCTGCACTAACCCGGAAACGGGCGAGACACGCGACGTAAACAACACGGAGCTACTTGCCCGGTCGTTCGAAGAATCATTGAACGACGCCCAGGACTCCATCGATTCCGGACAGCCCCAGGCGACCGCGACTTTCAGTGAAAGCGAGGTATCGTCGAAAGCCTCGGAGTTCCTCCAGGACAGGGGCGCCGATCTTGAGGACCTCGTCGTTTGTTTCCACGACGGCTACGCTGAGGGACGCGTGACATTCGAGATCCCCGCACTGAGCAGCATCCCGGTCATCGGCGACGACATCTTTACCGTGTATGTCACTGCGGAGGGAACCATGAACTTTGAGGGCGAACGCCCGAGCATCGAGATCACCGAACTCGAAGCTGGCAACCTCCCGGGCTTTGCGACCGACGAACTGCGTGACGAGATCGAGAGCGAAGTCAACGACCGGATCGACGACCTACAACTGAACTACATCTATGAAGTAGCCTTCACGGAAGGCGAGGCCACCCTCACCCTACGGCCCCGCTAACTTCGCTTACGGCCGAGGTTCGCGCTGACCGAATCTAGCAGTTGCTGCGATGCCGCGGTTATGCGCGATACGGCCTTGTTGAACGCCTTCTCATGGGCGCTGGTCGGCTCCCGGAACCCGCTGATTTTCCTGACGAACTGTCGGGCGGCAGCCTGGATCTCCTCGTTGCTTGCCACCTGGTCCTGGGCCCGCAATTGCTTAATGCTTCTGCACATGCTCCGTTCCCTCGTCTATCTTTATGTCGAGCGCGCCGGGGGCTCCCCTGCTGTTCGCCTCTCGGTGCATCATTACCTGGGTCTTGCTCGCTTGGAACCCGTTCCTGGAATAGAACGCCACGCGCTCGGGCTCGCAGAAAAGCGACACGATATGAACGGGTCCGATGTCCCGGACGAGCCTGGCCACCATCGCTTCACCAATGCCGCGCCCCCGGTAATCAGGATCGATAACAACATCCTCGATATACGCCCGGTGTACCCCATCCGACAGGGCGCGAGTGAAGCCGATCAACTGCTCCCCTTCCCACGCGCCCACGCAGATAGACGATGAAACGGCGCGGGCGATGCCCTCGGTTTCCCAACCCGGCCACCAGCCCGCGCCGTCGTACAGTCTCCGCACGTCCGCGGCATCGATCGCCCTCTCGGAGCCGCTCAAGTACTCCATCGAGGCCGATTATGCCACGATCAGTTCCCTCAGCAGCACTCCCCCGGCCCGCAGGAAACGCCCGTCTGCGCCGCCACGACTTCGATCCGCTCTTCTTCCCTTGCGTTGACCGGCTTCCTCGCCCGGACCACGCCGCTGAAAATCCCCAGCCCCTGGTTCTCGTTCGCGACGGCGTCTTTCACTTTGTCGCCTAACCCGCCCGAAGTCGCGTCGGCCGCGGTGTACTCGCGGAACGTCTCGATCTCCGCGCCCTCGAAGCCCGCGGCCTGCAACTTGGCGATGTAGTCGTCTCGCGTCAGCGCCCCGGCGATGCAGCCCGTCCATGCGGCCATGCTGCTCGAGATCGCTTCCGGCAGGTCGCTGTTCGTGACGATGTCAGAGATGGCCAGCCGTCCGCCGGGCTTAAGTACCCGGTACGCCTCCCGAAGCACCGAGTCCTTGTCCGGGGACAGGTTCACGACGCAGTTGCTGATGATCACGTCCACCGTGTCCCGTGGCAACGGGATGTTCTCCATCTCGCCCCGCAGGAACTCGACGTTTGTCACCCCGGCCTCCCGGGCGTTCTTCCTCGCCAGGTCCAGCATCTCATCCGTCATATCTAACCCGTAGGCCTTCCCCGTCGCGCCAACTCGTCGCGCCGACAGCAGTACGTCGATGCCGCCACCGGACCCGAGGTCCAACACGATCTCGCCTTCCGTGAGCTCCGCCACTGCAACCGGGTTCCCGCAACCGAGCGAGGCCGCGACCGCGTCCTGCGGCAGGTGCTGCAGCTCGTCCGTGGTGTACAGGTTCGACGTAATCGCCCCATCCTCCACGCTCCCGCAACAGTCGCTGCCCTTTAGTGACTGTGCCTTCGTTGCCGCGGCTCCATACCGCCTCTTCACTTCCGCCTTGATATCCTGCTGAGTAGTCATTGCGACCTCCTTACTATTGATACCCTTCAATATTTAACTCGCTCTTAAGGCCGCCTCGATAACATCGAGCGCCGGGCGGGACGCGCGGATCGTCAGGATCACATTGGCGTCCGCGCGAACGTCCCAGTCGATCCCGCCGCAGCACACTTTCTCCGCCAGTGCGAACGCCTCGACGTCCCGTATCGCATCCGCCGGAAACTCAACCCGGAGGACATCGGCGGCGCGATGGATCCCCTGCACCCGCGGCGCCAGGTCCGCCAGGGTTGGTCCTTCCGGCCGCAATTCGATCTCGCAACCAACCACCTTCAGCATGTCGTCTCT
>DAINRO010000004.1:0-51445 GCA_036741795.1 Chloroflexota bacterium
GTTGGAAGGCAGATGCTCTACCGCTGAGCTACTCCCGCTCGATATCGATTATACGGCAGGGTGCGAACCAATCCGTGGAACCGCAGCACGTCGAGCGCCGGGAGGAGCGCCGCGTAGCGGCCGGCCATGCCCTCGCCGGCGAACCACTTCAGGACGACGCGCGCGCCATCAGCATCCATCGCGAACCAGGCGCCGCCTGACTCGCCCCCTGGCGCCCGGCCCTCCAGCTGGAAGCAAAGGTCGCGCAACTGCTCCGGGTTCACCCGGCTAGCCTGGTTGATCTCGGGAGGACTGCCGGGCTGCCCCTGACTCGTGGCGCGCCGCCTTTGCTTCGTGGCCTTCATGGAGAGCGATCGTAAATCCTGTGCCGAGGCGCCGCGCAACCTCGACGAAGATGCCGATTCCCGTCAGAACGTACAGTGAAGTGAATACCTTGAGCCACGGATCGGTGATTACGAGGCCAGGGTCGGCTACGCTGGACGTCGTGAGCGTGGCTATGGCGAAGTAGAAGCCGTTGGTGACGCTCCAACCCTCACCCACCGAGTAAACGGTGGTACCCACAACAATTAGTAAGACCGCCGCGGCGAGGATCGGGGCGAAGTCTTGCTCCCACCAGGCGACGACAAATCCACGCATAAACCGCCGTAACATGAAGATGGCTGACATCATTGTGGGGTTCTTTTCGCGGAAGCCGGTGCCTACGATGCGACGTTCATCGTCGGAGTATAGCAACGCCCGGCGGGCGACCCGCCCAACCGGCAAGTCGAGGTTCAGCTCAAGGGAAAGAGCAAGACAGCCCTTGCGCGGGATGCCGAAATCAGTGCGCCCCTTACAATACCCCCTGACTTGGCACCCATTACCTATCGCCCCTTTGTTCCTGCTGACCTCCCGCATATTCGCGATATAGATCGCAGCGAGCGCATCGGCGTCATCTACATCCAGCACGGGACGCGGCTGGAGGAACGCCACGGCAACTTCGACTCCCCCAACTGGCGCACGGAAGGCGACGGCGAGCACACTTACGCGGGCCAGCAGGCGCACATCGAGGAGTTGCTGGGGTCAGGCGGTATTGCCCTCGGCGCCTTCGATGGCGATCGCCTGGCCGGCATTATCGTGCTTGTCCAGCACCTGCGGCCCGGCATCGCGCAGCTCGCCCACCTGCAAGTGAGCAACGGCTACCGGGCCCGCGGCATCGGCAAGCGGCTGTCCGAGGACCTCGACCGCATCGCCAGGGAAGGCGGCGACACCGAGATCGTCGTCTCCGCTACGCCGTCACAGAACACCGTGCGTTTCTACATGGGCCGCGGCTACCAACCGATGGCCGAACCATTCCCCGAACTCTTCGCGCTGGAACCGGAGGACATCCACCTCCACAAGAAGCTGTAGACCGCCCCGAGGAGTTGGACTCCAGTTCCTGCGTGAAGTCGCAGGGGCTGACGGATTTGTAGTCAGTACTAAGGACCCTTCACGCTCCGGGGGTTGTGGGTGCGCTGTCGCCCAGTATCCTGGCGGTCGAAACCTGCGCAGCCGGATCGCCGTCGTCTCCGTGTCCTCATCGGGTCAACCCGGCTTCCCGGTTATGAATCTGCTGCAAATACTACGCAAAGGTGCGTCCTACGTTTAAAATGGCAGAAACCTGCGTAGTTCACAAACGAGGATGCCTGGGCCGGGTATCTGCGTGAGAACTTTGATCGACGGTGCCACGACCGAGCCGCCGAAGTCGGCAATGCGACCGTACCTGCGGCGAGTTGGAGGGGTGAAACTGTGCCTTCCAATCCCACGTCCCATTCACGGGGTGGCCATCGGATCACGCAATTGGCCGAAATCTTGCCGCGAAGGCAGCATTTGCTTGACGTTGCGAGATATGTCGAAGAAATGGGATAGGGTTGAGCTTTGTTCTATACGTAGCAATGGTAGCTAATCGGCAGCGAACCCCGCGATCGCTGGCCGGTGGGCAGCGGATAAATGAAAGAACTACCCCTTGATGCCCCCGAAGTAAGCGACAGTCCGGCAGCCACACCCGGCGCGCCGGCGGCAGGCGCGCGTTCGTCGGCCGCCCAGGCGGGCCGCGCCGGAGGCGCAGCAGACCGCAACATCCGCCATGGTTGGGACTGGTTCGGTGCCACCCGCAGCGCCCGCACCAGGATCCTTGCCTCTTACGTCATCCTGCTTGCCGTTGCCGCCGTCATCGCCCTTCTCGCCCTGCGCGAAGCCTTGCTCATCCGCCTGGAGGACCAGGTGTACGACGCCCTCGAGCAGGAAAACCGCGAGCTCGACCGCCTGATAGTCGATGGCCGGGACCCCGCGACCGGCCAGCCCTTCGATTCGCTGGAAGACCTTTTCGATATCTACTTCGCGCGTAACGTCCCCAGCAACGACGAAGCCCTGGTTGCCTTCGTTGACGGCAACCTCTACCGTTCGTCCGTCGCTCGTTATCCCCTGGACCGTCTGCCGGCGGAGACTCTCGACGATTGGGAGCGTCTCTCCAGCCTGGAGCCTGGCGAAGCCCAGGACTCCACGGGGCAGTACGGCTCCGAACTGGGAGACGGCTACTTCCGCGCTTCCCGCATCCAGTTTGGCGACGACACGGGGGCCTTCGTCGTCACGATCCTTCCCGCCGAAGACCGCGGCGAGATCGGGGAATTGCAGCGCTTCGGCATCGCCGGGTCCGTCGGGGCCCTCCTTGTCGCCTCCATCATCGCCTGGCTGATTACAGACCGTGTGCTGGCTCCGGTCCGCCTGCTTACGGATGCCGCCCATTCAATCACCGAATCCGACCTGACCCGCCGAATCGAGGTCAAAGGAACGGGCGAAGCTGCCGAGATGGCTCATAGCTTTAACGCGATGCTGGACCGGATCGAGGCCGTCTTCCGCAGCGAGCGCGCCTTCGTTCAAGACGCCAGCCACGAGCTGCGCGACCCCCTGACGATCTGCCGCGGACACCTGGAGCTTATCGGGGATGACCCTGAGGAGCAGAAGAAAACCGTTGCCCTTGTCCAGGACGAGATCGACCGCATGGCCCGAATAGTCGACGATCTCCAGATCCTGGCGGACGCGGACCAGCCGGACTTCCTGCAAGTCGAGTGGATCGACCTGGAGCAGTTCGGTCCGGAGCTCCTGGCCAAAGCCCGCGCCCTGCGGTTGCGGGAGTGGTCACTGGAAGGAAACGCGGAAGGCAGGGTCGTTGGGGATCGCCACCGGCTAACTGAGGCCGTCATGAACCTGGCCAGCAACGCCGTGAATCACACGACTCGTTCCCACGAGATTACCCTCGGAATATCCACCGGTGAGAACGAATGGCGCCTTTGGGTGCGCGACACGGGCACCGGGATCTCCGTCTCCGACCAGGCCCGCATCTTCAACCGCTTCACCCGCGGCACGGGTGCCCACCGTCGCTATCGCGGAAGCGGCCTGGGCCTGGCTATCGTCAGCGCAATCGCCCGGGCGCACGGCGGGCGGGTGGAGCTCAATAGCCGTCTGGGAGAAGGCTCCACCTTTACGATACTACTGCCGCGAGATACCACGGAGGCCGGGAGTGGTTAGGATCCTCATCGCCGAGGACGACCCCCTGATCGGCTCCTTCCTGGAAAAGGGCTTTCGCAACCAGGGCTTTTCCACGCTCCATGTAGACGATGGCGAGATGGCCCAGGAGCTGGGTCTGAGCGAAGAGTTCGACCTCCTTATATTGGATATGGGGCTCCCCAAGTGGGACGGCTTCCAGGTGCTGCAAGAGCTGCGGTCGCGCGGGAAGACCCTCCCCGTCCTGGTCCTGACTGGACGCCGCGAGCGCGATGTCGTCATGTGCCTGGAAGCGGGCGCTGACGACTACATGCGGAAACCCTTCCACTTCGATGAGCTGCTGGCCCGGGTCCGCAGGCTACTCAGGTCCACTGGTTCGGGCGATTCGCACGTCATGAGCGCGGGAGGCGTCCGGCTGGACCTCCGAACAAGGCGAGCTACGGTGGGCGACACCACCGTTGACCTCACCGGCCGCGAGTTCTCTCTGCTGGAAACTCTCCTCCGTCACGCCGACCAGGTACTCAGCCGCGAGCAGCTTCTATCGCACGTCTGGGGTTACACCCTGGAGACCACGACCAACGTCGTCGACGTCCACGTCAGCTCGCTCCGGAAGAAGCTTGGGGACGAGATCATCGAGTCCGTCCGTGGTGTGGGGTACCGCCTGCGAGTTAGGTAAAGCCTTTCTCACACCCTTCTCACAGTCCCTTCATAGACCGCGCCCAGACTGGTGATAAGCCGCCCGGATTCGGGCTGCACACGGGTAGGGGTTAGCAGCTAACCCGCCAGTCGAATCGAGGGAGCGGGTATGCCCAGGATATTAATCGCGGAGGATGATCCTCAGGTCGGCTCGCTCCTGGAAAAAGGCTTTCAGGACAAGGGTTTCTCGACGCACGTTGTCGACGATGGTGAACAAGCCCGAGCCCAGGGCCTGACCGATGACTTTGACCTCCTTATCCTGGACATTGGCCTCCCGGATAGGCCTGGCCTGGAAGTCCTCCAGGACCTGCGCTCGCGAGGGATGCGCATCCCCGTCCTCGTTCTCACCGGCAGGCGAGAGTACAGCCACGGGGCCTGCCTGGATGCGGGTGCCGACGACTACATGGGCAAACCCTTTCACTTCCGGGACCTTCTGAGCCGCGTACAGGTACTCCTTCAGGGTCCCGCGCCGGTTAACTCACGGTGAACGCCGGACCAACGTCCCGAACACCTAAAGAAATCTTCAGACGCACTTTATGTTGACTTAATCAGCCCGAGCGAGACTTTACTTATTCTTCACGTTCGGGGGGTATGGGGTGGATCCCTATCTTTGGCCGATGGTCGGCCGCTCCAACCAGCTACAGGAACTCATGGACCGCTACTCTCACGCGCAGAGAGGCGGTGGGTCCTTCGTTGTCATCACGGGCGACCAGGGGATCGGCAAGACACGCCTCGTCCGCGAGTTTAGTCGCAAATTGGAGATCGAGGGCGCACTGGTCAAGTGGCACACCTGGGAAGAAGGCGGCGAGGGCGAGTCGTTTCAGCCGCTCGTCGGGCTTCCGCGGTTAGATGAATGGACCGCTGAAGACGCAGCCATCCCCGGTCATCTCCGCCAGGCCGACCCGGTCTACACCGCCGCAGGTCAAGCGGCGGCGCCTCGGTCCTGGCCTTCATTCGATGGCGCCCAGGCCCCCTTCAACGTCGACTCGGCGTCCGGAGGGGTCCTGATCCTTGAGAACCTGCAGTGGGCGGACAACCAGACCTCCCTCCTCCTGGCGCACCTCGCCCGCCGGTTGGAAAACACTCGCCTCCTCGTTGTCGGAACATTTCGCACCGGGGAGGTCTCCCTCGGTCATCCTGTTGCCGAGATGATCACCAGGCTGGAGCGCGAGCGGTCGCTAACCCGCCTCTGTCTGCAGGCATTGGAAAAGGACTCCGTTCACGAAATGGTTTGTTCCCTGGTGCCGGGTGAAGTCAAGTACGGAGTGACCGAGGCCCTCGATATCGTGGCCGAAGGCAACCCCCTCTATCTCGAAGAGATCGTCAGGCAGCTCACGCAGGACGGAACGCTCCGGGAAAGCGATGACGGCTCAACCTGGCACCTCGTTCGCCGGCCCATCGACGTTCGCCTGCCGGACACTCTTCGACAGTTGGTCGATGGTCGCCTTCATCCGTTGGGTGAATACAGCCGGGCCATCCTCCGGCAGGCCGCCGTCATCGGCGAGCGGTTCGACTATGAACTTTTGGTCGCTACCATCGGCCACAACGGACGTACTTTGCTGGATGCCATCGACGAGGCGACATCGGCGAGGATCATCCGGGAAGACAATACCGATGCGACGGCATACTCCTTCGTGCACCCGCTCTTCCGCAAGGCGCTCCTCGACAGCCTGGGGCGCGCCCGCCAGGCTGCTGTTCACCGCGCGATTGCGGTCGCCATCCTGCGCCTGCACGGACCGTCGCCATCGCGCCTCGGCGAACTGGCCCTGCACTACTGCGCTGGTGCCGAAGCCGATGACGTGGAGGTTGCAGCCAGCTTCGCCCTCCAGGCTGCACAGGACGCCGAGTTACGCACCGCCTTCATCGAGGCCGCCCGCTTCTACGCGGTGGGCGCCGCCACCCTTCAGCGACTTGACCGCTGCGACAACAGGCGCCGCGAGTTCCTGGTTCGGCGAGGCGCTGCCCTGTGGAACGCCGGCGAAATGAAAGAAGCCCAGCTCGCATACCAGGAGGCAGCCGCCCTGCCGCGCGAGGAGATCGTCCGCAATCCGGTCCAGGGCGATGATTCCCGGTTCGATCTAACAGCAGAACAGGCTGTCATCAAACTTGAAGAGGCCCTCCGCCGCGTACCAACCCAGGACGGGGTCGACAGGGCCCGGGTCCTTGCCCCTTATGTTGACCAGACCGTCAAGCTCCTTCCCAGCGATGCTGTGAAGTGGCGTGCGCGCCTCCTGGCCGCCTGGGTCGCTCACGCTCGCACACTGATCTCTCGCTCCAATTCGGCCGATATCGACACGATCCTCGATATCACCTGGCCCGTCATCGCCGGTTCGAGGACGGCGATGGATAGCTTTGCTCCACAAGGCCAGGATGGAACCGACGCCAGCCCTCCTCAGGCCGCTCCCGCCGATGGCCTGACAGCCAGGGAAAACGAGGTGCTGGCATTGCTGGCCGCCGGCCGGACCAGCCGGGACATCTCCCGCGAGCTATCGCTAAGCGTACGCACCGTAGGCCGGCACATTACCAACATCTACGGCAAAATCGGTGCGCGCGGCCGGGCCGACGCCACTGCCTACGCATTCCAGCACGGCATCGTCGCCCACTGATCTCGGCCTTACTGAGCCGAAAGTCTTCTCGCCCGGTGCGGCCACACCCCGAACCTCGTTCGCAATGGTGTTGGCGTCGCCTGGCAAACACTCCTTCCCCATGAAATGCGAAGCCGCCCGTAATGGGGAGGACGGGCGGCTTCACGGGCCGGGCAAATTGGTTATAGGCTAGTTCTAGTTAGTCGTCCTCGTCCTCTCCTTCGTCGTCATCGTCGTCGCCACCACCCCCACCCGACTCGCCACTCGAATCGTCGTCATCACTTTCTGACGCTTCAGCGGCATCGTCGTCGTCGTCTGGCTCGTTGGTCGTCGGTTCGGACTCGGGTGTGGCCGCGGGGGGCTCCGGAGTGGAATCAGGAACCGGCTCGGGTGTCACCACGGGCGTCTCAGTGGGTGTCGCCGAGGCGTCATCATCGCCATCGTCCTCGCCTGGCTCGCCGAGTTGTATCGGTTGCGTCCCCTCGAGGTTATCGTCTTCATTGCCGGACGTCACACCGAAAGCCGCAACTCCCAGGATTGCGGCAGCGATCAGTATTGCCGCTATGCCCTTCACGCTGAGTATTTCCATAGTAGTCTCCTGTTTCACTTAGGCTAGTTTCGTCAGATGAAAGTTATGTGATGTTGACGTGAGAAGCGTGTCATGGGGTTCTCGTTAAATGAGACTTTTCTCATCCCCTCTTCATGACCTTGGGCAAGCAATGCGACCAATACTGGATTAATCATGTTGGCGCGAATATTGCCGGCGATGGTGCTCGCTATGGGCGTTATCGTTGCTACCTTGCTTGTCACCGGGCTCTCGGCCACAGAGCAGTCGCCTGTGCCTGCGATCCAGCTCTCGACTCCAGCGCCGACACCCGTACCCCAAACCGTCCCCTCCACGCCCACCATCATGGGGCCGACGCTCCCCGCGGCAACACCGATCCCTACCGCGGAACCGGTCATCGAGATCGTGCCACAGCCCACGGTATTGGCAGACGATCCCGAGTCTAACCGCGACGAGGAATATGATGATGATGATGATGATGAGAGTGAGGACGATTGACAGCGTCAGTGGCGCAACCGGAAGCGGTCGAAGGGGCGGCAACTCGCCATGTGGGCGGGAGGTCTGTCCCAACTGTGGGTACGCGCGCCCGCATCCTGGGGTGGTACGTCACTCTGCTTGTACTGGCAGCGATCGCGGCCCTCCTGCTTCAACGGCGGGTCCTGACCGACCGTTTGAACGAGGAGGTTGAAGAGGGCCTCGTCCAGGAGGTGCAGGAGCTGAGGACCCTCTCACAAGGTGCCGACCCGAGGACGGCGGAGCCGTTCGCCGGAGACTCATCGCCCATATTCGATACTTTCCTCGCCCGCAACATTCCCGTAGAAGGCGAAGCACTCGTTACGTTCGTGGATGGCGAACCCTACAAGGGCAGCGTGGCCCCCTATCACCTCGCCACCAATGAAGAGCTCGTGGAACGCTGGGCCAACCTGGAGACCGTTGACCGTGGCGAGGTCCTCACCCCGGCCGGCCCCGCGCGCTACGTAGCAGTGCCCTTGCAATACGAGGGCGAGACCACGGGTGTCTTCGTTGCAGCCATTTTCCTCGAGGAGGAACAACGAGAGATCGAAGAAGCGTTGCGATACGGTGCAATCGCGTGGTTGGTCGTCCTCATCGGGGCCTCCGCGATCGCCTGGGTCATCGCCGGGCGGGTCCTCGCCCCATTGCGCGACCTGAGCGAAACGGCGCGCCAGATCTCGGACACGGACCTGAGTCGCCGGATCGCGGTAGACGGCAACGACGAGATATCCCACCTCACGAGCGTGTTTAACAACATGCTGGACCGCCTGGAATACGCCTTCTATGTGCAGCGCGCGTTTCTCGACGACGCGGGCCACGAGTTGCGGACGCCCATCACCGTCATCCGCGGACATCTCGAACTGATGACTGACGACCCGCGCGAGCGGCGGGAGACGATCGCGGTCGTCACGGATGAACTTGACAGGATGTCGCGCATCGTAGACGACCTGCTGGTACTGGCGCGCTCAGAACAGCCGGACTTCCTGCTGCCTGCGCCTGTTGACCTGGACCTCTTCGCTTCGAACGTGTTCTCTCGCATTCGGACGTTGGGCAACCGGGACTGGCGGCTGGACGAAACAGGGCAGGGGATCGTGGTCATAGACCGCCAACGAATGACCCAGGTTTTCATGAACCTGGCCGACAACGCCGTCCGGCACACAAAAGCTGGCGACGTCATCGCCATTGGTTCACGTCTCGAGGACGGGGAGGTCCGGTTCTGGGTCCGGGACACGGGACCCGGAATTCCGTATCACGAGCAAGAGAGGATATTTCAGCGGTTCGCCCGGATCGAGGGCGACAGGCGATCACCGGGAACAGCAGGCCTCGGGCTGTCGATCGTGCAGGCCATCGCGAAGGGACATGGCGGCAGGGTTGAGCTGGAAAGCGCTCCTGGCGCGGGGGCCAGGTTCACGGTAATAGTACGACAGGATCACAAAGGGGGGACTGATGTCGCGGATACTGATAGCTGAGGACGAGGCGAGGATCGCAGCGTTCCTGGAAAAGGGCTTGCGCGCGAACGGCTTCAGCACCATGACTGTCGACGGCGTAGATGACGTGCTTGCGGCGACGGCGGGATCTGACTTTGATTTACTTATCCTGGATTTGGGCCTGCGGGACGGCGATGGCATGCAAGCCCTGACCGAACTGCGTAAGCGGGGCAACCGGCTGCCAGTAGTAATCCTGACGGCGCGCGACTCCGTCGCCGAAAGGGTCGCCGGTCTGCAGGCGGGCGCAGACGATTACGTTACAAAGCCGTTCAGCTTCGAGGAACTCCTCGCCCGCATCCGGCTGCGTCGCCGGCCGAACGCGGATATGGAACCCACGGTAATCACTGTGGGGCGGGTAACGTTGGACCTGCGGACGCGCAGGGCCGCCATCAACGGCAACAGCTTCGAGCTAACTGCCCGAGAGTTCGCCCTGCTCGAGACCTTCATCCGCCACCCGGACCAGGTCCTCAGCCGCGAGCAACTCCTTTCCCATGTCTGGGGGTACGACTTCGACCCAGGATCGAACGTAGTGGACTCGTACGTGCGCTACCTGCGCAATAAGCTCGGACCGAATTCTATCGAGACAGTGAGGCGCATGGGGTATCGCTTGCGAGTAGCGCCGGAATAAACGCACTAAGGCGGGGAGGGGACGGCTTCGGGAACTGTTATCAGCCGCGCTATGGGTTGTGGACGTGGCGGCGTCGCGCGTATCTTGGCGATCATGACTGCACCTATTACTCGCGAACCCGAGATCACCGCCCCGGTAGACCTCTGTGGCGCTGATGGCAGGCTGAACCGCGCAGCCGTCGGCTGGTCGCGACACCCGCTGCACAGGTGCAACCTGCAACCTTCGCTCGCCCGGAAGAAGAAGTGGAACTACTGGGCCGTCACCAGCGACTCGTTCTTCTTCTCGGCCACGATCGCGGACATGGAGCGGTTCCAGCTCGGCGGATCCTGCCTGTTCGACCGCAAGACGAAGCTGCACCTCGACAAGTCGGTGATCGTCGGGCCTGCCACGATCGCCGTGCCGGAGACCGTGGCGGGGGACATGACGATCGACCACCCCTCAATGACGGTGGCGATGACAAACGAAGGTACGGGGACGCGGCTGCGCGTCCAGAGCGACGACTTCGAAGGACGGCGACTGGAGGCGGACATCCTCGTGGAGCGCCCGGACGGTCACGAGACGCTGAACGTGGTGATCCCCTGGCACGATGAGCAGTTCCAGTACACCTCGAAGCAGAACACGCTTCCGGCCTCGGGATACGTGCACCTGGGAGACGAGCGCTATGAGTTCGCCACTCCCTCGTTCGGCTGCCTCGACTACGGCCGCGGCGTCTGGCCGGAGCACACGGTCTGGAACTGGGGCGCGGCCTCGGGGCTGCAATCCGGGCGACTGGTCGGCATCAATCTCGGCGGCCAATGGACAGACGGGACAGGGTTGACGGAGAACGGGCTATGCGTGGACGGCCGGTTGACGAAAATCAGCGAGGACCTTGCGTTCGAGTACGACCGCGCCGAGCCGATGAAGCCATGGCGCGTGCGGACGACTGAGACAGACCGGATCGACCTGGTGCTACAGCCGGAGTACGTCCGTATCTCCGACGCGGGCGACCACAGCGCCAACTTCGTCAAGACGAACCAGGTCTTCGGCGGCTATTCGGGGAGGATCACGCCAGACGGTGAGGGTCCGATCGAGGTGCGCGACTTGTTTGGTTGGATCGAGGACCACGAAGCGAAATGGTGAATAGTAAATAGTGAATGGCGAAAGTTGTGGGTGAGATGCAACGAATCCGGGCGGGTCAGGAGGCCGAGGCGGCGCAGACCTTTGCCGACGCGTTCTACAATGACCCACTGAGGCACATCCTGGCGCCGGACGAGGGGCGCTGGCCCGTCACCGGCCCCTGGTTCTTCCGCGTCGCAATTAAGGCCGGGCAGCACTGGGGCGAGGTCTACACCAACGACGACGCCTCCGCCGCGGCGGTTTGGTTCCCGCCGGAGAACACTCACCTCTCGACGATGCAAATGCTAAGCGTGGGTATGTGGGCGATCCCGTTCAAGGCGGGGTTCAGCGGCGCCATGCGGATGATGAAGGCCCTGCCGGAGACCGAGAGAATCCACAAGGCAGCCGTCGAGGGCCCGCACTGGTACCTGATGGCGTTGGGCACGAAACCGGGCCTCCAGTGCACGGGCCTCGGCAGCCAGCTGATCATGGCCGGCACGAAGCAGGCCGATGCCGCGAGGCTTCCCTGCTATCTCGAAACTGCGACCGAGAACAACGTCGCCTTCTACAAGCGCCGCGGGTTCGACGTCACCGGAGAGGTGGAAGTTTACGGATTCACCATTTGGGGGATGGTGAGGCCGCCGCAGAATAATAGCGAGTAGGCAATGTCATCCTGCCCCAGACAGGATCTGGCGGGGAGTGGGGGCGAAGGCGCTAGTCGACCAGCTCGAACACTTCCCGCCCGTTGTCGTAGCGGACCAGGCGGCGGTCGTCGTCCGTCGTATACCAGGCCGTCTGATTGGCCCCACCTGACTCGATCTCCAGGCGCCAGGTCTCGAAGGTGCCTGCCGGAACCTCGATCTCTTCGCGCTCGTCGACGTTAAGCTTGACGCCCAGCTTCTGGGTGCGGTCGAGAGTGCAGGAAAGGATGTCGGTGTACTCGACTTCGTAACTCTCAGCGAAAGCTATGGTGCGCCAGAGGAATAAGTCGGACCAGCTGTCGTAAGCAATCGCCGGGACCTCCAGCTCGTCACTGCGCGTCTCATCCTCACCGACGCGCTCAACCAGCACCCTGCCGTCCGTGTATAGTGCGCCGCACATCAAATCACCCTCTGGCCCGCTGATCTGGAAGCTGGTGCTCTGCGGCTGCAAGTCATCGCCGCCGGCCACGACTTCCGCGCTGTTCGTGAAACCAGCGTCCGGGAAATCGAATTCCTGCTGCATACTTAGCGCGCCGTTGTCGCTCGCCTCGACGGTCATCTCGAGGGACCCGACCTCCTCGCCTTCGTCGTCGAGGACGCGGTAGCTGTCGGATTCGGGAACCGTCCAGGGGACTTCTTCGACAATGTCAGTGGAAGAGAGGGATTGGGTCGTGCAGGACGCGAGGAAGAGAGTAAAGAGTAAAGAGTAAAGAGCAAAAGGCAGGATCCGCCGAACGGCCCTTTTACTTACCATTTACTACTTGCTATTCGTCAGCACTGCTCGCGTGCGTCCCAGCGCCTCGTTGATGTCCTCGCGCTCTATCCCGTAGTGGGTGACCCAGCGGATGCGACCTCCGCCCTCGTGGAAGCACCGGACACCTGCGTCGTCGAGCTTGCGTTCGAGGACAGGCGCGTCCCACCCGTCCACGGTGAAGAAGACCAGATTGGTCTCGGGCGGCGGGCTCAAGGTGACTCCGGGTATCGAGGCTAGCCCCTCGGCGGCATGAACGGCGTTGGCGTGGTCCTCCGAAAGGCGGTCCACCATGTTTTCAAGGGCGTAAATGCCAGCTGCGGCGAGGATGCCCGCTTGCCGCATTCCACCACCCAGTATCTTACGGTTGCGGTGCGCCTCTTTGACGAACTCTCGCGTCCCACAGAGGACGGAGCCCACGGGCGCACCGAGCCCCTTCGAAAGACAGAAGGTAATACTGTCGGCGTAGGCCGCGAGGCTCGCCACTGGCACGCCGAGTTCGACGGCCGCGTTGAAGATGCGCGCCCCATCCATGTGCACGGGGAGTCCATGCTTATCGGCCAGAATGCGGACCGCAGCCAGGTCTTCTTCGTTCTGAACCGTACCCCCGGCTTGGTTGTGCGTGTTCTCGACGCAGATGAGTCCCGTCCTTGGGAAGTGGTCGTCATCAGGCCTGATCTTGCGGGCGACCTCCGCGAGGTCGAGCCGCCCTTTGCTATCCACACGGACCGGGCGGAGTCCGAGAGAGGCGACGGTCCAGGCGCTGCCGCCTTCGAAGAAGAGGATGTGGGCGCTCTCGCCGAGAATGACCTCGCGGCCGCGTGGGCAGTGCGTCATCAATGCAACCAGGTTGCCCTGGCTGCCACTGGGTACAAAGAGGGCCGCTTCCTTGCCGGTGATCTCGGCTGCCATCTCCTGGAGGCGAATAACACTGGGATCGTCCCCAAGGACGTCGTCGCCGAGGGGCGCGTCCATCATCGCCTGCTTCATCTCGGGCGAAGGAAGGGTCACGGTGTCACTGCGAAGGTCGATGGCATTCACGGGTTGTTCGTCCCCTCCCGTCCGTAGTCGTCCTCGATCCTGACGAGGTCTTCGAGATCGGGAGTGGACACCTCGAAGACGCGGGAGTCCTCGAGCGCCTCCAGCCGGTGGACGGCGCCCGGGGGTAGGATCACCACTGATCCCGCGCCGGCCGTGACCTCCGTATGCTCACCAGGACGGTCCGATGTGCCGAGCGTGTACTTGATTAGTCCGGACTCGATGTACTGGGCTTCGTGCTTGCGCTCGTGGTACTGGAGGCTGAGGCGATGCCCCGCTTTCAGAATGAGGATCTTGCCGGCGTAGCGGTCGGTATGGGCGATCCAGCGTTCCTCGCCCCAGGGCTTTGGAACGACGCGAACCTCATTCGGGCCAAGGACGACCGCTTCCCGGGAGTTGGTCTGCGTTGGGATGGGGTCCGGCGTGGGCAGAGCGTTGGGACTGATCGACAGCTACCTGCTCCGCTGCCACAGGGTCTGGTACCCCTCGCCGCCGGTGATGGCGTTGACGACTTCGGCCTGCTCTGTCTTGTGCAGGTGCTCGAAGGCTTCACGGCAGCGGGTAACCATGTCTTCGCCGCCGAGGCTAATCAAACGGGACTCGATCCGCTTGCAGAGCCCGCAATCGCGGAAAGTATCGAAGTGGCGCGGCCACATGAACGATGTGATCTTCTCCGGCAACGGAAAACGTGGGCGCAATTTCTTAAGACTCTTGAAGCGCTCTTCAACCGACTCTGCCTTGGGGACAACGGCGATCAGGGGGCCGTCCTTGTCGTTCGTGCGGTTGTCTACGAGCAACCGTTCATCAAGAATCGCGAACCGGACGACGAGCACGTCCGCAGAATCAATGACCTTAACGATCTCGTTTACGTCGACTCCGTAATCGTCCACATGGCGATTGTAGTCCCGCTCATTTTCGCGGGTCAAACGCGACGCGATACAGCCTTGCAACGCGTCATCCATGCTCCGTTACGGTCATGTCATCGTCTACTGGATAATCTGAAAGCTAGATTCCAGAAGGAGGAAAGCTATGCCGAACGAATACGATGCAAGGCAGTCCGCGAAGACAACGGGGACGACCGACACGATGTATGGAGGCGGAGACCAGGGCACGGCCACTGAATCCCGGGACAACGCCACAAACGTGGCCGCCCAGGTAAAGGACAAGGCCGAAGCGACAGCCGACAAGGCGATGGACACCGGCGCGGACCAAATGCAGTCCACTGCCGACACCATCCGTGAAAAGGTCGAAGGTCAGGGTGGCATCCCGGAGAAGGCGGGCACTGCCGTTGCGGACGGTATGGAGCGCACGGCGACGTACCTGCGCGAACACGACTCGAAGGAAGTCATGGAGGACGTCGAGAATTACATCAGGGAGCACCCGATGCAGGCCGTGGTCGGCGCCGTCGCCTTTGGCCTGATCGTCGGCCGCGTTCTCCGGTAAAGAATCCTGTGAGCAACGTGAATGGCGCCAACGGCAAAGGCGCCAACGGTACAGGCGTGCTGGAACGCACCAAAGAAGAGGCGACAGCGTTCCGGGAGGATTTCGCGGAGATCGGCCGTGACCTCCAGGACCTTGCGCGGAAGGAAGTCCAGTTGCTGCGCGCCGAGGTGATGGAGCAAGTCATGCTGGCCGGCCGCGCCGCGGCCTTTGCCGGCGGCGCGGCTGTCATCGGGCTCGTCGTCGCGATCTTCGTCTTCATCAGCCTGATGTTCGTGCTCGACGAGTTCCTTCCGACTTCCGTCGCCGCCCTGGTAACAACACTCGTCGCGTCAGCTACCGCCGCCGCGCTCGCGTACTTCGCCCGGGAGACCTTTAGAAACATAAGTGTCACGCCAAAACGCACAATCAACTCGCTGAAAGAGGACGCGGAATGGGCCAGAAGTCTGCTGCAATCGAACAAGAGATAAGGGACAAACGGGAGATGATCTCCCGGCGGGTGGACGGCGTCAAGGAACGAGGCGGGGATGACATCCAGGAAGTGAAGAGTCGGGTCCAGAAGCTGACACGCGATTCGCCGGTGGGTAAGGCCGCTGAGAAGCAGCCGTTGCTAACCGTGGCAGGTGCCGTGGGCGTCGGCGTCCTCCTGGGAATGGCGTCCGGGAAGGTCCATCTCCCTGGACGGAGCGACAAACGTCAAGGCCACAACGGCGCGCGCAGCGACGAGCGCAATTCCGGCGCTGCGAAGCCCGGGCTACTGACCGGACTCGTCACAGCGCTGGAAATGGCGGCGGTTGCGGAGGGGCGTGAGCTTGTCCACGAGTACCTCTCTCCGAAGGGACATACGGGCAACGGGCGAACCAACGGCCGGATATACACCAAGGAGTGGGAAGCCGACGAACCGCCACCGCCGTCGGCGCTACCTAATCCTCCACTGCCTGAGGGTGGGTCGAATTGACAAACTTACTGCCTTGACCAGTAACCACTAACCCCCGTACCGTTTCATCAAGGCGGGCGCTCGCCCGCCTGATTCTTTTTAGGGCGGTACGGCATGAGCGAAAAGCACAGCATGGAAACGTTCGTGTCGCTGTGCAAGCGGCGTGGGTTCGTGTTCCAGGGGAGCGAAATCTACGGCGGCATCGGCGGCTTCTGGGACTACGGCCCACTCGGCGTTGAGCTGAAGAACAACATCAAGCGCTCATGGTGGCGCTACATGGTCCAGGAGCGAGACGACGTGGTCGGCATCGAGACCGCGATCGTGATGAACCCGCGAGTCTGGGAGGCCAGCGGCCACGTCCAAACATTCGCGGACCCGATGGTCGATTGCAAAAAGTGCAAGCACCGCTTCCGAACCGACGACCTGAGCCCGGACGGCAAAGGTGTGCTCAAGTGCCCCGACTGCGGCGGCGAGCTAACCGAGTCGCGAATGTTCAACCTGATGTTCAAGACATTCATCGGCCCCGTGGCTGATGACGCGTCCGTCGCCTACCTCCGGCCGGAAACGGCGCAGGGGATGTTCGTGAACTTCGACAACGTCCTGACAACGACGCGCAAGAAGCTCCCGTTCGGTATCGCCCAGATCGGCCGCTCTTTCCGGAACGAGATCACCCCCGGCAACTTCATCTTCCGCGACCGCGAGTTCGAGCAGATGGAGATGGAGTATTTCGTCATGCCGGGCACGGACGAAGAGGAGCACGACCGCTGGATCGAATACCGCATGAACTGGTGGACAGACGTCCTGGGCGTGAAGAAGGAGAACCTCAAGCTACGCGAGCACGCCAAAGAGGAGCTATCCCACTACTCGAAGCGCACCGCGGACATCGAGTACGACTTCCCCTTCGCCGGCTTCTCAGAGATCGAGGGCATCGCCAACAGGACGGACTTCGACCTGAAGCAGCACGAGGAGCACTCCGGCAAGTCCCTGCGCTACCACGACGAGGCTTCCGGCCAGCAAATCATCCCCTACGTAATCGAACCGGCGATGGGCGTGGACCGCTGCTTCCTGACAGTGCTGATCGATTGCTACGAAGAGCAAGACCTGGATGGCGACAAGCGGACCGTCCTTCACTTAAAGCCCCACCTCGCGCCCATCAAAGTAGCCATCCTGCCGCTATCCCGGAACGAGAAGCTCACCCCAACGGCTCGCAAAGTCCACGACATCTTGCGCCCGCATTACATGACGCAATTCGACGATGCGCAAAGCATAGGAAGGCGATACCGCCGCCAGGACGAAATCGGCACGCCATTTTGCGTAACCGTGGACTTCGAGACGGTGGAGCAGGACAACGCAGTTACGATCCGGGACCGCGACGAAATGACCCAGGTGCGGGTGCCGATCGAGGGGTTGGTCGAGGCGCTTCGCGAGAAACTACCGGGCGTCTAGGGTCTGGCTCATATCGAAAAGAGGCGACATGGCGTCGCCTCTTGGAGTTTCGGGGGGTCGTGCGTTAGGCCGGCTTTAGCTCGTTGACCCGCGCCCTCGCAGCCGCCGGGTCCTTGTACCATTGCGCGTTGATCGGCGTGTATTCTGCCTGATCGGCGGGAACGTCGTCCTCAGCGAAGATAGCGGTGACAGGACAGACCGGCTCGCAGGCGCCGCAGTCGATGCATTCGTCGGGATCTATGTAGAGCATTCGGTCGCCGGCAGCCTCGTCCTCGTGGATGCAGTCCACGGGGCAGACCTCGACGCAAGACTTGTCCTTCGTGTCGATGCAGGGGTCCGTGATGGTGTAAGTCATTGGTTACCCTTTCTTCAGGCGTCCGCAGAAAATGTAGCGCGGCTATGGCACATGGTCAAGGCGATTCCGTGTGTATCAACGCTTCCAGAACTGCCAGGGTTTCCTCCGGGCACGTTTCGCCTCTTCCAGCGCGACGCTCTCCTCCTCCAGTGCCTGTTTCGCGCGGGCGAAGGGCAGTTCGCGACGGAGCATTGCCAGGTCCTCAGCAAGGCCCATCGCGTAGGAGGGATCATCGGAGACCTCCGGAAACAGGGTTCGGAGGTGATCGTCGAATCCCGGTGCCGTTGAGCGGGGCCGGGCGCTTTCGCCAGACATCGTGTCGAAGATCGAGTACATTTTCAGCTCGCTCATCACGGAGGAGAAGGCAGTGGACAGTAGCGTGGCTTGCAAGGGACTGAGGTCGAACGTCGCGCTTACATCATCGACTTGCGACTGGATCACGGGAAGGACCTCTCCGAGTCCATGCCGATATTCTTCCATCGTGTCGCGATCGATCTCAGAGCCGGGGCGCGCCAGGTGATAGTCGATAGCGAGGGCTACCAGTCTCGCCTGGTGTTGGGGCAGGCGGATCGTATACGACGTCACGCCGGGATTTTTCGCTTCTTCGGTCTCGTCGCCTTCACTGGAGATTTGCCGTTACGGCTCCCTTGCCTGGCAAGAACGGCCTTGAGATAACGGCCCGTTTGGCTCTTCTTCGAACGAGCAACCTCTTCTGGAGTCCCAATCGCCACAACCTCGCCGCCTTCATCCCCACCCTTCGGCCCCAGGTCGATGATGTAATCCGCCTGCTTCACCACGTCCATGTGGTGCTCGATCACCAGGACCGTGTTCCCGGAATCGACAAGCCGCTGGAGCACCCCGAGCAGTGCGTTGACGTCCTCGAATGAGAGGCCGGTCGTTGGCTCGTCGAGGATGTACAGAGTACGGCCAGTAGCCCGGCGGGAGAGTTCCGTCGCGAGCTTCACGCGCTGAGCCTCGCCGCCTGACAGGGTCGTGGCTGGCTGGCCAAGCTTGATGTATCCAAGTCCCACATCGTTGAGCGTGACGAGTTTGCTGCGGACGCGAGGGAAGGCTTCGAAATACTCGCAGCCCTCGGCGACCGTCATATCCAGTACCTCAGCGATATTCTTGCCACGGAAGGTGATTTCCAGGGCTTCGCGGTTGTAGCGGGCGCCGTGGCAGACCTCGCAAGGGACCTCGACATCGGGCAGGAACTGCATCTCTATTTGGATGTAGCCGTCACCCTGGCAGGCTTCGCAGCGGCCACCCTTGACGTTGAATGAGAATCTCCCCGCCTTGTAGCCACGGAGGCGCGCCTCGGGAACCGAGGCAAACAGCTCCCGAATCGGAGTGAACGTGCCCGTGTAGGTCGCCGGGTTGGAGCGTGGCGTACGGCCGATTGGCGACTGATCGATGACAACGACCTTATCCAGTAGCTCCAGGCCCGTCACTGCATCCACTTCGCCTGGTCGCTCGCGGGCCTTATAAAGCACCTGCGAGGCCTTGCGGGAAAGAATGTCGGTCACAAGAGTGGATTTCCCGGAACCGGAAACGCCGGTGACGCAGGCGAAGACGCCGAGCGGGAAGCGGACGGTCAGGTCCTTCAGGTTGTTCTCACGAGCTCCCTCCACGACGATCGCAGCGCCGTTTCCGGTCCGGCGTTCGGCGGGCACATGAATCTGCTTCCGACCCGAGAGGTAGGCTCCCGTCAGTGATTCCGGAGCCGCCTTGATGTTCTCGAGAACACCTTCCGCCACGACCCGGCCACCACCGGAGCCGGCGACCGGCCCAAGGTCGATGATCCAGTCGGCGGCGCGCATCATCGCCTCGTCGTGCTCCACCACCAGGACAGTGTTGCCGAGGTCACGGAGACGCTTGAGGGTGGAGATCAGACGCTCATCATCGGCCGGGTGCAAACCGATAGACGGCTCATCGCAGACGTAGAGCACACCCATTAGCGAGGATCCGATCTGGGTGGCGAGCCGGATGCGTTGAGCTTCGCCGCCAGCGAGCGACCCCGTCCGGCGGTCGAGCGTGAGGTAATCGACGCCGACGTCGCGCAGGAACGTGAGGCGAGAGTGGATTTCCTTCAACACCTGGGTTGCGATCGTCATATCACGTTTGCTCAGAGGCGTGCCCTTATCGCGCAGCCTGGTTACCCATTCCTGGGCGGCGCCGATCGAAAGCTTCGTGACCGCGTGGATGTTCCGCTTGTCGACGGTGACGGCGAGGGCTTCGGGCTTCAGCCTGGCGCCCTTGCAGGCCGTGCAGGGAACCTCCGCCATATAGCGCTCGATCTCCCCGCGCACCCAGTCCGAATCAGTATCCTTGTATCGACGGCTGAGATTGTTGATCGCCCCTTCAAAGGAGGTGTCCCACCGGCTTTCATTGCCTCCAGAGCCGGTGTACTGGAGAGTGATCCGGTCTTTGTCGCCGTAGAGAATCAATTCCAGGTGCTCCGGCTTCATGTCCTTGACGGGCACATCCAATGAAAAGCCGTGCTTGCGGGCAACGGCCCTCATCAATCGCATATACCACGTGCCGACGCTGGCCGACCGTGACCAGGGCACGATTGCACCCTCGGTGATGGAAAGGTTGCGGTTGGGGATAACCATCGCCGGGTCCAACTCCATCTTCACTCCGAGCCCGGTGCACTCTTTGCACGCGCCGTGCGGGCTGTTGAAGGAGAAGTTGCGCGGCTCCAGCTCGCCGAACGAAAGACCGCAGTGAACGCAGGCGAAGTGCTCGCTGTACATTCGCTCCTCGCCCTTGTCTCGCTTCCCCACCGCAGTCATCTGTACTTTGAGCACACCGCCACCCAGGCGCAGAGCGGTCTCAACGGAATCGCTGATCCTGAGCCTCCGGCCGTCGTCCTGACCCTCCTCGCCCGGTTCTTCGGCGACGAGCCTGTCAACGACGATTTCGATGGTGTGTCGCTTCTTCTTGTCGAGTGAAATTTCTTCATCGAGCTCCCGCACCACACCGTCCACGCGCGCTCTAACGAAACCGGCTTTGCGTGCGTCTTCGAAGACCTTCTGGTACTCGCCCTTGCGGTCCTGTACGACTGGGGCCAGTAACATCATTCGCGTACCCGGCTCAACCTCGAGAATGGAGTCCACGATCTGCTGGACCGTCTGGCGTTCGATGGGTCGGCCACAATTTGGGCAGTGCGGACGGCCGATACGCGCATAGAGTAGGCGCAGGTAGTCGTAAACCTCGGTTTGGGTGGCGACGGTTGAGCGTGGATTGCGAGAGGCGCCCTTCTGGTCGATCGAGATCGCCGGCGATAAGCCATCAATGTGATCCACGTCTGGCTTCTCCATGAGACCGAGGAATTGACGGGCATACGCGGACAGCGATTCGACGTACCGCCGCTGACCCTCGGCATAGATGGTGTCAAACGCGAGGGATGACTTTCCAGAACCGGAGACGCCGGTGATCACCACGAGCTTGTCACGTGGAATCTCCACGTCGATGTTCTTCAGATTGTGTTCGCGCGCTCCGCGAACGACGATAGCGTCGTGGGGCATTCGGACCTCAATTTTCTGACCGTCGCGGGGGCGTACGGCTCAAATAGTTAGTGTATCCCGACGGCACGTTTGAAACGACTGTCCAGGGGTGCAATTCGCGAGTGGTCTCGCAAGATTCTCATACCTGTTTGTTGACGGCGGGGTGTCAGTGGATTGACTTGATCTGTGAAGAATCAGTGAAAAGCGCCGTTCGGAAGGTAACGGTTAAGGCCCCCTTGGCCGTCTTACGAATCCAGAAGGCAAAGTCTGCGACTGCAGTGGGAGAAGGCGTCGGGAGAGCGCAACACCAATCATGAGGGGCTTAACATGAGCAAACCGTCACAAGACTCAGAAGAACCGTTTGTCGGCAAGAAGCGTTCACTTACGGGGCTGCGAATCTTCTCCATCTTTCTCATGGTCGTGGCCGCCTTTGGCGTCGGAATCATTGGCCTGACGCTGGATGCAGGCTCCGCGGCGACAACTGCGGCAGTTGGTGTAGTGGCAGCGGTGGGTGTGGTGGTTTTCGTGATGCTGACCATCGCTGAGGGCCGCTTCGACAAGGAACGCAATCGGATGCAGAACATGTGGATGTCGCGCAAGGCGGAGTTGCAGGACCTGGTTGGCAAAGACGAATTGACTCAATTGCAGAACCGCAGGTTTTTCTACGACCAGCTTCAGCAAGAGCTCGATCTGGCGCTCAGGTACAAGAGAGAACTATCGATCCTCATGATCGACGTTGACGACCTGAAGTTAATCAACGACGAGTTCGGGCACCAGGTTGGTGACGTTGTCCTGCGATCGCTAGGACGGGTTCTCAATCAACAGGCGGGAGACCGTAATATCACTGCGCGAGTCGGAGGAGACGAATTCGCCGTTATCCTCCCCGGAGGCTCCCGCAAGGACGCTGAGAAGCTCTCGTGGGCAATCTGGGAAGCACTGTCCAAAGAGGCGATCTGTGAGACCGAGACGGCGAGTATATTCCTGGGCGTCTCGATTGGTTCCGGCGGTTACCCATGGGGTGGCCGGACAATCGATGAAATCATTCACTGGGCTGACACAAAACTCTACGCCAACAAGCTTGAACGCAAGGGACTGAAGCACAAGGACGCCGCCTCCGACCAACGCCTGGTTGGAGCCGTCGTCGACGTGTTGTCGTCGGCGCTGGATGTCCGTGACAAGATGACGCATCGTCACGCCCGGCGCGTCGCGCGAATGTCCGCGTTCGTGGCGAAGGAAATGAAGCTAAGCGAGGAGCAGGTGGTGCAGATCGAGTACGCCGCTGCACTTCACGACATCGGCAAGATCGGTGTGGCCGACAGCATTCTGCACAAGGACGATGTGCTTGATAACGAAGAATGGAAGCAGATGAAGCTACATTCGGACCTGGGTTACCAGATCCTGAACGGCATCGACTTCCTCCAGGATGCGGCAGAGATTGTGTACTCGCATCACGAGCGCTTTGACGGTCAGGGATACCCGCGTGGGCTGGCCGGCGAGGAGACGCCGCTGGGTGCACGGGTGTTCGCCGTGGTGGATGCCTACGACGCCATGACCTCCAGGCGCCCTTACCGCGATCCCCTTTCCCAGGAAGACGCTATCGAGGAGATCTCACAAAACTCAGGAACGCAGTTTGATCCCCAGGTCGTAGAGGCATTTCTATCGATGATGCGGCGCAGCCCCGACGGGTTCCAGGGAACGGTCGAAGAATACGGCCCAACCGTGGTTCATGAAGGACACGGAGCGCACACGAACGGCCACGGCGCCAGCGTGGAGGAATTCGAACTCCTTCCCCTGGAGTAATCGACCGTCCGGGTCAGGGAAGAACGGCGATCGCGTACTTGATCGCCACCACGATCGTGGATGGCCCCCGATTCTCGCCCCTCAACAGTCCGCAACCCACGGACTGATTGCCGGATGGTCCGCTCGCGACGTCGAACACAGCACTATCATTCTCGAACTGCCAGAACAGTGCGGTGCCATCGGGTGGGTAGGGGTCCGAAATCTGCCAACTGAAATCGAATTGGAAGTTGTCGCACGCATCGGTCACCCCGGCTTCGGCTGCTAACGTCTCGGGATCGATCTCGTACGGCAATCCGGGCTCTATGACCGCTTCAAGTTCTCCGCGGACCACTTCCGAAAGTTCCTCGTCGACTTCTGGTTCAACGGGAGCGGGCGCTTCTCCGGGATTGACAGCCTCCGGGACTGGCGTGGCCTCTTTGGTACCAACGGGCGTCACTTCCACAGCCTCCTCGGGACCACCATCGTCGCTACACGCCGCCCCAAAGGCGATCAGGATGGCGGCGGTACATAAGGCAAGTAGTACTTTCAACCGGAGAACTTTCCTTCAAGATCATTGAGGCGGTTCTCGAGCCGCTTCTGCGTGTATGACATCGTAAAGTCGCCACGGGTTCGCTCCAGGATCCCGCGCATCGCATCCGCAGTGCGTCGCAGTCCGCCCGTCACAGCCTCCGGGTAGTCCATTGTCACCAGCACATCGTAGATATCGCCCATCACTCCCAGCACTTGCTCGCAATGTTGCACGTCTCCGGCACGCATCCGGTCCAGGAGATGGCGGCGCAGTTCTCCCACAGTTTCGCCGATACCGTTGAGATAGGCGGCCGGCGAGATCTGAAGGTCGTTAGGCCCTGGAAGAGGACGGCCCGCGACCAGCGCCAGCGTGCAGTTCGCCTCTGCGAACTCCTTCTGGGCATCGTGGACAAAACCGGCGTGGTAGATATCACGGTGATCTGCGAGGTGATCTTCAGTCTGGGCCAGGTTTTGTCGGGCTTTCTCCAGGAGGGATTCGGCGGTGGTGAAATCGTCTCGATGCACGTTCCGGATGGCGTTGGCCGAGAGCCGGACGACCTCGCGAGTCAGGGCGAGGGCTTGTTCCCGCGCCTTGTGCTTGGCGTCCAGGTAATCGCGGGCAGTCTCGGCGATTTCGGGCAGTCCGTCAGCGTTCAGGGAATCCTCCCTACCATGCATCCCATTGGTCGTAACACTCAGTGCATGTTCCAGACGTCCACTCCTCGCCGAGGACAGGGGCGAAAATAACCGACTGCAGCCGATATTCCTGATCCGGCTGTTTGTACACGAAAACAGCCGTGCTCTTGGGGTCGCCGTCGGCGGCAGTTATAGCATAGTACGCGGGATCGCCACCCTCGCCTTCGTTTTCCTTAACGGCCACCGCCACAAGGTTGGGGTCGCCTGCGAAATACTCGTCGAGCGTTGTTTCTAGCTCATCGGGACTGACAGGAAAACCTTCGCTTCGCCAGCGCCCCTCGATGACACCTTGCAGGATCGTCGGCGTGGGGCCCGCACCGCAGTCCGTGACGATCTCATTGGGGCACTCCACGTCAGTCAGGATTGGATTGTCAAGGAAGAAGTCGGACGAGCCCTCGGCAACCGCTTGATCGATCTGGACCGCGAACTTCTCAAAGGTTTCCGGGTCGGATTCCCCCGTTGCGGACGACGACGGGACCTCGCCTTCCGGTGATGGTTCCGCAGTCTCCGCACCCCCATCGTTGGATGGGGAAGGCGAGGAATCCGAATCCTCGGAGCTGTCGTCGTTACAGGCCGTGAGCGCAACGGCCACCAGCACCAGCGCCATGAGCGCGCGCAGCCTCACAGGTCTTTCACCGGGTCCGGGAATTCGCCTTCGCGAGCCGCATCGATCATCTGTTTAGCCTCCTTTGGCATTTCCATTCCGTACTCATCAAACTTGCGCTCCGCCCAGCGCCCAATCTGCCGGGGGTCCTTGTAGTCCTCGAGCCGCTTAGGGTCCGATCCGTAGTCGCGTAATATGTCAGCCTCGGAGCGGTGGTGCGCAAACTTTGACAGGGCGCGCTCAAGCTTGACCGAGCCGCACTTCCGGCACGAGGCCTCGATAGGTGAGTTGATACTCCGGGTGAAAATGCTCGTGTAAACGCCACAGTCGGCGCACTTGAACTCGTATATCGGCATGGTGTTTAGTCTACGCCAGCAAAGTCGTCTGCAGCGTCGCCATCGTCTGCCGGCATCTCGCCTGACTCCATCCGCTCCAGGTCGTTCTCCATCTCTGCATCCAGCGGCTCCCCCATCTGTTCGCTCATCTTGCGGACCCAACGGGCCATTGATCTGGGGTCGTTCTCGTCGATATCGGCGAGGCTCGATTCGCTGAAATCGAGCGCCTCATTACCCCTGTGAACAGCCACGCGGGAGAAAATCCTTGCCAGGTCAGCCGAGCCGCATCGGTCGCACGGCGGAGATTCCATTGATGAGGAAACGCTACGAACAAACAGGGAGGTACGGGCCTTACAAGCCCTGCAGCGGAATTCGTAGATTGGCACTCACCAGCCCTCCAGGATTCGCCTCTCCTGGACCCGGCCTCGGACTTCACAGGCGTAGAGGAATGGACACCCGGCGCAGTGCGGTCCGACGTTCGGCGGGAGACTCGTGACTCGCTCCATCTCTTCGATTGTTCTCAACAATTCTGTCCGCCCCCCGTCCTTGTCAAGCTCCGACGGCTCAGAAGTGAGTGTTGACCCGTCGTCCAGGTACCAGAAAGACATTCGCGACACTCTGCGTTCGTACTTGATTTCGGCCATCAGGGCATAGAACAGAAGCTGCCCGGAATCGATGTCGCCGGGCATAGCGCCGCCCTTGTAGTCAATCACGTGTAGCGAGCCGTCGGCGTTTTCGTCCAACCTGTCGAGCCGGCCGAAGAGCGTGACGCCCTGAGCGACCTCGACCTGGATGTAAGGTTCAACGACGAAGGGCTCGCCAACAGGTTGAAAAAACTGGATGAAGTTGCGAAGCTGCTTCAAAGACGATTCACGGAACTGCTCGACACCCGGCACGCGATGATAGCCCGGCGAAAGATCGCTCCATCCCGACTCGAAGAGTTCGATGAGGCTTGATTCCGTGCGCTGATCCGGCGCCAATTTCGTGTAGAAGTCGCAGAGTACGCGGTGGACCAGGCTGCCTGCAGTGTCGGCGGGACGCAGCCGCGGCTTAATAGCCGTCGTACCTTTGTCAAGGTACTGGTACCGGTATCGCAGACGGCAGGTCTGAAAGACTCGAATCTTGAGAGCCGAATACTTCCCCACGTCCACATTCTGTCACGCCCGACCGCCGTCCCGGTGCTGGACACGCTTCCGGGAGAGATTGATAATCGCGAGCAAGGTGAGGACGAGTTCAGGAGCGCCGGGAGAGAGACCCTATGCAGGTTAAGAACGTCCTATCCGCCATCCCCAGGGTCCTTTTCTCCAACGCCCCTCTCGACGCCCAACTGATCGTCACCCGCCGCTGCAACCTCTCTTGCGGCTATTGCAGCGAATACGACAGCTTCTCAGAACCGGTTGCCACTGAGATCCTGAAAGAGCGGATCGACGTGCTCCACAAACTCGGCTCGATGAACATCACGATGCTGGGTGGGGAGCCGCTGATGCACCCGGATATCGCGGAGCTTGTCCGCTACGCGGGCCGCAAGGCGAACGTCAGCGTTGTTACGAACGGCTTCCTCCTCCGCAACAGTGCGATCGAGGCCCTGAACGAGGCGGGCCTCAACAACCTCACCGTAAGCATCGACACCCTGCACGCGGACCCGACCCGATACATTCAGAAATCATTCCGGTCCTTGAAGACGCGCCTGGCGCGGCTCGAGCAACTTGCGAAGTTCGACGTTCATGTCACTGCTGTTTTATGCGAATCATCAAAGGACGACTTCCGGCAACTCATGACCGAGATCGAGAGTTTCGGTTTCCGCATGTCGGTCAACTTGATTCATAACCACAAGGGCTATATTTCGATCTCAGGTGAGCCCTACCAAAGCCTCTACGAAGAGTTCTATCGCGAGGGCCAGCCCTTCACCTTCCTGGACTATGCGTACGGGAAGAAGCTTCTCGCGGGGGAGACTCCAGACTGGAAATGCCGCGCCGGTGCGCGATATCTCTACATAGATGAACACGGGGACGTGCAATTGTGCGCGTCACAGCTTGGCAGACTGGGGAAGCCACTCCTGGAGTACACGAAAGCCGACTTGGACGCGAATTCGAGAACCTATAAGGGCTGTGAAGAAGGTTGTTCCGTTGGTTGCGCCTTCCGCTGCTCTCTGGTCGACGATGACAAGCCCGCGTTCATAAGAGCGGTCGCCCAGGGTGCCATCAGGGGAACCCTCTTCGATAATGGGAGCCGCAAGAAGTCACGAACGCAGCGGCTCACACCGAACACAGCGCTGGAAGACTAGTTCTCGCCGGGCAGTACGGCGTTCTCGATATGCTGAAGCGGAAGCACACGCCCGTCTGGAAGCAGATCAACGGCTATCACGTCAATGCGATGGTTTGGTGGTAGCCCGGGGCGTTCAGCGGCATAGGCTTCAGCCAAAGCCACCATTCTCGCCGCCCTGGTGGGGGTGATTGAAGCGCTGGCGGATCCCATCCGGGTGCCGCGCCGACACTTTACTTCGGCAAACACAAGCGCATCACCGCGCATGGCAATCACGTCAATTTCGCCATATCGGGTGCGGTGGTTGCGCGCGACGATTCGGTACCCCGTGGCTTCGAGGTGCTGAATCGCCAGGCGTTCGCCGAAGTCACCCAGGGATTTGCGCTTCGTGGTCGTCACGACACCCATCACGGTCATGATGCATCCCGCGCCAGGGGTTGTCACTGGCCGAATGACACTAGTAGGCGCCCTGTTTTTCGAAAACTCGCCGCGGATTCTCGACGGTCATGGTAGTGATCTGATCTTCAGTCACACCCTCACTTCGAAGCGCCGGTATCACGTCGTCCGGGATGTGGTTGTAGTGCCAATTGGGCAAGATCTTATCGCGTAGAGGTGGATCGACCCAGTCGAAGTGGCATGCAACGTCGTGCGACAGCACGATGTGCTCGGCATATCCCAGGTCACACACCTTCTTGATCGTGGCGACTCGCTTTTCCATCGAAAGATAAATGTCAACGCCGAAGCGGTCCATACCGATGAACGAACCGCGGTCGCAGAGCTTCTTGAGGTATTCCGTGTCCTCCGTGTCACCACTATGACCAACGACGATCCGGGACAAATCCACACCTTCACCCTCGAAGATGTCCTGCTGCTTGAGTCCGACCTCGCTGGCAGCGTGCGTGTGGGTGGAGATCGGCACGCCCGTCGCGCGATGTGCCTTCGCCGATGCCCGGAGGACACGCTCCACGTCTGGGGTGACTCCCGGTTCGTCCGTGGCGCATTTGATGATGCCCGCCCTCACGCCGGTATCCATGATCCCGTCCGTTATGTCACGCGTGAAGAGGTCCGCGATGTACTCAATCGGGCGGCCGCTTTGGGCGCGGAAATGGTGGGGAACCTCCCAATAGAGGCCGGTAGCCACGATGACCTGCATCCCCGAGCGGCGGACCACCTCCTGGACAAACGGAATATCTCGCCAGTCAGAAACCGTGAGATCCACGATCGTGCTAACGCCTCGGCCCTGAACGTCCTTCAGCCTCTGCGCTGCGGACTCCGCCTCGGCGTCGCGATCGAAAATCGGGAAGTTCTCCTTGACACCCGGGGACTGAACGATGATGTGCTCGTGCATGAGTGTGAATCCAAGTTTCGAGGTGTCGAGCGGTCCCGAGACAGTGTTGATAGTGGCCATTGCGAACTCTCCCAGTAGGTTGGATGGATTACCTGGTGGCGAGTATAACGTTGGGGGCTACGGCGCTACGGCTGCGGGTTCGGCTGGCCAGAGGTCAAGCTGCTCTCCAAGGAGGATCTCCTTCACGGGAGAAAATGAACGACGATGGAGGTCACACGGGCCGAACTTGCGTATTGCGTCTGCGTGTTCCGCCGTGAAGTAGCCCTTGTTGTGGCCGAATCCGTAGTTCGGGAACCGCTCGGCCTCCTGCTGCATAAGGCGATCGCGAGCGACCTTCGCGATGATGGATGCAGCCGCAATCGAAACGCTGGACGAGTCGCCACCGATAATCGGAGTTTGCGGTATGTTGCAGGCGTGAAGCGGGAAGGCATCGAGCAGCAGGTGATCGGGCGTCACTCCCAGTTCGCCGATGGCGCCAAGCCATGCCTGACGCGACGCTTCTGCAATCCCGATCCTGTCGATCATCTCAACGGAAACAAATGCGACGGCAGCCGCGGCGGCGTGCTCATGGATGAGCATGGCAAGCTCCTCACGTACACAGGCTGCGAGCTGCTTGCTGTCGTTGACTCGCTTTAGGAACTTGAATTGTCCCGCGATACGGACGCCAGGTGGGAAGATCACCGCTCCAGCCGCGACGGGGCCGGCGAGAGGGCCGCGGCCGACTTCGTCCACTCCGGCCACGACCTGAATACCCTTACCCCAGAGGTCCCGTTCCCAGCTGAGATCCGCTCTGCGACGCCGCACGTGATCAGCATGAAACTGTCTTGCGCCGCCGGTCAACGTCGGGCCGCCCCGAGTTGGTGGACAAGCCGGTGCAGTGCCGCTACGAACTTCGTACACTTGGGCGGAGCCTGAACGCTAGGACAAGGAGAATCTGGATGCCGATCGTAAGAGTCGAAATGTGGAGCGGCCGGACGGACGCTCAGAAACGGGAGCTGGCTCGCGTGATCACGGATGCGATGGTGAACATCGCCCATACAACCGCGGACGCCACAATCGTCGTATTCGAGGATATAGACAAGGAGAATTGGGCCCAGGGCGGAAAACTTGCCTCGGAAGATGACTGACCGCGTGTAACCGAAGGCATCTGCCCCTCGTCCAATCATGTACGAACTGGGCCGTTCCAAACAGGCCCTGTGTTATAATCGGTCCTGAGTTCAGGCGCGGCCGGACCCCGTCACAGACGCGGCTGTAGCCTGGGTTGAGTGAGTAGAAAAGAGCACTATGTACGGACGTTGGCTGCGGAACAGCTTCATTTACCTCCTCATACTCGTTGCCGTGGTCGCCGTAGTGTTCACGGTCTGGAGTAGCGGCGGCGATAGCGCCCAGAAGGTCGAACTCACCCAGTTCATCGAAGAGGCCCAGAATGGCAACGTCGTCCGCGTCGAGGTGGACGGTCAAACACTCACCTACACCCTGCAAGACGACGACATCAAATACGAGACGAAGATGGAGGAGGGCGACACCGTTCGTAGCATCCTCCAGGAAAACGGCGTCGAGCCTGGAACCGATGGCTACCCTGAAATTGTGCTCAAACAGGATTCGGCCTGGAGCAAGATCTTTAACATCGCCATCCAGTTCTTACCGATCCTGTTTATCGTTGCCATCCTCTTCTTCTTCCTGAGACAGGCACAGGGCAGCAATAACCAGGCCCTCAACTTTGGGAAGAGCCGGGCTCGCATGTTCAGTGGCAGCCGGCCCACAGTCACCTTCCTGGACGTCGCAGGCGTTGAGGAAGCCAAGGACGAACTGAAGGAAGTCGTCGAGTTCCTGAAGTACCCAGAGAAATTCGCCGCGCTGGGAGCACGCATCCCCAAGGGCGTTCTCCTTGTAGGCCCTCCCGGGACCGGCAAGACCTTGCTCGCCAAGGCAGTCGCGGGTGAAGCGGGTGTGCCCTTCTTCTCGATCTCCGGTTCGGAATTCGTGGAGATGTTCGTCGGTGTCGGCGCCTCGCGCGTCCGCGACCTGTTCGACCAGGCAAAGCGTAATTCACCGTGCATCGTCTTCGTCGACGAAATCGATGCAGTCGGACGCCACCGTGGCGCCGGCCTCGGAGGCAGTCACGACGAACGCGAGCAAACATTGAACCAGATTCTCGTCGAGATGGACGGGTTCGACACTAATACCAATGTCATCGTGGTCGCGGCCACCAACCGGCCCGACATCCTGGACCCGGCACTGCTTCGGCCCGGCCGTTTCGACCGGCAGGTCGTCCTCGACCGGCCCGACATCAAGGGCCGCAAGGCGATCCTCGACGTGCACGCCAAGGGCAAGCCGCTGGAGCCCGCCGTCAACCTGGAAATCGTCGCCAAACAGACGCCTGGATTCTCCGGCGCAGACCTCGCCAACCTCGTAAACGAGGCCGCGATCCTGGCTGCCCGGCGCGGCAAGAAGAAGATCACCATGCCGGAGCTGGACGAGGCTGTGGACCGGGTAATCGCCGGCCCCGAGCGCCGCAGCCGTGTCATCAGCAAGCGTGAGCGCGAGATTATCGCCTACCACGAAGCGGGCCACGCGCTCGTCGGCTACATGCTTCCCAACGCCGACCCTCCGTACAAGATCAGCATTGTTTCCCGCGGCATGGCTGGCGGCTTCACGCGCTTTTTGCCGGAAGAGGACCGGAACCTGTACTCCCGCTCCCAGTTCCACGACCGGCTTGCCGCAATGTATGGCGGTCTGGCCGCCGAGGAGCTGGTCTTCGGCGAGGCCACGACAGGGCCTTCAGACGACATCTCACGCGCCACGTCGATCGGACGCCAGATGGTAACGCAGTGGGGAATGAGCGAGCGCCTCGGGCCCCGGACGTTCGGCCGCAAGGAAGAGATGGTCTTCCTGGGGCGTGAAATCTCCGAGCAGCGCAATTACTCCGACAAGGTCGCAGAGGAAATCGACGACGAGGTCCGTCAGATCGTCGACAAGGCGTACCACACGGCCAAGAAGATTCTCACCGAGCACCGCGAAAAGCTGGACACGATCGTCAAGACCCTTCTCGAAGAGGAGACTATTGAGGGCGAGGTTCTTAAGAGCGTCCTGTCTGGCGCCGGACTGCCTGAGCGGCCGGATCCCACCGCCGAGGAACCGAAGGCTGACGAACCCGCGGAAGAACCTCAGAAGCCAGTGTCTCCGCCCAAGCCTGGGTTGGCCTGGGACACACCTTCGCGGCTCGACCCTGACGCCAGCTAGTCTCGATCACGTCCGTCTGGACACACTGAGAGCGCTCCGGTTACAATTCGTATCTGCGTCTCGCTGTTCTAAGCGGCGCAGCTAACTACAGAACAGGCCCTGAGACGGCCCGGTGTGGCCGTCTTTACACGTGGAGGACTCCCATTTACGCGATCGTCCGCTCCGGCGGCAGACAACTACGGGTTGAGCCCAACCAGACCGTAAACATCGACCGCATTGACGGCGATGTCGGCTCCACCGTAAACCTCCCCGTCCTGATGGTTGGCGGTAACGGCAATATCATGGTCGGCACGCCCGAAGTCGATGGCGCCAATGTCGTAGCCGAGATCCTGGAGCACGGCCGGGGCGAGAAGATCGTCGTCTTCAAGTACAAGAACAAGACCCGCTATCGCCGCCGCCAGGGCCACCGCCAGGACTTCACTCGCATCGCAATCAAGGAGATCTCCGCTGGTGGCGAGACAGCCAGGGCCGAGGCGCCAAAGAGCAGGCCGACCAAGAAGAGCCGCGCCAGCAAGGCCCAACCCGAAGAAGAGCCCGCAGCCGCCATCGACGCGGTGATCGAGGCCGAAGGCGGCCCCGAGGCGGAAGCCCCGGCAAAGCCGACGCGGGCGAAGAAGGCTCCGAAGGCCGAGGCCGAGATAGTAGAGACCGCGACGCCCGCAGGAGCCGAGGCCGAACTTACGACTGAGTCAGAGGCCACAGCAGAGGCAGAATCCCTGAAGAAGCCAGCGCGGGCAACGAAGCCGAAGACGGAGGCCAAGGCGCCAGCGAAACGAACACCAGCCAGCAAGACGAGGTTCAAAGCGAAGAAGCCCAAAGCCGAGGCTGAAGCCGACGACGAAAAGGCGGAGGAGTAATGGCACACAAGAAGAGCGGTGGAAGCGCCAAGAACGGCCGGGACTCGCAGGGCCAGCGGCTCGGCGTGAAGCGCTACGACGGCCAGGTCGTACGGCCCGGCACGATCATCGTCCGGCAGCGAGGCACGAAGGTTCATCCCGGACTGAACGTCGGCATGGGCCGCGACTTCACCATCTTCTCGCTCATCGATGGCAAGGTGAAGTTCTCACCATACGCCAAGGACGGACGCAAGAAGGTGAGCGTCCTCGCAGAATCTAACACCTAACACCTAGCAAACCAGGAACCAAGGAAACGAAATGAAGGCAAAGATACATCCAGAGTACGTCGAGGCGAAGGTCCACTGCTCTTGCGGCAACGAATGGACCACGAAGTCAACCAGGCCCGAGATGAAGGTGGAGTTGTGCAGCAACTGTCACCCATTCTTCACCGGTGAGCAGCGCATCGTGGACACCGCCGGCCGTGTCGAGCGGTTCAAGCGCCGCTACGGCATGGAATAGCTGTCGGCTATCACCCACTCAAGATCGGTCGGGCTTCGTTTGGAGCCCGATTCGTCTATTCTGAGAATCCTGTATGACTGAGAAGCAGCGCGTCTACTACGGCGGCCAGGCGGTCATCGAGGGCGTGATGATCCGCGGCCCGCGGACCTACGCCGTCGCCTGCCGCCGCCCCGACGGCGAGGTCGTGATCAAGGCAGAGTCCCTGGGCACCGTCTACGCGGGCTGGCCGCGCAAGCTCCCGCTGGTCAGGGGAGTATCAGTCCTCTGGGAGACACTGGCGCTGGGCATGCAATCCCTCGTCTGGTCGTCGAACGTCCAACTCGGGGAAGAGGCGGAGGAGCAGAGTTCCGCGCCTCTCTGGAGCGCAGCCCTGTTTTCGTTCGCGCTCGTCGCCGTCTTCTTCTTCGCCGGACCCCTCATCCTCGCCGACTTCCTGCACGACCTTCTGGGCAGTGACCTGCTCGTCATCGTCGTTGAGGGCGCTATCCGGCTGGGCGTTGTCGTTGGCTACGTCGCGGCGATTGGCCTCCTTCCGGACGTACGACGGGTCTACGAGTACCACGGTGCCGAGCACAAGAGTATCCACGCCCTTGAACATGGGGACCCGCTGGAGCCGGCCGCCGTCCAGAAACATCCCACAGCCCACGTGCGCTGCGGCACCAGCTTCCTGCTGATGGTCGTGATCGTGAGCATTATCGTCTTTGCGATAGTCGGGAACCCGGACCTCTGGATACGCGTCCTGTCACGCATCGTCCTCATCCCCGTAATCGCGGCAATCGCCTACGAGTTGATCCGCCTCGCCGGCCGCTTCGAAAGCAGCCCTATCACCAAGACCCTGATGTGGCCGAACCTCGCCCTCCAGGCGATCACGACGAAGCCGCCGGACGACGCGCAGGTGGAGGTAGCGTTGGCTTCCCTCAAGCGTGTGCTGACGGATGAGGGCGTAATCGCCCCAGACCAGCCACCACCAGCGACCGGCGACGATCAAGGCGAGCGCATCCCCATCGCCTGAAGGTTGCGTCAGATGATGGAGCACATCTTCCGGGAGTTCGCGAACAGGGGTATCAATCCGTTCGGTCACGAGGACACTGACTCCGAGGATGACTTCCTCGATGGCGATGCCGATGAGTACGGCCCATCCCTGAACCCGGTGGACGCGACAGTCTGGATAGGCGACGAGGTCTCGTCCGACTACAACACGATCGAGGTCAGGGCCGGCCAAACACTGTGTATCTCAATCAACAACGTCGGCAAGAAACTGCACACCTTCACCATAGGCAGCATCTCTGTCGAAGTAGAGCCGCAATTTTCCCTGGGCGAAGCCGATGATCTCGACATCCACGTCATCCTTGAGGGCGGGGACACCGCGTACCTGGAGTTCGCTCCGCAAGATCCGGGCGACTTCGAGTTCAGCTGCACTTGCGAGATCCATTCCGGGGAAGGTTCGCTGGGTGTGCTCTCCGTAGTATGAGGACTTAACTCAACCCAGACGAGGACCTTGGAACCGGCGAGTCTAAAATAGAGGCGAGGCCAAGGGCTTGAAGCTAAACACACAGGCTGTGGAGTCGATTCGCGAGCTTGAAGCTCATTTGCGAGACGCCGTGGACTCGCATCCCCCTTTGGCTCTGACCCCCGCGTGGTTCCAGGAGCGCTTGCTTGACTGGGCCACTACCGACCCCGACTTCCGGGTGAAGCTCCTGCGGTTCGTGGACGTGCTACCCACTCTACGCTCAACGAGGGCCGTCGCGGACCACGTTCGGCAATACTTTCGCGGGACCGACACAGCGATGGTTGGCACGGCCTCAGAAGTCGCCAGTACCCCGCTCTTTCGTCCCATCCTGTCCCAGGTCGTCCGCCAGGGCGTCCTCTCGATGGCGGGCCGCTTTATCGCCGGGGCCACCCCGGGTGAAGCAATTCCCGCACTGCGTGACCTGGCAAGCGATGGAGTCGCTTACACCGTGGACCTCCTCGGTGAGCGCACGCTCTCGGACGCAGAGGCCGACGCTTATAAAGAACGCTACCTGGACCTGGTCGCGACGCTGGCCACCGACGGCAACAACGACGAGGTTGCGGCGGGTATTCCTCGAGTGAACGTGTCGATCAAGCTTTCCGCCCTGTGCCACCACCTGGAGCCGGCGGCGCCCGAGTGGGTCAGCCGGACCGCCGCGACACGCCTCCGCGAAATCCTGCGCGCGGCGATACGGCATGGGGCGTTCGTCAACTTCGACATGGAACAGTACACCTATCGCGAGCTGGTTATGAAGTCCTTCAGCGACCTGCTGCGAGAGCCGGAGTTCGCCACGTACCCGCACGCCGGAATAGTCGTCCAGGCTTACCTCCGGGACGCCACCGACCAGATCGCCGAGCTGCACGCCCTCGCTAAGCAACGAGGCACGCCGGTCACCATCCGCCTCGTGAAGGGCGCCTACTGGGACGAGGAGCGGATCGTCGCCGAGCAGAACGGGTGGCCGGTGCCCGTGTGGCTCGACAAGGACCAAACGGACGAGTCCTTCGATCGCTGCACGGACGCGCTCCTCGCCGCCTGGCCTCACCTCCGCCCCGCCTTCGGGACCCACAATCCCCACTCGATCGCGCAGGCAATCGTGAAGTCACGAGAAGCCGGCCTCACGAACGACGACATCGAGTTCCAGATGCTGTTCGGGATGGCCGAGGGGCTGCGCACGCTGGTGGCGGAGGACGGCTGGCGGACTCGAGTCTACGTGCCGGTCGGAGAAGTAATTCCGGGGTTGGCCTACCTCGTGCGACGCCTGCTGGAGAACACGTCGAACGAGGCCTGGTTCAACGCCGCTTCGTCCTCGACCGGTGTTTCCGGATCCGATGGTGCTCGGCCGGTCCAGGACTCCCCGGCGCCGGCGCTCACAGACAACCTCGATTCGATCCAGAACTCCCCTCCGACCGCGTTTTTCTACCCGGAGGCTCGCGACCGGATGATCGCGGCGCTCGAAGAGCGCAGGGGCCGATTCGGCGAGAGCTACCCGCTTCTCATCGGCGAGGACGAAGTCCACGACCGCCCCGAAGCCTCGGTCACCTACACGGTCGATCCCTCGACCACGGTCGCAGTCGTGGCGCAAGCCACCCGCGACGATGTAGACACCGCCGTCAACATCGCCCGCGCTGCCTACCCCGCCTGGCGTGAGACCCCCGCCGATCAACGGGCGCACATTCTCGCCCGCGCCGCGGAGTTAGTCGAGGAACGCCGCTTCGATCTCGCCGCGCTGATGGTCTTCGAGAGCGGCAAGCCGTGGCACGAGGCAGACGGCGACGTGACCGAGGCCGCGGACTACCTGCGCTACTACGGGGCGCAGGCTGTCGCGTTAGAGACACCGCGCATCATGGGCGACGTTCCGGGCGAGCACAGCGAGTACTCGTACTCAGGCCGTGGCGTCGCCGCGATCATCGCGCCGTGGAACTTCCCGCTGGCGATCATCGGCGGCATGAGCGCCGGCGCGCTGGCCGGAGGCAACGCCGCCATCCTGAAGCCTGCAGGCCAATCGCCGATCATCGCCTACGAGCTTGTGCGCATCCTGCGCGAAGCTGGCGTGCCTCCCGGAATCGTGCAATACCTGCCAGGCCCCGGCGGCGAGGTCGGACAGGCGCTCGTCGAGCACCCGGGCGTCGACATCATCGCCTTCACCGGCAGCAGCGCAGTCGGCGTCGGCATGATCGAGGCGGCGGCACGGACCGCCCCGGGCCAGGCCAACGTGAAGCGAGTAATCGCCGAGATGGGCGGCAAGAACGCAATCATCGTCGACGACGACGCCGACCTCGACCAGGCCATCGACGGCGTAGTGCGCTCGGCCTTCGGCTACGCGGGCCAGAAGTGTAGCGCCTGCAGCCGCCTCATCATCGTCGGTTCGGCGTACGACGAGGCGACCGCCCGGCTGCGAGACTCCGTCGAGAGCCTAGTGGTAGGCCCACCGCACCAGCCCCAGAGCTTCGTGCCCCCAGTGATCGACGCCAAGGCCCGCGAGAAGATCCAGGGCTACATCGACGGCGCGAGAGAGTACGCTACGCTCCTCGCCCAAGGCGACGCGCCGGACTCCCCGGGCAACTACGTCCGCCCCACCGTCTTCACCGACGTCCCGCAGGCCTCGCCACTGGCTCGCGAGGAGATCTTCGGCCCCGTCCTCGCCGTCTTCCACGCCGAGACCTTCGAGGAAGCGCTGAATATCGCCGCCGACTCCGCCTTCGCGCTAACCGGCGGCGTCTACTCCCGAAACCCGCGCCACATCGACCTCGCCCGCCGCGAGTTCCGGACGGGCAGCCTCTACATCAACCGCCCCATCACCGGCGCCATCCCCGCCCGCCAGCCCTTCGGCGGTTCAAAGATGTCCGGCATCGGCGAAAAGGCCGGCGGCCCCGACTACGTCCGCCAGTTCATGGACCCGCGAACAGTAACTGAGAACACCGTGCGGCGGGGGTTCGCGCCAGAAGAGTAGCGGCTATACCGGCATTGCGTCCGCCGGGTCGCCGAGCACCCGGAAGAAGCAGGAGCGCTCGCCCGTGTGGCAGGCCGGTCCCGCGGCGTCCACCTTCATGAGCAGCACGTCGACGTCGCAGTCGTAGCGGATCTCGCGGACGGCCAGCGTATTGCCCGAGGTCGCGCCCTTGTGCCACAACTCCTTGCGGCTGCGGCTCCAGAACCAGGCCTCGCCGCTCTCCTGGGTGTTGCGCACCGATTCCTCGTTCATCCACGCGAACATGAGCACCTCGCCGCTCGAGGCGTCCTGCACGATCGCGGGTATCAGTCCATTGCTATCAAGTGTGAGTGGCATTCGAAAACTTCTCTCTTCTTACTTCTAACTTCTAACTTCTCAAAGCCGCACCGGCACCCCACGTCCCGCCAGGTACTCCTTCACCTCGCGGATGCGGTGCGTGCCGAAGTGGAAGATGCTGGCGGCGAGGGCGGCGTCGGCGTGGCCTTCGTCGAGGACCTCCCGCATATGCTCGGGTCCCCCGGCGCCGCCCGAGGCGACGACCGGCACCGTGACGGCGTCGGAGATGGCGCGGGTCAGGTCGATATCGTAGCCGTCCTCGGTGCCGTCGGCGTCCATGCCGGTTACGAGCAATTCGCCTGCCCCGAGCTCGGCGCAGCGCACGGCCCACTCGACGGCGTCCAGCTCGACAGGGGTGCCGCCGCCCTCCCCTCCGTACGTGTGCACCTGCCAGCGCCCCGGGCTCACCTGCTTCGCATCGATAGCGACGACGATGCACTGCGAACCGAACTTGCGCGCCGCCTCGGTGATGAACTCGGGGTTCTCGACGCCTGCGGTGTTGATCGAGACCTTGTCCGCGCCGGATTCCAGCATCTGGCGCACGTCCTCGGTGGTGCGTATCCCGCCGCCGACGGTGAAGGGGATAAAGATCTGGTCGGCGATGCTCCGGACCATCTGCACGGCGGTATCCCGGCGGTCCGGCGAGGCCCTTATGTCGAGGAACACCAGCTCGTCGGCACCCTCTTCGTAGTAGACCTTCGCCAGCTCGACAGGATCGCCAGCGTCACGCAGGTCCACGAACTGGATCCCCTTGACGACGCGCCCATCGGCAACGTCGAAACAGGGGATGATGCGTTTTGTGAGGCTGGAGACTGCGGTGGTCATAGTTGAATTATGAAGAGTGCAGTCGGAATGGGCTAGACGATTGCCGAGAGCAGAACGGCAAGGCTGGAGAAGACGAGGACGGCGAGCACGATCAGGCGGAAGCGCTCCTGGTCGAGGTGCTGCCGAACCCAAGCGCCGGCGAGGGCGCCAAGCAGGATGCCCGAGACGCCGACAGCAGTGGCGAGCAGGACATCCTCCGTGATCCGCCCGAGGGCGATAAACGCCGCCACGGTGATGACGCCCGTAGGGAGAAAGTACGCGAGGATCGTCGACCGGAACTCGTCCATGGCCGGGTGGCGGCCAAGAAGGTAGATCACGATGGGCGGGCCGTTCATGCTCGTCACCGGACCAACGATGCCGCTGGCCGCCCCCGCGGCGACGGCAAGCGGTCGTGCGCGGCCGCGTATCTCGTAGGCAGGCAGGAAGAACAGCGCGATGCCGGTAACGAGAACGGTGGTCGACACGAGGATCTTCATCGTGTCAGCGTCGAGGCGCTCAAGCAGGAAGATGCCCACGGGCAGGCCAAACGCAAAGCCGAGCAGCAGGATGCCCACTCGCGACGGGACTACATGGCCCCGGGCCTCCGCTAGCAGGAAGCCGTTGTTGAGAAACGCGAGCAGGGTGGTGGTCGCAACCGCCTCCTCGACGTCCCAGGCTAGCGTGAGCAGCGGCGCCATGACCAGCGCAAAGCCGAAGCCGGTCAGCGACGAGCAGAGCGAGGCAATAAACGCGATGAGGAGAACGGCGAGGAGGAGCTCGGGGGCCACAGGGTGGGACGCTCAGCGATCCCCTATTTCACCATTCACTGTTGTCAAAAGACAACGTCGCCGCGGAGCATCTGGCGCGCTATGGTGCGGCGCTGGATTTCGCCGGTGCCGTCGGGGATGCGGAGGGTGCGGGCGATGCGGAAGCCCTCGTTGAGAGGGAGTTCGTTGGTGAGACCCATGCCGCCGTGCACCTGGATGGCGCGGTCGTAGCACTCCTGGGTCTTCTCGACGCAGTAGGCCTTGGAGATCGAAATCTCCTTCACCGGGAGCTTGCCGGTCGTCGTGGCGTTCTCGATCAGGGCGGCGGTCTGGAGGACCATGTACTTCATCGTGTAGATGTCGATCGCCATGTCGGCGAGCATGAACTGGATCGCCTGGTACTCGCTGATCGGCTGGCCGAAGCTGATTCGCTGCTGCGAGTACTCCAGCGAGCGGTCGAGGGCATACTCGCACATGCCGATGCAGTTGGCGGAGATGCTGGTGCGTCCCTCTGAGATGCCGAACATCGCGATGGCGAACCCCTGGTGCTCGGCGCCGACGAGGCGGTCGGCAGGGACGCGGACGTTGTCGAACGTCATCGCGCCGCAGTCGCCGCCGGTGTGGCCCATCACGGGTAGGACGCCGTCGAACGAGTATCCCGGCGCTGTCGTCTCGACGAAGAAGGCACTGATGCCACCCTTTCGCTGCTTCACCATCTCCTGGTCGGTGACTGCGAAGACGACAGCGTAGTCGGCGTAGGGCGAGTTCGTGATCCACTGCTTGCTGCCGTTGATCACCCAGTCGTCGCCGTCGCGCTTCGCTTTGGTCTGGATGTTCCAGACGTCGGAGCCGGCATTGGCCTCGCTGAGGGCGAAACAGACAGTCTGCTCGCCGCTGGAGATGCGGGGGATGAACTCCTTGCGGACGCTTTCGGTGACCGGCCCCAGCATGTGGGAGGGGCCATCGACGAACGACGCGAGCGTCGGCTGCGAGAGGAACCCCTTGGCCCAGGTGATGAGGGGGCGGCCGGGGCCGTAGCGGCGGTAGAGGGCCTCCTCGACGAAGACCATGGTCCGGACACCAAGATCGCCGCCACCGACGCTCTCCGGAGCGAACATCGCGTAGTAACCGGCCTGTGCGGACTTCATGCGCACCTGCTTGCGGGCCTCCATGACTTCGTCAGTGGCCTTGCCGCGCTCGTCGAAGAACTTGCGCTCGTCGGTGAGGGTGTCGCCCATGCTCTGCTCCATGGGGAGGACCTCGGCGTCAACGAGTCCGTGGAGGCCGGTGATAGCGCCTTTAACAATGTCGCGGATGTCTTCGGGAATGCCGATTTCAGATGAGCCTGTGACCATGGGAGTCTCCTTCGTGACTGGTTACGGCGCCAGTATTGCAGGGGTAACAAGCAATGGGCAAGGAAACAAGTTGGTGCGGGAGCTACCCTAAGCCGCACTCAACGCGTCGCTCAGGTCGAGCGCGCCGGTATACAACGCTTTGCCGATGATGACGCCCTCGACGCCGATTAGCTTGAGACGCTGGATGTGCTCGATCTCGGAGACACCCCCGGAGGCGATCACTCTCATCGGCACGTCGAGGCCGAGCGCGTGCTCAACAACTTGCTGGATGGCCGGGAAGTTGGGGCCGCCGAGCATGCCATCGCGGGAGATGTCCGTGTAGAAAATGCGCGGGACGTTGAGAAGGGCAAGCTGGGCGATGAGGTCCACGGCGGATGTCGAAGATGTCTCGAGCCAGCCATCGGTGGCAACCATTCCGTCACGGGCGTCCACGCCGACGAGGATGCGGTCGCCGAAGAGGGCAAGGGCGTTGACGAGGACGCTCTGGTCCTTGACGGCGGCCGTGCCGAGAGCGACACGGTCTGCTCCAGCCTTGATGTACGAATCGACCACGTCGAGGGTGCGGTTGCCGCCGCCTACCTGGACGGGCGTGGACACGGCCTCAATTACGCGCCAGATGATGGCCTCGTTCCGGGGAACCCCATCCTTAGCGCCATCAAGGTCAACGACGTGGATGCGGGGCGCACCCAGGGCCTCCCAGCGCTTCGCTACCTCGACGGGATCATCGGCGAATACAGTCTCGCGGGCGTAGTCGCCCTGGTCGAGGCGAACGCAGCGGCCATCGCGAATGTCGATGGCCGGAATGATTTCCATATTCGCGATTGTAATGGCTTATCGGACCGTAACGTTCGGCGTGTCAATCCGTCTTGTGGGGTATGAAAAGCTTTGACCTGCTGCCCGCATCCTTTGCCTTCTCGAATTTCCTGCTCGACCACGCAGCGCTCCACGCGGCCATGCGGGCCGATGTGGAACTCCAGCGTGCTACGGAGAAACCCCGGAGAAATACTTCCGCCCAGGATATCGAGTCCTCAGACCCGCCGCGCAATCGCGCAGATATTCGTTGACGGTCTAAACGGGCGCCATCGACGCGATCTTGATGAAGTTCGCGTACATGCGGAGCCCCGCTTCGCCGCTCTTCTCCGGGTGAAACTGGGTCGCGACGACATTCTCCTTCGCTACCACCGACGGGAACGTCACGCCGTAGTCCGTCTCACCGATGGTCACGGAGGCGTCCGTGGGCGCGGGGACGTAGGAGTGGACGAAGTAGAAGTAAGCGCCGTCCTCGATACCGTCGAAGATCGGGTGCGGTTGCACCTGGCGGACTCGGTTCCAGCCCATGTGTGGCACCTTTTGGCCATCCGGCAATCGGACAATGCGCCCTTTCAGGATGCCCAGGCACTCGTGCTCGCCGCCTTCCTCGCTGGCTTCGAACAGGGCCTGCTGCCCCATGCATACTCCAAGGAACGGGCGTCCCGACGCGATGTACTCCTTGATCGGCTCGACGAGCCCGTGGCCCCGCAAGTTAGCCATCGTGTCCTCGGCGGCGCCGACCCCGGGGACGATGAGTGCGTCGGCTTCGTCAAGGTACTTCGACGTCGAGGTTATCAGCGGCCGGACCCCGTGGTGCTCGACGGCGCGAGCCACGCTGTAAAGGTTGCCGGCGTCGTAGTCGACGATTACCAGCTTCATAGGAGAAGTTTAGGCAGATGCCCACGTAGTGGAAAGTGCCAATTCACGCGTGCCGAAGAGTAACGATTCGGTTACGCTAACGCCGATATGTCCTGCGGGATTGACCATGTCCAGGAGGCGCAGGTACGGGCCGAGGAGCTGCGCTCGCAGATCAACTACCACGACTACCTGTATTACGTGAAAACGGCGCCCGAGGTAGACGACGCCGAGTACGACGAGCTGATGCGGCGCCTGCGGGCGATCGAGGAGCACTACCCGGAGCTGATCGCGCCGGATTCACCCACTCAGCGAGTCGGCGAGCGCGCATCGGAGGCATTCGGGGTCGTTGATCACAGGGAGCCGATGCTCTCGCTGGCCAACGCGTTCAAGTTCAGCGATCTGCAGGCCTGGCACACTCGCGCAGCCCGACTTGCAGGGACGGACGTGTTCCAGTACGTCTGTGAGCCAAAGATCGACGGCCTGGCGGTGGCGCTCGTCTACGAGAATGGCCGATTCGTTCAGGGCGCGACACGCGGCGACGGATTGCACGGCGAGAACATTACCGAGAATCTGCGCACGATCCGTACGATCCCGATGCAATTGCAGGGGAAGAACTACCCGGAGCAGTTCGAGGTACGCGGCGAGATCTACATGCCGAAATCGTCGTTCGAGGCGCTGAACAACGAGCGAGGCGAGCGGGGCGAAGCGCTCTATGCAAACCCGCGCAATTCGGCGGCTGGCTCGATCCGTCAGCTCGATCCGAAGATCACCGCCGCCCGCAAGCTCGACCTCTGGCTCTACCAGCTGGGCTGGGCGGAAGGCGATGGCGTGCCTCCGACACACCACGAAACGCTCCAGTGGCTGGGCCGGCTGGGGTTCAAGATCAACCCCGAGATTAAGCTGCTGGACGATCTGCAGGCCGTAGAATCGTTCTACCGCACATGGGAGGACCGCCGCCATGATCTCGACTACGAGATCGACGGCATGGTCGTGAAGATCGACGACAAGCGGTTCTGGGACGAACTGGGCTACGTCGGACGCGAGCCCCGCTGGGCGATCGCCTACAAGTTCCCCCCTGTCCAGGCGACAACGCAACTGAAGCGAATCGCCATCAACGTGGGGCGCACAGGCTCCCTCAACCCGTTCGCGATCCTCGAACCGGTCCGTGTCGGTGGCGTCATCGTCAAGCAGGCGACCCTTCACAACGAGGACGACATCCGCCGCAAGGACATCCGCGAAGGCGACACCGTGATCGTGCAGCGAGCGGGCGACGTGATCCCCCAGGTGGTCGGCCCAGTCGTGAGCAAACGCACCGGCAAGGAGCGACGGTATCGCATTCCGAAGAAGTGCCCTGTCTGCAAGAGCGAGGCGGTCCGGCCTGAAAACGAGGCGATGACCTATTGCACCAACATTTCATGCCCGGCGCAGATGTTCCGCTGGATTACCCACTTCGCCGGTGTCATGGACATCGAAGGGCTGGGAGAGAAGTGGGTGGCGATCTTCCTCGACCGCGGCCTCATCAAGGACCCCGCGGACATCTACTCCTTGACGAAGGAGCAGCTGGTGGCCCTCGACCGAATGGGCGAAAAGTCCGCCGAAAACTTGCTCCGCAACATCGAGAACTCGAAGAAGGTGAACCTCAATCGTCTGCTGTTCGCCCTCGGCATCCGTCACGTCGGCTGGGAAATCGCGACGATGCTGGCTGAGCACTTCGGAGATCTGGACGCGCTCGCGGCGGCCTCTGCGGACGACATCGCCCAGGTAGAGGGGATCGGACCGAAAATTGCGGACAGCGTCGCAGCGTACTTCGCGGACGAGAACAAGCGCGCAATCATCGAGAAACTACGTGCCGCCGGTGTGAACTTCGAGCAGAAGCGCGTCAAACGCGTTGAGGGGCCCCTCACGGGTCAAACATTCGTGTTTACAGGCACGCTTGCGGCGATGCCGCGCGGCAAGGCTGAGGCGCTCGTTAAGAGCCTCGGCGCGGACGCCACCGGCAGCGTCACCCGCAAGGTGACTTACGTGGTAGCAGGCGCCGACCCCGGCGGCAAGCTGGCGAAGGCGGAAGGATACGGAATCACCGTGCTGGACGAGAATGAATTCCTGGTTCAGATGCGGGAACATGGGGTGGAGGTCTGAACAGGAGGAACTCAAGAGCCAGGAGCCAGAAGGCAGTGGGCAGCCTGGTTCTCTCAGTCGCGGTCGCCATCCTTGCACTAATGCTGGCCGCTTGCGAATCCGCCGAGTCACCTCCTGATACCTCTCCAACTACCCGACCAACAACCACAGCGCTCACGGCGACTCCATCAAATGCGCCTGCCCCAGACCCTTTACCCCCGGGTCTGACCCAGGCCCGGGTCACCCGCGTCGTTGACGGTGACACGATCCACGTCGAGATCCAGGGCCAGGAGTTCACGGTCCGCTACATTGGCATCGACACGCCGGAGACAGTCCATCCATCTCAGCCCGTCGGCTGCTTCGGGCCAGAGGCGAGCGCGCGCAACAAAGAGATGGTGGACGGGAAGACTGTGGGGCTGGAGAGGGACGTGTCGGAGACAGACGCGTTCGGGCGGCTCTTGCGCTACGTCTATGTCGGCGGGGATATGGTCAACGCGGCCCTTGTCCGCGACGGCTACGCACAATCGTCGACCTACCCACCCGATGTAAAGCACCAGGCAACCTTCATCGAGCTGCAGCGGCAGGCCCGCGAAGCGGGTCGCGGACTCTGGGGCGCCTCCTGCTCCAGCCCGACCGCTGCGCCGCCGCCGCCCGTAGGTGGTGTGGGTGGCTGCGAGTTCTCTGCCAACGGCAACCCAATGATCAAGGGCAACATCAACCGCGAGGGCGAGAAGATCTACCACGTGCCCGGACAGCGGCACTATGACGAAACGGTGATCAACGAGGGCGCTGGAGAGAGGTGGTTCTGTACCGAAGGAGAGGCTGTCGAGTCCGGCTGGCGCAAGGCGAAGGTCTGAGGGGCCACACCGAGAGTCCGCTGCCGCTCGTTATGTAGATATGCGCCGCGACATGCGGCCCGCCCTGTTGCAGCGCTGTCACACTCAGTTACAATGCCAAAGACGCGCCTTGTCCCGCGTACGGCGGGATCGTCTTTTCGGGAGGAAATTTGCCCTTTAACCCGCTCAATACCCTGCTCGGGCTATTCTCGCACGATGTTGCGATAGACCTCGGCACAGCGAACACGCTCGTCTTGGTCAGAGGCAGGGGTATCGTCATCGACGAGCCCTCTGTCGTGGCTATCGACAGGGTCAACAAGAAAATCCTGGCTATCGGTTCGGAAGCGAAGCGCATGGTCGGCCGCACCCCCGCCGATATAGTCGCCGTGCGTCCTCTGAGGGACGGCGTAATTTCCGACTTCTCGGTAACGGAGAAGATGCTCCACTACTTCATCCGCTCCGTCCACGACTCGTTCGGGTTTGGATTGCCGCGTCCGCGCGTCTCCATCGGCATCCCCTCCGGTGTCACAGAGGTGGAGAAGCGTGCAGTGCACGATGCGGCACTCAATGCTGGAGCGCGCGCGGCCTACCTTATCGAAGAACCGATGGCCGCCGCTATCGGTTCAGGATTGCCCGTTATGGACCCGGGCGGTTGCATGATCGTGGACATCGGCGGTGGTACAACGGAGGTCGCCGTGATCTCGATGGGCGGCATAGTGGTCGCTACCTCGATCCGGACAGCCGGTGACGAGATGGACCAGGACATCATCGCCTACGCCCGCCAGGTTCATAACATGCTGATCGGCGAGCGGACGGCGGAGGAAGTAAAGATGGAAGCCGGTTCCGCGTTCCCGCTGGAGCACGAGACAGGCATCGAGTTGCGCGGTCGCGACCTGGCGACCGGCCTGCCGAAATCCGTAGAGGTCAGCAGCGTCGAGATCCGGGACGCCCTTGCCGGTTCAGTGAACTCGATCATCGACTCAGTCAGGCAGACCATCGAGATAACTCCGCCCGAACTCGTGGCGGACATCATGAGTACCGGCATTATCCTGGCAGGAGGGGGCGCCATGGTGCGTGGACTGGACCGGCGGCTGGCCCAGGAGACGAAATTCCCCGTTTACGTCGCGGAAGAGCCGCTGACCTGCGTCGTTCGGGGCGCCGCAGACGTACTAGAGGAAGCAGCCACTCTCCAGAAGCTGCAAGCCCGGCTGACAACCCGCAAAGCGCCCCGCTAGCCCACGCGGCCGTCGTTGGCCTGAAATTCTACGAATATGCGATTAGTTTGGTGGTTGTTAACGGTCCTCGCTGTGGGAGTGATGAGTATCTTCCTCTCCGAGCAAAGAGTCGATGATCCCGCCCGCAATCTAACCCTCATGGCGAGCGCTCCCATGCAGGCGGTCCTGACCGACGCCGTCAGCCCCATCGATGACATTTACGAGGGGATATCCGACCGCGGCGAGCTTGCCCGGGAAAACGAGGCACTCAAGGCGGAAGTAGAGCGCCTGCAGGCTGAACTCGCGGCCCAGGCGGACGCCGATCAGCGGATCGGCGAACTGGAGGCCGCACTGGGCGTTAAGCAGCAGCGTCCTGAAGACCAACTGCTCGCCGCCAACGTGATCGCCCAGGAGCCATCAGCACTCAAGCGCATGGTGGCGATCGACCGGGGAATCGACGATGGGATCGACGAGGGCATGGTGGTTCTCTCGCGGAGCGGCAGCCTGGTGGGCACAGTTGCCCGCGCGTACGACTCCTACTCGTGGATCAGGCTCGTGACCGACCCTTCCAGCTCGGTGAACGCGCAGGTTGCGGTAGCCACCCCAGTGCCCACGCCTGCTCCCGCCACACCCGCACCTTCACCGGGTGCCACGCCCGCCCCCGCGCCGCCTGCCGCTGCGCCCGAGCCCCGCTCCGTGCGAGGAGTGGCGGAGGGCGATCTCCGCAACGGGGTCCTCCTGGACCTGCTCCCGCCTGAGGAGGCGATCGATCCAGGAAGTCTGGTCTTGACCTCGGGATTGGGCGGCAATTATCCGCCCGGCCTACTCATCGGCAGCGTCGGAGAGGTTGAACAACGCCCCCAATCGGCCTTCAAGAAGGCGATACTGACTCCTGCCGCGGAACTCGACGAGATGGAGACAGTCCTCGTGCTGATAAGCTTCACCCCCGCGAGGTTGACGGCACCGTGAGGTTCATCGTCCTCGCACTTGCGGCGTGGTTCCTTGCGGTTATGTCCGTCGCCGTGATGCCGCACGTAAGGATCCTCGGGGTCGCACCTGACCTGGTGCTGGCGCTCGCCTGCTGTTGGGCAGTCATCCGTAGCGAAGAGGACGCGCTCATCGGCGTCCCGATAATCGCCGTGATCCGCGACCTGGTTTCGAGTGACCCGGTAGGCACATCCCTCCTTGCGATGGCGCCCATCGTCCTGCTGGCATCGCTCGCCCGGCAACGGCCCATCGAGAGCGCCTTCTTACCGACTCTCGCAGTAGTAGCGGGCAGTTCGTTCATCTATGAGATTGTGCACGGCATAGTGCTGGCGGCTACCGGACAGCCGGTCGAGTTCGGCTACCTGCTGCTTCGCGTGGCCATACCCGCTGCTGTGGTCAACACGCTGTTCGCACCCATCATCTATCTCCCCGTTCGCTGGCTCAGTCCGGCACGCCCCTCCGTCCTTTACGGATCGGGCCGGCTCACTTCGCCGTTGTAACCATGAGCATGTTTGAAGGCAGGCGCCGCTGGAAGGCTAAAGAACCCAAACGAGATCAACCGGCATCACGACGCACGAGCACCATGGCGGCGGGATTGCGGGCTCTTGTCCTCTTGATGTTCGGGATACTGATCATCCAGCTCATAAACATGCAGATCATCCGGGGCGAGGAGTTCCGTGACCAGGCATCCATCAACGCTCTCCGCGAGGTGCCTATCCCTGCGGCACGTGGGCTAATCTACGACCGCAACGGAAAGTTGCTTGTCCAGAACGCGGCGCGATTTTCGGTCGCCATCCTCCCAGGAGACATGCAGGAGGAGGGCGAGGCGGCGATGTACCGGACCGTATCCGAAACGATCGGCATGCCCGCGGCAGAGATCGAAGCGAAGGTGGACGAGGGTGTCGAAAACCAGGGCGAGTTCAGCCCGGCCGTTCTGAAACGCGACATCGACAGGGACACAGCACTGGTCCTCATGGAACTAGCGCCCCATTACCCGGGACTGCAGGTGCTGGTTGAGCCAAGCCGCACCTACCTTACTGGCGACTTGCTGTCCCATGTCCTCGGCTACACCGGACCAATCTCCGCCGAGGAACACGCCGAGCTCGAGTCCCAGGGTTACCTGGTGCAGGACTTCCTCGGCAAGGCCGGTGTGGAATACACGTACGAAGAGGCCTTGAGGGGGAAGCCGGGCAAGAAGCTGATCGAAGTGGACGCCCTCGGCCAGGAGCTTTCCACACTGTCAGAGCGCCGGCCTATTGACGGCAGCAACGTTGTGCTGAGCGTGGACCTCGACCTGCAGCAGCGCACTGCTGAGATTCTCAAGGAGTTCTCAGGCAATTCACTCAACGCGGCAGCTGCGGTGATGGACGTGAAGACCGGCGAAGTCCTGGCCATGGTCTCACTGCCTACTTATGACAACAACGTCTTCGGGAAAAGCATCTCCAGCGAGGAGCTGGCGGCCCTCGTGGACGCGCCCGGCAAGCCTCTCGTGAATCACGTAATCGCCGAACGCTACCCGCCGGGCAGTACCTTCAAAACGATCGTTGGCGCCGCCGCCCTCCAGGAAGGCGTTGCCTCGGCGGGCACGACGATTACGAGCCGTGGCTACATCACCGTCGAGAACGAATTCGACCCGAACGTCGTCTACGTATATCCCGACTGGGCACCCCTCGGAACTCTCGATTTCTACGGGGGCGTGGCCATGTCATCCAACGTCTACTTCTACTACCTGGCCGGAGGGAAGACTGATGAAGGCTTCCGTGGCCTGGGCGAAGAAAAGGTCGCGCAGTATGCTCGCGGCTTTGGCCTGGGCGCGCCGACCGGCGTCGATCTTCCAGGTGAGTCCGAAGGACTCGTACCCGACGCCGAGTGGAAGAACGAGACGATCGCGGAGCCATGGACGGTCGGCGACACTTACAACTTCGGTATTGGCCAGGGCTACGTCGCTGCGACACCGATGCAGATGCTGACCGCCGTCACCGGCATGGTGAACGGTGGCCGCATGTTGACCCCGCACGTCGTGAAGGAGTACCGCGATAGCATGGGCAACGTCGTGGATGCCGTCCAGGTGGAGGAACCAACCGCGGCCCCGGTCGAAGCCGGTTACCTCGATATCCTGAAAGCCGGCATGCGGCAGTCCGTGACCTCCGGAGTGGCGCGCAACGCGGCGATCCAGAATGTCGCTGTCGCGGGCAAGACCGGGACCGCCGAATTCGGGACGGCCGGGTACGACGGTAAGCACCCAACCCACGGCTGGTTCGTCGGATTCGCACCCTACGACGATCCGCAGATCGCCGTGGTTGTATTCCTGGAGCGCGGAAGCGGCGGCAATGATGCTGCTCCGGCCGCTGGCCGCATCTTCGACTTCTACTTCAACGGCTCCCGCGCTCCCGCGCCAAAGATCGACCCGCTCCCAACACCGAACACCCCGCCCTCCGCGGACGGCGAGGCCGAAGATGGTCCCGCTCCCGCCGTTGAGCCCGCACCCGCTCCTGGCGCGACGGCCGCGCCCGCCCCGGCTGAGGAGCCAACGGCAGTGCCCGTGCCGGTGACGCCCGCACCCACGGCAGAACCGCCGCCCGAAACGCCCCCACCGGAGACACCACCGCCGAGCCCGCAGGCCATGAGGCTGCGCCGGTTGGAGCAACTGACATGATCGAGCGGCGAGGCGCACGTCACTTCGACCCAATCCTCATCGTCCTGGCGCTGGCGCTTGTCGCCTACGGCATGCTCCTGCTTTACAGCGCCTCCCTGAGCGCCTACCCGGAAATCACTGCCGGTCACCCGATGGTGAGGCAGATGGTGTACGCCTTCATGGGGTTGGGAGCGATGGTGGCGGTCGCCTGGTTCGACTACCGGGCTTACGGCCAATTCGCGCCACTGCTCTACGTGGCTGCGGTGGGCATGCTGGTCGCCGTGTTATTCGTGGGCGACTCGGCATACGGGTCGACGAGGTGGTTTACGTTTGCCGGACAGCAGATCCAGGCTTCGGAAGTGGCTAAGATCCTCGTGATTGTTTCCCTGGCTCGTTACCTCGCCGACAGGCAGGCCAGGATGAACGACCCGCGGATATTCGTTACCTCGCTGGTGATGGCGGGTGTGCCGGCCGTACTCGTCCTTATCGAACCGGACATGGGCACGGCGATGGTCTTCGGGGCGATCTGGCTGGGCATGGTGGCAATGGCAGGGGCGCCGCCACGGTTCATAGGAATTCTGCTGGGTCTCACGGTAGCGCTACTGCCATTCGTAATGCTGTTCGCGCTCAACGACTACCAGCTTGACAGGTTCCGGCTCTGGGTGGATCCAAACTCCGACCCGCTGGGCGGCGGATTCAACATCCGCCAGGCCGAGATCGGGATCGGCTCCGGCGGCGTGTTTGGTAAGGGCTTTACAGACGGCAGCCAGACGCAGCTCGACTTCCTCCAAACATCGACGACCGACTATATATTCAGCGTACTCGGCGAGGAGCTTGGACTAATCGGGGC